>JBBQDK010000007.1:0-41170 GCA_038319625.1 Gammaproteobacteria bacterium
GGCAGGCGATCCACAATGAGCACTGCACCATTGGAACCTGCTATTGCTCGCATGTGCTGATGTTGGCCGCCATACCGGCTATCAGCGGGTATATCGGCACCACCCAGGTGGGCTGGCAGATCGGCAATCATGAAGTCACCAAACTGACCTCCGCTAGTGCCCTGCCGATTACCATTTTGTTCTATGTCACCATGCTGGTTGGCGTATTCACTGTCGGCAAGCTGATGCAATGGATGGGACAAACCTACGGCGCCGAAAAACCGCTACCGCAATGCATCGCCCTGGCCGCTTACACCGCCACTCCCTTGTTCCTTATCGGATTCACTGCGCTGTATCCGTTGCTCTGGTTGAATATGCTGTTGGGCCTGCCCGCACTTGCCTACAGTGTCTACCTTCTATATACCGGCGTGCCCATCATGATGGAGATTCCGCCGGAGCGCGGGTTCCTGTTTTCCAGCGCGGTACTCGGCGTGGGACTCGTCATGCTGGTCGGCGTGATGGCGGCCTCGGTGATACTCTGGAGTTGGGGTGTCGGACCGGTCTTCACGAGCGGCTGAACTGACAGGCAGGCGGTACGGCCGGCAACGCGCGCACCAAATGCTGTTGCCGCCGCCGATCGTTCCGGCAAGACACACTAATCCAAGACAGAGGTAGCGGGAGGCATATGGCCACTCAAGAAACATACAACGACACCGTCGTTCGGCAATTCGCCATCATGACCATCGTCTGGGGTATCGTCGGCATGCTGGTCGGTGTCTACATCGCCGCTGAGTTGACCTGGCCGGCGTTGAACTTCGACATTCCGTACATCAGCTTCGGCCGCCTGCGGCCCTTGCACACTAACGCGGTGATCTTCGCCTTCGGTGGCTGTGCGTTGTTCGCCACTTCATATTACGTCGTGCAACGTACCTGTCATGTGCGCCTGTTCGCACAGAAGCTCGCGGCCTTCACCTTCTGGGGCTGGCAGACAGTGATTCTCGGGGCAGTCATCACTTTGCCGCTCGGTTACACTTCGTCCAAGGAATACGCCGAGCTGGAATGGCCGCTGGACATTCTGATCGCAATCGTCTGGGTGTCCTACGCGTTTGTATTCTTCGGCACGATCGCCAAGCGCCGTGTCAAACACATCTATGTCGCCAACTGGTTCTTCGGCGGCTTCATCCTCACCATTGCCGTGCTGCATATCTTCAACAACCTGGAGGTGCCGGTTGGCTGGTTCAAGTCCTATTCGATCTACGCCGGCGTGCAGGACGCCATGGTCCAGTGGTGGTACGGCCATAACGCGGTGGGTTTCTTCCTGACGGCGGGCTTTCTCGGCATCATGTACTATTTTGTGCCGAAACAGGCCGGTCGTCCGGTGTATTCCTACCGGCTCTCGGTGGTGCACTTTTGGGCGCTGGTATTCACCTATATTTGGGCCGGTCCGCACCATCTGCACTACACGGCGCTGCCGGAATGGACCCAGTCGCTCGGCATGGTGTTTTCACTGATCCTGCTGGCACCGTCCTGGGGCGGTATGATCAATGGCATCATGACACTGTCGGGCGCCTGGGAGAAACTGCGTACCGATCCGGTGCTGCGCTTCCTGATCGTGTCGATCTCATTCTACGGCATGTCCACTTTCGAAGGTCCGATGATGGCCATCAAGACGGTGAACGCCTTGTCGCATTACACCAACTGGACCATCGGCCACGTGCACTCCGGTGCGCTGGGCTGGGTGGCGATGATCACGATTGGTGCCATGTATTACATGATTCCGCGCCTGTTCGGCCGTCAGATCTACAAGCTCGCACTGGTGGAGGTGCATTTCTGGATCGCCACTATCGGCATCGTGCTGTACATCGTCTCCATGTGGGTGGCCGGTGTCATGCAGGGCCTGATGTGGCGCGCGGTGAACACCGACGGCACCCTTACCTATTCGTTTGTGGAAGGTGTGCAGGCCATGCACCCGTTCTACATGGTGCGGTTCCTGGGTGGCGTGTTCTTCCTCAGCGGCATGCTGGTGATG
Source organism: Gammaproteobacteria bacterium (assembly GCA_038319625.1). Lineage (GTDB taxonomy): Bacteria > Pseudomonadota > Gammaproteobacteria > JBBQDK01 > JBBQDK01 > JBBQDK01. The sequence continues at coordinate 2,009 of JBBQDK010000007.1, forward strand.
GGCTACAACCTGTGGAAGACCATCGCCGGCGTCAAGCCTGTCTTGACCGCGATTCCCGCGCCCGCGCATTGAGGAATGAGCAATGTCTGGACATGAAAAAGTTGAAACCAATCTCGCCCTGCTGATCATTCTGACTGTGCTGGTGATGAGCATCGGCGGACTGGTCGAGATCGTGCCGCTGTTCTTCATGAAGTCGACCACCCAACCGGTCGAGGGTCTGAAGCCCTACACGGCTTTGGAATTGACCGGGCGTGACATCTACATCCGCGAAGGCTGCAGCGTTTGCCATTCGCAGATGATTCGTCCGTTCCGCGCCGAGACCGAGCGTTACGGTCATTACTCGGTGGCCGGCGAGTTTGTCTACGACCGGCCGTTCCTGTGGGGTTCCGAACGCACCGGCCCGGATCTGCAGCGTGTCGGTGGCCGCTACAGCGACGAATGGCATCGTGCGCACCTGATCAACCCGCGTGATGTGGTACCCGAGTCGATCATGCCCGGCTTTCCATGGCTGGACACGACGCCGGTAGACGCCTCGAACATCCAGCGCAAGATGAAGGCATTACGCTGGCTGGGTACACCCTACACCGATGAAGATATCGCAAACGCGCCCAAGGCGCTGGAAGGCAAAACCGAGATGGATGCCGTCATCGACTATCTGCAGAATCTTGGCACCGCCATCAAGACCCGGAGGTAAGAATGTCTGACATCACATTGCATATCGTCTGGACCATCGTGGCGTTCGTGTTTTTCATCGGCATTGTGCTCTGGGCCTGGAGCGGCAAACGCAAGAAGGACTTCGAGGAGTTGGCGAATCTGCCCCTGGAAGACGATTAGTACGTTGTGCCTGTGGCCGAATCATGAGCCGGTGCAAAACAATCGCGGTGGCTCGCAGCGTGACGCTGTAGTCCGCAAACGAGGTTTCCATGTTTGATTTTACAAGTCCCTTCTGGAGTTGGTACATCACTGTCATAGTGATGTTGAGCTTCATCGGTATCATCTGGCTGATCCGCTGGATGTCCGTACGCAAAAAGGCACAGCCCGGCGCGCAGGTCGAAGCGACCGGACATGTCTGGGATGGCGATCTGCAGGAACTCAACAACCCGATGCCCGGCTGGTGGCTGATGTTGTTCTACATCTCACTGGTGTTCGGCGCGGTGTATCTGGTGCTGTATCCCGGTCTCGGCGCCTACCGGGGCGTTCTCGGCTACACCATGGCGGGAAGTTACACCGCTGAAATGAAGGCAGCGGATGCAAAGTACGGCCCGCTATTCGCCAAATATCAGAAGATCGATATACCAACCCTGGCGCATGACCCGAACGCGGTCAAAACAGGCAGGCGGTTGTTCCTTACCTATTGCATGGTCTGCCATGGTTCAGATGCCGGCGGTGGTCCGGGGTTCCCGAACCTGCGCGATCAGGATTGGCTGTACGGTGGTCAGCCGGACGAGATCGAGACCACCATCAACGACGGCCGCAACGGCGTGATGCCGGCCTGGCTGCCGGTGCTTGGCAAAGGGGGTGTCGCCACAGTGGCCGCCTATGTGCGCAGCCTGTCCGGTCACGACATCGACAACGTCACCGCCACCAAGGGCAAGGCCATCTTCGAAGCGAATTGCGCGGCCTGTCACGGTGTGGACGCCAAGGGCAATATTGCCATGGGCGCGCCCAACCTCACCGACCGGACTTGGTTGTACGGCGGTACGCTGAGCACCGTGATGTACACCATCGAAAACGGACGGCAGGGACACATGCCGGCACACCGCGAATACCTCGGCGAGGCCAAGGTGCATCTGCTGGCGGCCTACGTCTACAGCCTGTCGCAGCAACAGGAAGGCCGTTGATATTCAACTGGTAGTGTCTGACATTATCTGGTTTTTTTGTCGCAGGGGCTGGCATAGGCAGCAATTAATTCCTGCATTTCTGCGGCAGGAACTGTCCTTGTGGACCATCACCTGAAACTTTAGAATGTATAGCCATGTCGGTTAGCAACACACAACGCATCATCTCGGTACTCTGGCCATCCTTCCTCACGGCGGGCTTGGCGACTGCCTTGTTCTTTACCGCCTTTGACCCGCTGGATCTGCTCAGTCAGACACGCTTTGCCGAGGCCAGCAGGCTTGGTGTCTACACGGTGGGATTTTTTCTGTTCTGGCTGTTGACGGCCGCGTCCTGCATGCTGACCTGTTATTTCGCGCAGCCCTGCGAAACACGTCAGGGATAAACACGGCCCGCAGGATCGCGGGGCCGCAATGAACAGCATCCCCGTAGCGAAATCTGTTCTCTTGTCGTAATGTCATCGGTACCCACATGAGCAACACCTCAGATCGCAACAAGACCAGCGCCTCGACCAAGGCGTCGGAGTCGCTGTACGCCAAGCACCAGAAAATCTATCCGCGTGAGGTGCATGGGCTGTTCGCGTTCTGGCGCGCCGTAGGCGTGTTCGCGTTGCTGGGCATCTACTATTTGACGCCCTGGATCGAGTGGGGCGGCCGCCAGGCCGTGCTGCTCGATCTGCCCGAGCGCAAGTTCTATATTTTCGGCCTGGTGTTCTGGCCGCAGGATCTGTTCTTCTTCGCGGTACTGCTGATCGCCGCGGCACTGTCGCTGTTCTTCTTCACGGCCCTGGCCGGGCGCATTTGGTGCGGTTACGCCTGTCCGCAAACGGTCTGGACGGAATTGTTCCTCTGGATCGAGCGCAAGATCGAAGGTGATCGGCCGCGGCAGATGAAGCTCGACAAGGCGCCGTGGACAGCACGCAAGATCGCCATCAAAGGCAGCAAGCAGCTGGTCTGGCTGTTGCTGTCGGCCTATACCGGGTTCACCTTCGTCGGCTACTTCACGCCGATCCGCGGCCTGGCCGAAAATATCCTGCAGCTCGGCCTCGGACCGTGGGAAACCTTCTGGATCATCTTCTACAGCTTCGCCACCTACGGCAATGCCGGCTTCATGCGCGAACAGGTATGTCTGTACATGTGCCCGTACGCGCGCTTCCAGAGCGCGATGTTCGACAAGAACACTCTGATCATCTCTTATGACCCGGCGCGCGGCGAACCGCGCGGCTCGCGCGCCAAAGGCGAAGACTACAAAGCGGTCGGCAAGGGCGACTGCGTAGACTGCACTCTGTGCGTACAGGTCTGTCCGACCGGCATCGACATCCGCAATGGCCTGCAGTATCAGTGCATCAGCTGCTCGGCATGCATCGACGTCTGCAACGACGTCATGGACAAAATGAACTATCCGCGCGGTCTGATCCGCTACACCACCGAGAATGCCCTGGAGGGCAAGAAGGTGCGTATTCTGCGGCCGCGTGTGATCATCTACGCGACCATCCTGGTACTGATCATTGTCAGTCTGGGCATTGCCATCAGTCAGCGCGTGGCGCTGGAGCTGGACGTGATCAGGGACCGCAACAGCCTCTATCGCGAAACCGACGACGGCATAGAGAATGTGTACACGTTGAAGATCATCAATATGGACGAGCGCCCGCATGATTACACCCTGGATGCGCAGGGCATCCCCGGCCTGCAAATAGCTATGGACGAAAACCTGCATGTCGGACCGGGCGAGGTGCGGGAGCTCGGTGTGCGTGTCACTGTCGACGAAGATAATCTGCACAAGCGCAGTTCGAAAATACTCTTCCACCTGCAAGCCAAAGACGATCCGCGTCTCGACGCGGTCAAAGCCACCCGCTTTATGGGGCCTGAAACTGAACGGGAGCATGACTGATGAATACTGTTACTGATACCACTCCCTGGTACCGCCAGCCGCTGGTGCTGATGCTGATATTGCTGCCGGCCTCCGCGGTAGTCGCCAGTTTCATCACCTTGTACCTTGCCATACGCAGCGACGATGGACTGGTCGAGGATGACTATTATCAGCACGGCAAGGAGATCAACCGCGTGCTGGATCGCGATCACGCCGCGCGCCGTTACGGCTTGCGTGCGCAGGTGCGTCTGGATGTGCAGGGCGGTCGGGTGCACGTGCAACTTGCCGCTGCGAACTCTGCCACCGCCGCAGCGCCAGAACGCCTGGAACTCAAGCTGATGCACGCCACGCGTGACGGCATGGATCAGGATCTCACGTTGGTGCGCAAACCCGACGGTTACTATGAAGGAATCCTGTCAGCATTGGCTCCGGGACATTGGTATGTGCAGATCGCTGCGGAAGACTGGCGGCTGAACGGTGAACTGCATGAACCCGGAGACACTGTCGCGGTGCTCGTACCGAGTAATCAATAAGCGGCCCACAATTTCGGGCCAGCCATTCCAGGATGCCGTCTATGGCGCGTGAATGGTAGTCGGCTGACGGGCCACACAATCGAAAGGCTCTGCCGCAGAATTCGTGGGTCAGCTGTAATAAAGTCCCCCTCTCCCTCAGGGAGAGGGGTTGGGGAGAGGGGATTTAATCAGTGCCTGATGGATACACTCCGGAATGGCCTTTGCCCCAATCAGAATCTCATGATTCCAGAAGCGCAGAACCCTGTACTTCAGAGCTTCCAGATAGATTGTCATCTCTCCTGACTTCATGTTTTGCCCCCCCTCACCCTGGCCCTCGGCAACCGCTCCCGGCGTTGCCCTACCTCCTGCATCCATGCAGTCGTCTCCCTGAGGGAGAGGGAATTGTCACTCTGAGACTTTGCCTATCATCCGGTTCGCAGTAATACCCCGAAATAATACGTAGCCACTCTCTACGCGACATGAATTCAACTATACCATCGCAACTACAGCAAGTTATGAAGACCAGAATCGTCAAGTTACTCACTAATTCTGCGGAGGAGCCAATCGAAATAAGAAAACTCAGATTTATTACTTGAACCGCCAAGGACGCCAAGATATTTCCTCTTGAATTTCAGAACAGATTTTCTTGGCGTCCTTGGCGGTTAATGGTTTTTCAGATCTTCCTTAAATCGGCAACCCAGCGGTTGCCGATTTAAGTTGTGGGTAAATAAATTACCCTCTGCTACCTTGACTGCCACTGTTTGAATTTTCGTGACCGATGCTCTCCTAGGGATTGGGTCGGGGTGTGGCGGCTACACTGGCGGGCAGGATCGGCAGCGTAATTTTCGGTTGATCGCCTGTCAGCGTGCCCAGGAAGGCTTCGATCTTGCTGACCTCGTCCTCGCTGAGCTTCGCGCCGAGCTGGCTGCTGCCCATGATCGCCACGGCTTGACGCAGGTCCCAGACCTTGCCGGTATGGAAATAGGGTGCGGTCAGAGCAATGTTGCGCAGCGCAGGGACCCGGAATACATACTCGTCGCTGACAGTCTTGGTGACTTCGAAGCGACCCTTGTCGTCGGGCGGCAGAATGTCGGCGCCGGGCCGTTCCACCACGCCGAACGGGGCATACATGCCGCCGCCCACGTTGATGCCGTTGTGGCAGCTCGAACAGCCCTTGCTGATGAACAGCGCCAGACCTTCCTTCTGATTCGCGTCGAGAGCCTTCTCGTTACCTTCGAGGTAACGATCGAATGGCGCGTTCGGTGTTATCAGGGTGGCTTCGAACACGGCAATCGCCTTGCGCACATTGTCGAAGGTGATCGGATCCTTTGTGCCCGGGAAGGCCTTGGCGAATACCGCGGCATAGCCCGGGATACCCTTGAGCTGCTCGACGACATGCTCCTCGGTTGTGTCCATTTCGACCGGATTGACCAGCGGGCCGCCGGCTTGTTGTTCAAGGTCCTTGGCCCGCCCATCCCAGAACTGCGCGACACCGAACACCGCGTTGTAGACGGTCGGCGCATTGCGGCCACCATGCTGCCAGCGATGACCGAGCGATGTCTCCTGGAGGTCGACGCCGCCCATGCCGACCATGTGGCAGGAATTGCAACTGATCGAATGGCTTTCGGACAACCGCGGCTCGAAGTAGAGCATCTTGCCGAGCTCCACCTTGGCCGGTGTCGCGGCATTGTCCTTGAAGGGCGGCGCGCTGGCGGGTATCGGCTTGAACAGTCCCTGCGACTGCTTCATCAACGCGGTCTGTGACCAGGCCTGACCCGTCGCCAGGCAGCCAATAATAAATAGTGTGACGATCGTCATCGGGCGCATGAGATGATCTCCAGATTTCACATGGCAATTGAGAAGCCGACACAGGTTGTATTAGTGGGATACAACACATCGCGTGCACGGCACGGAATATTACATTCTGCTTGTCACTTGGAGGCGGCAACCAAGGTTTAGAAAGTATAGAAGGGAAACGTAGCTGTGCCAATGCCTGCCGGATAATCCGTTACTGGCGATCAAAAAATATTTTCTTTCTGATACTTCAGCCAGGAAACTCTAACATAGACGCCACCCGGGTTGCCAGAAAGCATCCTGGGCCAGGATGGGTTTCGCCGACAAGGGCCTCATCTGATTAACGGAGTTTACCTCCGAAAGCTTCCTCAGGTTTACCTTGTCGCGGTCTGGCCCGTGGCGCCCCGGAGAGATTCTCGTCGTCACCCTGCGCGCGGCACCCTGAGAAGCGCTCTCTAGTTCTTGAGACTCAATTCATCGTGAAGGGTGTGCACGCCTTCGATGCCGCGCACCAGTTGTTTCGCGTGATCGATCTGGCGGCGGTCGTCGAGAACGCCCTTGAGCAGGACGTCGCCTTTTTGGGTTTGGACAGTGATGCCGAAGCCCTTCAGTATTTCGTCCTGCGCCAGCGCGGCTTCGACCCGCTTCGTTACCGCGAGCTCGTTGGCGCGGGTCGAACCCGTGCGAGGCTGCTCCGTTGTGCCTGATGCCGTGCCCGCTGTCTCCTGGGTCTTGTTGCAGCCGCTGAGCACTATCGCCACCAGCGCCGTACCTAAAATAAACCCTGTGCGCATCTTCATTTAAAATGATTCCAAAAGTCGTTCGGTCATCGCGTGATAACGCTGCTTGAAACTGGCGAAGATTTTACATCATACGCGTAACAGCAATAGTACAAAATTCCGGTAGTGAGTGAACCTTGTCCCGGTGGCTGCGGATAATCGTCCAGAGCTATCCGTCACACGCATCAGGCAGAGTGTTGCCGCGTCTGCATGGCCTGAATCTGGCGGTCATGAACGCGTGATAGCAACAGCAGAGACGTGCAGGCGCCGATCAGTGCAAAGAACATGTCCGATTGCGTGTCCCACGGGTCACCCTGCGTGCCCAGGAACTCGTCGGCGCCCTGTCCCATGGCCAGGGCCGCGCCTTGGATTATCAATCATCACAAACCCACCACGTCCTCGGCCCCCGCTACCCGCAAATGAGGCTGCACACATCAGCCTCTCCCGCCCGGGTGGGAGAGGGTGGGGGAGAGATGAGCCTATACTATGTCCAGTCAGACAGAGTACGGCCAGGCAACGACCACCCATTCCAGCTATCGGAGTAAGAAGTCACACAACCTGTTGGGCTGAAGTAGCACGCGGCGTCGGGTATGATTCACCCAAGCAAGTAAAGTACAGTAGGGCGGACAAACAACTGTTCATTACTCATTGCGAAGTCAGCGCCGATCCCGAAAATGTCGGCAACAGTTGTCAGTAATATCCGGCTCAAAAGAACGTCCCCTCTCCCCAGGAAGAGGGCCAGGGTGAGGGAACTCAGTACGCATCCACATCCTCCACCTCCCGACAACAGAGGTTGACCATGTCAAAACCGAAACAAGTGCGCGGTCCCAATTTCACCCAGGGTTATTCCTTCGCCAAACTGCGCGACGGCGAAACGCTGCTCGGCCACGCCGATGGCGAGCATGTGATGCTGGCGCGGCGCGGTGATGAGGTATTCGCCGTCGGCGCGGTATGCACACATTACGGCGCACTGCTGACCGATGGTATCCTGGTCGGCGACACCGTACGCTGTCCCTGGCATCACGCCTGCTTCAGTCTGCGCACCGGCGAAGCGCTGGCCGCGCCGGCCTTCAAACCCTTGCCGTGCTGGCAGGTCGAACGCGACGGCGATACCATTCGTCTCGCCGCGCCCCAAGCGGTGTCGGCACCGCGCACCACACTCGCGCAGGTGCCGGAATCGATCATCGTCATCGGCACGGGCGCCGCCGGCACCGCCGCGGTCGACATGCTGCGCCGCGAAGGCTACCGCGGAGCTATTACCATGATCGGCGCAGAAGCGAACCCACCGCTCGATCGGCCGAATCTGTCCAAAGACTATCTCGCGGGCGGCATGCCGGAAGACTGGTTGTGGCTGATGCCGGATGCCTATTACAGCGACAACGATATCCAACTGATCACCGGTATCGCAGCGACGGCGCTCGATCCGGCGCAACGCAAGGTCACCCTCGCGGATGGCCGCAGTCTCAACTACGGTGCGCTGCTGCTGGCGACCGGTGCCGACCCCGTGCACCTGCCGATTCCCGGGGCGGACCTGCCGCACGTTCATTACCTGCGCAGCCTGCCCGACAGTCACGGCATCGTCACCGCGACTAAGCATGCCAAACGCGCCGTGGTGATCGGCGCGAGTTTCATCGGTCTGGAGGCGGCGGCCTCGTTGCGCGCACGCGGGTTGGAAGTGCACGTCGTCGCGCCGGACCAGCGGCCACTGGAACGCATCCTTGGCCCCGAGATTGGCGACTTCATTCGCGTCCTGCACGAACAGCACGGTGTCGTCTTTCATCTCGGCACCAAACCACAGGCAATCGCCGCCGATGCGGTCACGCTGGAAAGCGGCGAACGCATCGCCGCCGATCTGGTGGTGATCGGCGTCGGTGTCAGGCCGGCCTTACAACTCGCCGAGCAGGCCGGCCTCGCCATCGACAAGGGCGTGACGGTCGATAAATACCTCGAAACCAGCTGCCCCGGCATCTACGCCGCCGGCGACATCGCCCGCTACCCCGACGCCAACAACGGCAAGCGCGTGCGTATCGAGCACTGGAATGTGGCGCAATGGCAAGGCCAGACCGCTGCACGCAACATGCTCGGCCACCGCGAAGTCTACAAGTCCGTGCCATTCTTCTGGAGCGTGCACTACGACGTCACGCTCAACTACGTCGGCCACGCCGAACACTGGGACCGCATCGACATCGACGGCAGTATCCAGGATCACGACTGCACGCTGCGCTACATGGCGGATGGCAAGGCGATGGCGGTGCTGACGATATTTCGGGATAAGGAGAGTTTGAGGGTGGCGGTTGAGATGGGTGGGGGTGTTTGAATAAGTCTGTCACCTTTAGTTTGCTCTCCCCCGTCTCCCGCCCTGGCGGGAGACGGGGGAGAGGGTGGGGAAGTTTCGGCATCGATGAAACCATGTAATGCAATCATGTAATACTCAATAATCAACCAGCGGCCGGTAGAGTTCAGTGCGCCAGCTGGCGGGGTCCGGATTCGACTCCGGGCCGGTGATGTAGCGTTCCCAAAGGTTCGCTGCCGGGGTATGTCCGTTGCTTACGATCCACTTGATGAACTTGCCCCAGCCGTCGCCGAGTTGTTCGTAAGGGCCGTGATAGACCGTGCGTGCCACCTGCGCCGCAGCGGGCAGATGGCCCGGCTGCACGCGGCCCGTCGCGGCGACCGGCGTCGCGACGGGCACGCAGATTTCGAAATCGAAAATGTCCGGGTCCACGCGCAGGTGGTGCGTAAATAAGGGTCCGGTTGGCACAATGCTCTGGGCGGCAAGTGTGTCGATAATCTCCTTGATGCCTGGTTCCATGACTGTGCGGATCTCCGCTCGCGGCACCGTGAGCCGGATCATGGCAGTGAGCTGTGCATCGGTGGCTACGATTTGTGGTGGTTCGATCATCTGTGACTCCTGTGGTTCAGTTCTCGTTACTGTCGCTTCAATTCATTGAATGTCCGGCTGCGCCGGTCTGAGGTGTGCACGCGGCAGCGCGTCCGAGCAGCAGCGCGCGCTCGCGGCTGTTATGCGTGAGCATTGCTGCACGTACGAATTCCACGCGCGCTTCGTCGCTGCGTCCGAGCTTGGCGAGCAGATCGCCGCGCACGCTCGGCAAGAGGTGATAATGCTTTAATGAAGGCTCGGACAGTAATGCATCGACGAGTTCCAGTCCCGCAGCCGGACCGAAGGCCATTGCGATGGCGACCGCGCGGTTCAGTTCGACAACGGGCGATGGGGCAAGTTGCGCAAGCGCATCGTAAAGCGCGGCGATGCGCACCCAGTCCGTTTCCTCCGCTGTATGCGCACGCGCGTGACATGCAGCAATTGCGGCCTGCAGAGTGTACGGACCGAGCGCGCCGCCAATGGTCACGGCCCGATCAAGTGCCGCGAGACCACGATGGATCAACAGTTGATCCCAACGCGCACGGTTCTGATCAAGCAGCAGCACGGGCTCGCCCGACGGACCGATGCGTGCGTGCAGGCGCGAGGCCTGGATCTCCATCAGAGCGACCAGGCCGTGAACCTCCGGCTCCTGCGCGCTGAGTTCGGCCAGCACACGGCCGAGTCGCAAGGCTTCGTCGCAGATCGCGGGCCGCAGCCAATCGTCACCGGCCGTCGCTGAGTAGCCTTCGTTGAAAATGAGATAGATGACGTCGAGCACCGATGTCAGGCGGCCGGCCAGTTCATTGCCGCGCGGCACCTCGAAGGGAACGTGCGCGGCGGCGAGTGTCCGTTTGGCGCGAACGATACGCTGCGCGACGGTCGGTTCCGGGACCAGAAAGGCGCGCGCGATTTCATCGGTGGTCAGGCCACCGAGCAGACGCAGCGTGAGCGCGACGCGCGCTTCGGCGGACAGCACCGGATGACAGGCGGTGAATATCAGGCGCAGCAGGTCGTCGCCGATGTCGTCATCGATTGCATCGGTATCGATCGCGCTCATCACCTGCTCCATCTCGAGTGCGTAACCCAGTTCTACATGCTTGCGGTCGCGCAGCTTGTCGCGACGCAGAAAATCGATGGCACGCCACTTCGCGGTGGCCATGAGCCAGGCGCCGGGATTGTCCGGGATGCCCGTAGCCGGCCAATGTTCCAGTGCGGCCACCAGCGCATCCTGCGCGAGTTCCTCGGCGAGGCCGACATCGCGTACCAGTCGCGCGATGCCGGCGATAATCCGGGCCGATTCGATGCGCCAGACTGCTGTGATCGCGCGATGGGTGGCAGCTGTTGTCATGGCAACATGGCAGGCATGATTATAAGGTCTGTCCTGTCTCGCTACTGTCGTTCAGTCGCTGTGACAGGGCGCGACCTCGCGCACTTCGACAGTGGCCCACGCGGCGGCGGGACACTCGCCGGCAATCGTAATCGCCTGTTCTCTGCTGTTGCAATCGAGCAGGAAGAAGCCGCCGATCATTTCCTTGGCTTCGGTAAAGGGGCCGTCGCGCAGTATCGGTTTACCGTTCCGCACGCTGACTCGTACACCGTCGCTGTCGGAGCGCAATGAATTGCTGGCCGTGAGCAGACCGCGCACTGTGAGATCCTCGCCGAAACGCACCATCTGTGCGTAGGCAAGCTGCGCTTCTTCGGTAGTCCGGCTGAGGCGTTGCCCGCGCGGTTCGACAATCAAAAGTAGATAAGCCATGGGTTTACCCTCATTCAATAGAATAAGCCAAGTCTGTTGCCGGCAGGTTACGATGATATCTTCGCCCCGACGCCGATATCGCGAAAGCGTTCAATCGCGTCACTCGGTCCAAAGTCCTCCAGTTCGAACAGTCGGCGGACTTCGATCTCACCTGTCTTGCCGTCGACGGCGGGATTGGGAAAACGCCGGATCCATTCCATGGCCTCTTCGCGTGACTTTACCTGTATCAGGGTGTAGCCGGCTATCAATTCCTTGGTCTCGGTGAAAGGTCCGTCGATGACCTTGCGTTGCTCACCGGAATACTGGATGCGCCACCCCGATGCGCTCGGGTGCAGTCCGGTGGCGTCGAGCAGCACACCGGCCTTCATCAGTTCTTCGTGGAATGCCGCCATGCTGGTGAGCAGCTTCTCCTCGGGCATAACACCCGCTTCCGAGTCCTTGGTAGCCTTGACAATGATCATGTATCGCATGCGGGTCTCCTTCTGAATTTTGTGAAAACTCAACCGCCCTGTGCGGGCTCGAATAAGTGGCGGAGCAGTCTGTCCGTGCTCAGGCCGGAACAATGACCATCCACGACACGCCGAAGCGGTCCGCGACCATGCCGAAGCGCGACGAAACAAAGGTCCTGGACAACGGCATCTGCACTTGGCCGCCATCGGCCAGCGCGGCGAACAGTCGATCGGCCTCGGCGTCGTCAGCGGCGGACAGGGACAATGAAAAGCTCTGGAAATTTGCTGCGCCCAGGCACCGGCCATCGGACGCCATCAGCGTGGACTCGCCGATGCGCAAGCTCGCGTGCATCACCTTGTCGCTATTTGCCGGCGTGATGCAGTCGGGGTCACATGGTTCGGGGCTGTCTTTGTAGCGCAGCAGCATCGTCAGTTCCGCGCCCAGCGCCTTGCGGTAGAACTCGATAGCCTCCTCGCAACGGCCTTCGAAGAACAGATAGGGTTGTATTTGCATGGTATCTCCTTGAGCGTTTCGGTTCGACGCAGGGTTTCCGGTCGACCCCGATGGTGTGGCGGCGCCTGATTGCGCCCTACACTCGGTACGACGAACCAAGCCTCACGAAATCGACACGGGGATGAAATTATTTTCTGCCGTTTTGCGAGTCGTAGCATCAGGCCACATTGTCGCGGGGTATCCGGAATTTTAGCGCGGATCACGGACTTGAGAAACTGTGGCGGGAAGACGCGGCGAGTCGATTCCAATACACAGTGTGTGGCAACCGTATGAGGCCGCACGCCGGTGGCGGTACAGTCCCGCTTTACGCTGCCGTGTCGTTTGGGTTATACAAGCTGCATGATAGTGCTGTTCACCGACTTCGGTCTTGAAGGTCCCTACATCGGTCAGATGAAGGCGGTGCTGACGCGCACGGCACCGGGCGAGGTAGTCATTGATCTGTTCGCCAATGCACCGACCTTCGATGCGCAAGCCGCGGCGTATTTGCTGGCGGCCTACACCGGCGAGTTTCCCGCCGGCACCGTGTTCCTGTGCGTGATCGATCCCGGCGTCGGTGGCGAGCGACGCGCCGCCGCGGTGCTGGCCGATGGCCGCTGGTTTGTCGGCCCTGACAACGGTCTGTTTAATGTCGTCGCGATGCGTGCGAACGAAGTGCAATGGTGGGATCTGACCTGGCGACCGGAAAACCTGTCGGCGAGTTTTCACGGCCGTGATCTGTTCGCGCCGGTGGCGGCACGAATTGCGCGTGGCGAAGCGCCGCCCGGCCAACGCATGGAACCGAAGCTGCGTACCCGGCGCGGCTGGCCCGAGGATCTGGCACGCATTGTATATATTGATGGCTACGGCAATGCCATGACCGGTCTACGCGCCGTCAATCTGCTGATGGAGAACAAGCTGGAAATCAATGGCCACCGCCTGGATCGTGAACGCACCTTCAGTGCTGTGCCACCGGGCCATGCGTTCTGGTATGCCAATGCCAATGGCCTGGCAGAGATTGCCATAAATCAGGGGTGTGCGGCGGAGGTGTTGGGCATCGAACTCGGCGTGACGGTCAACGTCATCTGAAGCGGGGTGACACTGGTCGCCGTGCAACAGGCGTCGATACCGCGGAACAGCGGCAGTTTCTTGCCGAACACAAGCGTGATGTCATGCGGGGTTATCTGTTCAGCAGGCCGGTCGATAGCGAGGCGTTCGACTGCGTGTTGGCGGAATAGAATTTCCTTGAACGATAGTGAGGGTGTGAGTGACTGTGCGTTGTCCAGTCCGGTGCCGTTCAGCCTCAATTGGTGCCAATGCCGAGCTCGTTCCAGATCGCCGTGGTCGGGCCGGACTGGTTCATGGTGTAGAAGTGCAGGCCGGGCGCACCGGCGTCGAGCAGCTTGCGGCACATCTCGCTGACGATCTCGTGCCCGAAGGCGCGTATCGATGCCATGTCCTCGCCGTAGGCCTCCAGTCGCTTGCGTATCCAGCGCGGGATTTCCGCACCACAGGCATCGGAGAATCGCGCCAACTGCGTGTAATTGGTGATCGGCATAATGCCGGGCACGATGGGGATGTCCAGACCGAGCTTCTCGCAACTGTCCACGAGCCGGTAATAGGCGTCCGGGTTGAAAAAGTACTGCGTAATAGCGCTATCGGCGCCGGCCTCCACCTTGCGCTTGAAATTCTCAAGATCGCGCCGCGCATTCGGTGCCTGTGGGTGAAACTCCGGATAGGCTGCGACTTCGATATGAAAGTGCCTGCCGGTCTCGGCGCGGATGAAGGCGACCAGCTCGTTCGCGTAACGCAGTTCGCCGATCTCGCGCATGCCGGAAGGAACATCACCACGCAGGGCGACGATCTGATGGATGCCGTTGTCGATGTAGGTCCGGAGTATCCCGCGGATGTTGTCGCGGGTTGAGTCGATACAGGAAAGATGCGGCGCGGCGTCGATGCCGGAATCTTTCTGGATGCCGATGACCGTTTCCAGCGTACGGTCGCGTGTCGAGCCGCCGGCACCGAAGGTCACGGAAAAGAACCGCGGCTTGAGTCTGGCCAGTTCATCGCGCGTCGCACGCAACTTGGCCATACCCTCGTCGGTCTTGGGCGGAAAGAATTCGAAACTAAAAACTGGCTGATGTTTTTTCTTTGCTTGCATGAGGGTCAGATAAAAGATAAAAGATAAAAAAGATGAAAGATAAAAGATAATAGAGTGTTCGCTTTCATCTTTGCACTTTCCTCATTTCGCTTTGCTCTTTTCCCTTTCCGCTTAGATCAATACCGATAACGATCCGGCTTGTACGGACCTTCCACCGGCACGCTGATGTAGTCGGCCTGCTGCTTGGTGAGTTGGGTGAGGTTGGCACCGATCTGTTTGAGATGCAGACGCGCCACTTTCTCGTCCAGGTGCTTGGGCAGGACGTAGACTTCGTTCTGGTAGTTTTCCGGGTGCGTCCACAATTCGATCTGAGCCATCACCTGGTTGGTGAAGGAGTTGGACATTACGAAGCTGGGGTGGCCGGTGGCGCAACCCAGGTTCACCAGACGGCCTTCGGCGAGCAGAATGATGCGCTTGCCGTCCGGGAAGATGATGTGGTCGACCTGCGGCTTGATGTTTTCCCACTGGTACTGGCGCAGGGAGCCTACCTCGATTTCAGAATCGAAGTGGCCGATGTTGCAGACGATGGCGTTGTTCTTCATGCGTGCCATGTGGTCATGGGTTATGACGCTGACATTGCCGGTGGTGGTTACGTAGATATCACCCTTGTCGGCGACATCTTCCATGGTTACGACGCGATAACCTTCCATCGCGGCCTGCAGGGCACAGATCGGATCGACTTCGGTGATCCACACAGTGGCGCCGAGACCGCGCAGTGACTGCGCACAGCCCTTGCCGACGTCACCGTAACCGAGCACGACTGCGATCTTGCCGGCGATCATCACATCGGTGGCGCGCTTGATGCCGTCGACCAATGATTCGCGGCAGCCGTACAGGTTGTCGAACTTGCTCTTGGTCACCGAGTCGTTGACATTGATGGCCGGGAACAGCAGCTTGCCTGCTTTTTGCATTTCATAAAGGCGATGCACACCGGTGGTGGTTTCTTCGGTGACGCCGCGGATGCTAGCGGCCAGCTTCGAATACCAGCCGGGCTTGGCGGCGATGGTCTTCTTCATGGCCGCGAACACCGCTTCCTCTTCTTCGTTAGTCGGATTGGCGATCAGTGAAGTGTCTTTCTCCGCCTGGCTGCCCAGGGTGACCATCAGCGTGGCGTCGCCGCCGTCGTCGAGGATCATGTTCGGCGCGCCGCCGTCGCTCCATGCGAAGATGCGGTGCGTGAAATCCCAGTACTCTGCCAGACTCTCGCCCTTGAAGGCAAACACCGGAATGCCGGCGGCGGCGATCGCGGCGGCGGCATGATCCTGGGTGGAGAAGATGTTGCACGAGGCCCAGCGTACGTCGGCGCCGAGCGCCTTGAGTGTCTCGATCAGCACAGCGGTCTGGATGGTCATGTGCAAGGAACCGGCGATGCGCGCGCCCTTCAGTGGTTGCGATTTCTTGAACTCTTCGCGCACGGCCATCAGGCCCGGCATTTCGACCTCGGCGATACGGATTTCCTTGCGGCCCCAGTCGGCCAAGCCGATATCGGCGATTTTATAATCGGTGAAATTGTTGTTAGTGACTGCGTTCATGGTGATGACTCCCACTGAGCAAGCGCGGTTGTAGCTGGCCTGACTGCTCCGAGCCTGGCGGGAGAGAACTCCTGCTGCAGCGCTTCTCGGAGAGCGGCTTCTGGAAAGCTTAAGACCCCCTCTCTCCCGATTGCGGGAGAGAGGGAAAGTTGGCAGTGAATAAAATTCCCCTCACCCTGGCCCTCTCGGCAACTGCTCCTGCGTTGCTCTACCGCCTACCTCCATGTAGGCGTCCTGATGGGAGAGGGGGACTGTATATAAACTGTCTATTATCAGGAGGCTGCCTGCAATTTCAGACCGGCACCTTCGCGCAGGATTGCGGCCTTGTCGGTGCGTTCCCATGGTAGCTGGACGTCCTCGCGGCCGAAGTGGCCATAGCTGGCAGTCTGACGGTAAATAGGCCGCAGCAGGTCCAGCATCATGATGATGCCCCAGGGACGCAGGTCAAAATGTTCGCGCACCAATTTGACAATCAGATCGGCATCGACCTTGGCGGTGCCGAAGGTTTCCAGGTTGATGGAGGTCGGTTCGGCCACGCCGATGGCGTAGGATATCTGAATTTCGCAGCGTTCCGCGAGGCCGGCGGCGACGATGTTTTTCGCCACGTAGCGACCGGCATAGGCGGCCGAGCGATCGACCTTGGACGGGTCCTTGCCGGAGAAGGCGCCGCCGCCGTGGCGAGCCATGCCGCCGTAGGTGTCGACGATGATCTTGCGCCCGGTCAGGCCGCAATCGCCCATTGGGCCGCCGATCACGAATTTGCCGGTGGGGTTGATGTGGATGCGGGTGTCGTTGTGCATCCATTCAGTGGGCAGCACCGGCTTGATGATCATGTCCAGTACCGCGTCATGCAGGTCTTTGTCGGAAATGTCGGGTGAGTGCTGAGTTGACAGCACTACCGCGTCGCAGGCCACGGGCCGCCCGTGCTCGTAACGGAAAGTGACCTGGCTCTTGGCATCCGGGCGCAGCCACGGTAGCTCGCCGTTCTTGCGCACTTCGGCTTGGCGACGCACCAGCCGGTGCGCGTAGTTGATTGGTGCGGGCATCAGCACGTCGGTTTCGTTGGTGGCGTAGCCGAACATCAGGCCCTGGTCGCCGGCGCCCTGGTTTTCGCGGTCGCCGCGGTCGACGCCCTGGTTGATGTCGGGTGATTGCTGACCGAGTGCGTTGAGCACGGCGCAGGTGGCGCCGTCGAAGCCGATGTCGGAACTGGTGTAGCCGATGTCGTTGACTACGTCGCGCACAATCTTTTCGTATTCGATGCCCTTGGCCTGGGTGGTGATCTCGCCGGCTAGAACCACCATGCCGGTCTTGGTCAGTGTCTCGCAGGCGACGCGCGCATGCGGGTCTTGCGCGATGATGGCGTCCAGGATGGCGTCCGAAATCTGGTCGGCCATTTTGTCCGGGTGTCCTTCAGATACCGATTCCGAGGTGAAGAGAAAATTATTCGACATCGTGTCCTCATTGCGTCAGGGGTCATACGACCATCAAAAAATAAGTGTGTGCTCTCCGGGCTTCTGGCGCTGCACCGTCAAATCACGACGCGGCCCGGCCCGGTGGGTCAGTTAGTTTACCTGTCTGGGGAGATTTTTCCACTTTACCGGCTGTCCATGGCAAAATAAGGCAATCAAGCAGGGGGTTGGATCCGAATTTTATCTGCCACAGCCAAGTCTGCAGGATTGACCTCATGAAAATTCGGCTCTGACCCCATTCGAACACAGAAACCTAAGTAATGGAGACGTTTTATGGTCAGTCTGGAAACCCCTGTCTGCGATTTCGGTATTCCGGCACTGGATTTTGCACTGCCGGGTGTCGACGGACGTGTCTGGACACTGGCGCAATGCCGCGGTGACAAAGGTCTGCTGGTGATGTTCATCTGCAATCATTGCCCATACGTCAAGGCCGTGCGCGACCGTCTGGTACGCGATACCCGTGAACTACTGGATCACGGCATCAAGTGTGTTGCCATCATGTCCAATGACACGGCGGACTATCCCGAGGACTCGTTCGAGAACATGCGGGCTGTTGCCGAGCAGTTCGCGTTCCCATTTCCTTATTTGCTCGACGAGACCCAGGCGGTCGCCAAGGCCTATGGCGCGGTGTGTACGCCGGATTTCTTCGGTTATAACAGCAAGCTCGAACTGCAATATCGCGGTCGTCTCGACGCCAGTCGCAAGGAGGCTGCGCCCGCTGACGCCCGCCGTGACCTGTTCGAGGCCATGCAAGCGGTGGCGCTCACCGGTCAGGGGCCGCGTGAGCAGATCCCGAGCATGGGTTGCTCGATCAAGTGGAAGAACGAAGCGGTATAGTGATCGTCGAAGAAACCTTCTACCGGAGCGAGGAACTGTGCCGCCGGACCAGCGCCATGCCGGCCACGACCTATAATCTGGCGCATCAACTGGTGGTGCGCAGCCCGCAAGGCTGTGTGTTCGTGCCGATCCGCAGCATGCAGTATCTGGCTGTTCTCGATGCACAGGAGTTCATTTTCATCGACAGTCAGGGCGATCGCCGTATCGAACTCGCCTGGCTGGGCTTTCACCCGCAGATACGCTCGGCGCTCGATGAGCCTGTGCCTTTTGACCTAGTTTATTATCACAGCGAGGGCGAAGCCACCATGCGTTGGTTGCCGGGCGAGTTCTATAAGTCCATGATGCAGCTCTCGGAGCGTCAATCCGACGGCACTTCCCGTACCGCCAAAATCATCCGCCTGAACAAAGAGGGTTGATGGGGTTATCAGTCGCAGCGATAGTATTGCCGAATCGACCCAAGTAAGGGAAAATAACCGGCCTCAACGGATCGGGGAGGTCTGCCCGGCCCGACGACCAACCGACCGGCGTCACCAGCCCGTAACATCACCGCAGTGCGCAACCTTGGTGTCGCACAAAACGACATCAGGGTGTTGTGTTGTTATAACAAGGGCGGTCATGCACCGCCGGCACCACCCGGCCATACGAATCGAATTACTTTAGGAGATACCTATGCCCTCGCGCAGAGAACTAGCCAACGCCATACGCGCGCTTTCCATGGACGCGGTACAGAAGGCCAACTCCGGCCATCCCGGTGCCCCGATGGGCATGGCGGATATCGCCGAGGTCCTGTGGAACGACTTCCTGAAGCACAACCCGGGCAATCCGAAATGGGCCGACCGCGATCGCTTCGTGCTGTCCAATGGCCACGGCTCGATGCTGATTTATTCGCTGCTGCACCTGACCGGCTATGACCTGCCGATGGACGAGCTGAAAAACTTCCGTCAGCTGCATTCCAAGACCCCGGGTCACCCCGAATATGGCTATGCGCCGGGCGTCGAGACCACCACCGGTCCCTTGGGCCAGGGTATCACCAATGCCGTGGGCATGGCGGTCGCGGAAAAAGTGCTGGCCGGCACCTTCAATGTCGACGGTCATAAGATCGTCGATCACCACACTTATGTTTTCCTCGGAGACGGCTGCCTCATGGAAGGTATCTCGCACGAAGCCTGCTCGCTGGCCGGTACGCTGGGCCTGGGCAAGCTGATCGCGTTCTATGACGACAACGGCATCTCCATCGACGGTCACGTCGAAGGCTGGTTCACCGACAATACGCCGATGCGCTTTGAAGCTTACGGCTGGCATGTGATCCCCGCAGTCGACGGTCATAATCCCGACGCCGTCAAGAAAGCCATTACAGAAGCCCGCGCGGTCACTGACAAGCCGACCATGATCTGCTGCAAGACCGTGATCGGTTTCGGCTCGCCGAACAAGTGCGGCACTCACGATGTGCACGGCGCCGCCCTTGGCGATGCCGAAGTCGCCGCCGCCCGCGAAAATCTCGGCTGGACCTCGCCGCCGTTCGAAATCCCCGCCGATATCTACAGCGGTTGGGATGCCAAGAGCAAGGGCAAATCCACTGAGGACACCTGGAACAAGACCTTCGCCGAATACAAAAAGGCGCAGCCGGCATTGGCCGCCGAGTTCCAGCGCCGCATCAAGGGCGAACTGCCGGCCGACTGGGCCGTCAAGGTCGCCGAGTTCATCAAGAGCGTCGATGCCAAAGGCGAAAGCATCGCTTCACGCAACGCCTCGCAGAATACGCTGAACGGCTTTGGTCCGGTGCTGCCGGAATTCCTCGGCGGTTCGGCGGATCTCGCCGGCTCCAACCTGACCATCTGGAAAGGCTCGAAGGGCGTCAGCAAGACCGAGTCCGGCGGCAATTACATTTATTACGGCGTGCGCGAGTTCGGCATGTCCGCGATGATGAACGGCATGGCCCTGCATGGCGGCTTCATTCCGTATGGCGCAACCTTCCTGATGTTCTCCGAGTACGCGCGTAATGCCTTGCGCATGGCCGCGCTCATGAAGATCCGCGTGATCTTCGTCTACACCCATGACTCCATCGGCCTCGGCGAAGACGGCCCGACCCACCAGGGCGTCGAGCAGACCGCGACATTGCGGATGATCCCCAACATGCACGTCTGGCGTCCCTGCGATGCCGTGGAATCGGCCGTGAGTTGGAAGTGCGCCGTCGAGCGCAGTAAAGGCCCCAGCATACTGATCTTCTCGCGTCAGAAACTGCAACATATGGTCCGCACAGCAGCACAGATCGCTGACATCGAACGTGGTGCCTATATTCTCTCCGAGGCCGAAGGCGGCAAACCGGCGGGCATCATCATCGCCACCGGTTCCGAAGTCGGCCTGGCCATGGAGGCGCAGAAACTGCTCGCCGCCAAGGGTAAGCACGTGCGCGTCGTGTCCATGCCGTCCACCAACGTCTTCGATGCCCAGGATGCGGCATACAAAGAGAAAGTGCTGCCGAAGGCCGTCACAGCACGCGTCGCGGTCGAAGCCGGTGTTACCAGTGGTTGGTACAAGTACGTCGGTATCGATGGCCGTATCGTCGGCATCGACACCTTTGGCGAATCCGCCCCGGCACCTGCCTTGTTCAAGTACTTCGGCTTCACGCCAGAGAACGTCGTCAAGGCGGCGGAAGAGATTCTGTAATTTAATTATTAAACCGTCAAGGACGCCAAGAACGCCAAGGGTGAAAAATCAAAAGCGTATTTGGTTTTTTTGATGGAGGTTTTCTTGGCGCTGTTGGCGTCCTTGGCGGTTAAAAGATTTTTTCTACAACTTTTGGAGATTTCACAATGGCAATTAAAGTCGGTATCAATGGTTTTGGTCGTATCGGTCGTATGGTGTTCCGCGCTGTCGCGAAGGACTTCCCGAACATCGAAATCGTTGCGATCAACGACCTGCTCGATCCGGATTATCTGGCCTACATGCTGAAGTACGACTCCGTGCATGGCCGTTTCAATGGTGACATCAAGGTCGATGGCGGCAACATGGTCGTCAACGGCAAGAAGATCCGTCTGACCGCCGAGCGCGATCCTGCCAATCTGAAGTGGAACGAAGTCGGTGCCGACATCGTCGTCGAATCCACCGGTTTCTTCCTGACCAAGGAAACCTGCCAGAAGCACATCGTTGCCGGCGCCAAGAAGGTCGTGCAGTCCGCACCGTCCAAAGACGACACTCCCATGTTCGTGTACGGCGTGAACCACGAGAAGTACAAGGGCGAGGCTATTGTCTCCGCCGCTTCCTGCACCACCAACTGTCTGGCCCCGGTCGCCAAGGTGCTTAACGACAACTTTGGCATCAAGCGTGGCCTGATGACCACCGTGCACGCCGCCACCGCGACGCAGAAAACCGTTGACGGCCCATCCGCGAAAGACTGGCGCGGCGGCCGCGGCATACTGGAAAACATCATCCCGTCCTCCACCGGCGCCGCCAAGGCCGTGGGCGTGGTCTTGCCCGAACTGAACAAGAAGCTCACCGGCATGGCCTTCCGCGTGCCGACCTCCGACGTGTCCGTGGTCGACCTGACCGTCGAGCTGAACAAGGAAGCCTCCTACGAGGTTATCTGCAAAGCCATGAAGGACGCCTCCGAAGGCGCGTTGAAAGGCGTGCTGGGATACACCGATGAGAACGTTGTCTCCACCGATTTCCGTGGTCAGAACATGCCGTCAATCTTCGATTCCCAGGCCGGTATTGCGCTGGACAGCACCTTCGTCAAGGTCGTGGCCTGGTACGACAACGAATACGGCTACACCTGCAATATGCTGCGCTTCCTGCAGCACGTGGCCAAATAAGATCCAAGATGAAAGATACAAGATACAAGTACCGAGTTTTTTCTTGTATCTTGGATCTTGTAACTTGTATCTGATTTAAAAACTTACGCCTTCGCGTCTTTGCGTTGAGTTTTTTCCGGAGTCTGAAATCATGTCTGTAATCAAGTTGACCGATCTCGATCTGAAAGGTAAGCGTGTCTTCATCCGCGCCGACCTGAACGTCCCTGTCAAAGACGGCAAGGTGACGTCCGATGCGCGCATTACCGCATCCATGGCCACCATCAACCATTGCCTGAAGCAGGGCGCCAAGGTGATGGTGACCTCGCATCTCGGTCGACCCACGGAAGGCGAGTGGTCCGCGGAGAATTCCTTGCAGCCGGTTGCCGACAATATCGCCAGCCGTCTCGGCAAGCCGGTGCGTCTGATCAAGGACTGGGTCGACGGCGGCTTCGATGTCGCCGCCGGTGAACTGGTGGTGCTGGAAAACTGCCGCATCAACAAGGGCGAGAAGAAGAACGTCGATGAGACCGCACAAAAATACGCTGCGCTCTGCGATGTGTTCGTCATGGACGCCTTCGGAACCGCGCATCGCGCGCAGGCCTCGACGCATGGCGTGGCGAAGTTCGCGCCGGTCGCCTGCGCCGGCATCCTGCTCACCGAGGAACTGGACGCGCTGACCAAGGCGCTGCTCAGCCCGAAGCGGCCGATGGTCGCCATCGTCGGTGGCTCGAAGGTCTCCACCAAACTGACTGTGCTCGAATCACTAGCCGAAAAGGTCGACCAGATGGTGGTCGGTGGCGGTATCGCCAATACCTTCCTGAAGGCGACCGGCAAAAATGTCGGTAAGTCACTGTGCGAGGACGACCTGGTACCGATCGCTCAAATGCTCATCGAGAAGATGAAAAAGCGCGGCGCGAACATTCCGATCGCTATCGACGTCGTGGTAGGCAAGAAATTCGACGCGGCGGAACCTGCCGTATTGAAAGATGCCGGCGCGGTCACCGACGACGAGATGATCTTCGATATCGGTCCGAAGAGCGCACAGGAACTCGTCGACATCATCATGAAAGCCGGTACCGTGGTGTGGAACGGTCCGGTCGGTGTGTTCGAGTTCGATCAGTTCGGCGCGGGCACCAAGGCCATCGCCGAAGCCATCGCCAGGACCACGGCCTTTACGCTGGCGGGTGGTGGCGACACTATCGCTGCAATCCAGAAGTATGACATCTACGACAAGGTATCCTACATCTCCACCGCCGGTGGTGCGTTCCTGGAATTTTTGGAAGGCAAGACCTTGCCGGCCGTGGCGATACTGGAAGAGCGGGCTGCCAAGCGTTAGGTGATAAAACATTTAACGAAAAGGACGCAAAGATTTGTTGATTGGATTTGGACAGGTTCAGTGATTTTGTAGGCCTGGAATTGCTGAGAACTGAAGAATATTGACCAAAGTTTCCTTGCGCCTTTGTGTTGAATAGTTAACCGGTATCAAAATAGAAGTCAGGAGTTACCTTGCTGCGTAGAACCAAGATCGTTGCCACCATCGGACCTGCTACCGATGATCCCAAAGTGTTGGATGAGGTGATCGAGGCAGGGGTTGATGTCGTACGGGTCAATTTCTCGCACGGCACACCCGAGGAACACAAACTGCGGGTCGAGACGGTACGCAATCGAGCCCGCGCCCATGGCCGGCAGGTCGGTGTGCTGGGCGATCTGCAAGGTCCCAAGATCCGTACCGAATCGTTTCGCAATGGTCCGGTGCTTCTGGTCGAAGGCGAGCAATTCATCATCGACGCCGCACTCGGCACCAAAGACGGCACCAAGGAGCGCGTCGGCACCACCTACAAGGACCTGTGCCTCGATGTGAAACGCGGTGACAACCTGTTGCTGGATGATGGCAATCTGGTGTTGTGGGTGGAAGAGGTCAAGGATAACGAAATCCGCTGCCAGGTTAAGGTCGGCGGTGAGTTGTCCAACAACAAGGGCATCAACCGCCTGGGTGGCGGGCTGTCCGCGGGGGCGCTGACCGACAAGGACCGGGCCGACATCAAGCTGGCCGCCGAACTCAAGGTCGATTACCTTGCGGTTTCCTTTCCGCGCACCGCCGCTGATGTCAACGAGGCACGTGAGTTGCTGCGTGCCGCCGGTGGCCATGGCGGTATCATCTCCAAGATAGAACGCGCCGAGGCGGTCGAAGCCATCGAGGAGATTACCGCCGCCTCCGATGTCATCATGATTGCGCGCGGCGATTTGGGTGTGGAGATCGGCGATGCCGAACTGCCCGGCGTGCAAAAGCACTTGATTAAGGTCGCGCGCTCCATGGACCGCATCGTGATTACCGCGACGCAGATGATGCAGTCCATGGTGACCAGCCAGATTCCGACCCGCGCCGAGGTGTTTGACGTCGCCAACGCCGTGCTCGACGGCACTGACGCCGTGATGTTGTCGGCCGAGACCGCCACCGGCAAATATCCCGCCAAGGCCGTCGCCGCCATGGCGCGCATCTGCATGGGTGCGGAGAAGCAGCGCTCCGCCATGGTGTCCGATCACCGCATCAATACCGTGTTCAGACGCAGCGACGAGGCCGTCGCTATGGCCGCCATGTACACCGCCAATCATCTCGGCGTGAAGGCCATCGCCGCCCTGACCGAGTCGGGCTCGACACCGTTGTGGATGTCGCGCATCAGTTCCGGCATCCCGATCTATGCGCTGACGCGTCACGTCGAGACACGTCGCAAGGTCACCCTCTACCGCGGTGTCTACCCGGTCAGTTTCGATGTCGCTTCCACCGATCATGCCGTGGTCAACAAAGAGGCCATTGACGAACTGGTACGCCGTGGTGCGGTGCGCGACGGGGATCTGGTGATCATCACCAAGGGCGATCTGATGGGCATGCACGGCGGCACCAATGCCATGAAGATAGTACGCGTCGGCGACATGGTGGTGCCGCGTACCGAATAAGCGGGACAGGCACCGATCAGTTACAATTGCAGTACCGCAGGAGTAAAAAACGGCAACAAAGGTGAGGTAATCGGTCCTGTGGACTGACACCACCTGACGCTGCGTCGAATTACTGAATAACTACCGAGGAGATTCCATCATGGCATTAATATCATTGCGTCAGTTGCTGGATCACGCCGCCGAACACGGTTACGGTGTGCCGGCCTACAACGTTAACAACATGGAACAGGTACACGCCATCATGCAGGCGGCCGCCGAAACCAGCAGTCCGGTCATCATGCAGGCTTCGGCCGGCGCACGCAGCTATGCGGGTTCCGCCTTCCTGCGTCACCTGATCATTTCCGCCATCGAACAGTGGCCGGAGATTCCGATCTGTATGCACCAGGATCACGGCGCGTCCCCCGATGTCTGTATGCGCTCCATCCAGCTCGGCTTTTCGTCCGTGATGATGGACGGTTCGCTGCTGGAAGACATGAAGACGCCCGCAACCTATGAATACAACGTCGAAGTCACGCGTCGCGTGGTCGACATGTCGCACGGCGGCGGCGTTTCCGTCGAGGGCGAGCTGGGTTGCCTGGGTTCGCTGGAAACCGGCATGGCCGGTGAAGAGGACGGTTCGGGCGCCGAGGGCGTGCTGGATCATTCTCAGTTGCTGACCGATCCGGAAGAAGCCGCGCAGTTCGTCAAGGCCATTAAGGTCGATGCGCTGGCCATCGCCATCGGCACCAGCCACGGCGCTTACAAGTTCACCCGTCCACCCACCGGCGACATCCTCGCCATTCAGCGCATCAAGGACATTCACGCCCGCATCCCCGATACCCATCTGGTGATGCACGGTTCCTCCTCGGTACCGCAGGACTGGTTGAAGATCATCAACAACTTCGGTGGCGACATGGGTCAGACCTACGGCGTGCCGGTCGAAGAGATCGCCATTGGTATCAAGAATGGCGTACGCAAGGTCAACATCGATACTGACCTGCGTATGGCCAGCACCGGTGCGGTGCGCAAATTCCTTGCCGAAAACCCCAAGGAGTTCGACCCGCGCAAATGGCTGAAGGCCTCCACCAAGGGCATGCAAAGCATCTGCAAGGCGCGCTACGAAGCCTTCGGTACCGCCGGCAATGCCGCGAAGATCAAGCCGATCGATCTGGAAAGCATGGTCAAGCGCTACAAGAGCGGCGAGCTGGATCCGCGCGTCAATTAATATCAACTCGCTCCAGGCTCCCCTCTCCCGCTAGCGGGGAGAGCGTAGTGAGGGGGGCGAAGCCGCTTTGAGGCGAGATCTGATACGCATTACGAAGGGCGGGGTAACCCGCCCTTTTTCATGCCCGCAATAGCGCTATCAGTGCGCTCTTCCCAACACCCACTCAGCAAAATTCCGCATCCTGCCTCACGACAAACCGTCAGGCCTTGGGTCTGCCACTTGCAACCACAGTAATAGTACGACATCCTTTTGATAGTCCGCTGTGTGAAAATATTGTTAATGAAAATGAATAATCAGCCCCTGCACTCATGATCAAGCTCGATACCGATGCCTTGCGCGTCAATGCGAAACTGCCGTGGCCGGTATTCGACGCTGCCGGCCGCCTGCTTCTCAATGAAGGTGAGATCATCCCCTCCGAACATGCACTGCAGATACTGCTGGAGCGCGGCCTCTATCGGCAGCAGACTGCGGAAGAGTTGAAGCAGCAAACGGTCACGCCCGAAGACCGCCTTATCCCCTTCGATGCCCTCAATGAATACATCTCGCGCCTGCAGCAGATCAATGCCGGCCTGAAAATCGCCAAAGTGGATTGTGTCGAGCGGGTGATTAAGCTGACTCGTGACATCCAGAAGCTCTGCGAGTTGGATGCAGATGCCGCGCTCGGCGCCATCCACCTGGGGCAGGAGCACGCCTACTCGCAGCGGCATCAGGTTCACACCGCGATTCTCTGCGATATCTTTGGCAGGACTCTCGATTATTCCCCTGGGCGGCGCGAATCTCTGGTGGCCGCCTCGCTTACTGCCAATATCGCCATGCTGGAATTGCAGGACCAACTGCATAGCCAGCAAGCACCCCTGAGCGAAGCACAACAGCGGGAAATCAGGGAACACCCCAACAACAGTGAAATGATGCTCAAGACCGCCGGTGTCACCGATCCACTGTGGCTGCAGATCGTGCGCCAGCACCACGAGCGTGTCGACGGGACGGGCTACTGCGAAGGACTGCAAGGCGACCTGATTGCCGAGGAGGCGAAACTTCTGGCCCTGGCCGATATCTACTCTGCCATGGTGTCGCCACGCGCCTACCGTTCAGAGATGCAGGCCAAGGAAGTGCTGCGGGAGATGTTCCTGTCGCGCAGCAAAAGCGTCGATGAACGTTTGTGTATGGTCTTCATCAAGGAGATGGGCATCTACCCTCCCGGCAGTTTTGTGCGCCTGGTGAATGGCGAGGTCGCCGTTGTGATCCGACGCGGCAAGGGCGCGACCAGTCCGTTGGTCAGCAGTGTGTTGAGTCCGCGCGGTGGCCTCTATATAAAACCCTTGCGCCGTGATACCAGTTTGAAAGAGTATGTCATCAAGGAGTTTTGCGCGATGGAGAAAGGCGTGAAACTGAATTTCTCGGTCATTTGGGGCTATTCCGATCCTGCTATGTAGGTGGAGGGAGGGTTGCTTTGGCATCGCGAATCAATCGGAACTTTTCATATATTATAGTGTGTACTCAACCACAGCCGGACCGATTGAATGATTGCCGCGCCTATCGATGCCGCCCTGAATCGCCTCAACAGCCTGTTACCGTTGCAGAAAAACCAGAAACGCCTGACACCGCCACTGCGTAAACTGCATGTCGCGATTCTGCGTGCCTATGCACAGCATGCCGCACCGCCATCACGAACGGAGATGGCACAGTTGATAGGGAATGAAGGTCTGGATGACGCTTTGCGGCGACTGGCGGACTATGACCTGATCGTATTGGCGGCTGTCAATGTCGCAATCACGGGGGCCTATCCTTTTACCTCGGAAACAAGAGCGCATCGCGTCGCGATCGATGGGCGCGAGCACTAC
This sequence comes from Gammaproteobacteria bacterium, assembly GCA_038319625.1. GTDB lineage: Bacteria > Pseudomonadota > Gammaproteobacteria > JBBQDK01 > JBBQDK01 > JBBQDK01. The sequence continues at coordinate 30,168 of JBBQDK010000007.1, forward strand.
GCCATGTGCGCGCTGGATGCCTTATCCGTTGCGCCGATGTTCGAGGCTGTGACCTGTGTACTCTCGCATTGCCATGTCCAAGGAATTCCAGTCGAGATTCACATGCAGGGAGCACGGGTGCTGAAGGCCATGCCGGCGCATCCTTATGTGGGCATACGCTGGCAAAGCACATCCGGGTGCGCGGCGCAAAGCCTGTGTCTGGAAATGGTATTTCTCGCTGATCGCGCAACGGCCGAGGGCTGGCAACAAGATGATCCGGACAATGTCGATATATTCACGCTCCCCGATGCCGTGATCTTCGGTGCCGCTTTCTTCCGGCCGTTACTAGCGGATGCTGTGTAGCCGGGTACTGCGGGCGTTGCCTCCGTGCCGGCGAATTTTTCACGTCGTATCGATCTGTCGCAAGCTGTGTATCCAGTCGGGGTTGTGATGGTCCTGGTCAAGCCGCAGGTAGCCCTTATCGTGCCGGTTGGGGCTGGCCTCGTAGGCCCGCCAGGTGCCGTCGGCATCCTCTGCCAGCCAAGCCGCCCACTCGGGCAGGTCAGTGCGACGTGGAGATCTCACACCACATGATCCGGTGACAGCGCACAGGGCTTGCGCGACTCGCCGGTTTCGACCTGCAGTGTCGCGTGATGGATGCTGTAGTCGTGTTCGATAGCGTGCGCGAGATCTGCCAGATAATCATCACCCGGGTGGCCGTTCGGCATGATCAGATGCGCGGTCAGCGCAGTCTCTGTGGTGCTCATGCCCCAGACATGCAGATCGTGCACTTCGCGTACGCCGGGACGCGATTGCAGGTAGTCCCGCAGAGCACGGATATCAACGCCTTTCGGCACCGCGTGCAATGCCAGATTCAGCGCATCACGCAGCAGTCCCCAGGTCCCGGCGAAGATCACCACGACGATGACCAGGCTGGTGGCGACGTCCAGCCAGGCCCAGCCGGTGAGGTGCATGCCAATGCCGGCCGCCACCACACCCACCGACACCAGGGCATCGATGGCCATATGCAAGTAGGCGCCGCGGATATTCATGTCGCTGTTGCGTCCCGCTCTGAACAGCAGCGCGGTGCCGGTATTGATGACGATGCCGATGATAGCCACGGCGATGACGATCTGGCTGTCGACGACATGCGGGCTGTGCAGGCGCAGCCAGGCCTCCCAGGCGATGCCACCGCTGACCATCAGCAGCAGCATGGCATTGGTCAGCGCCGCGAGGATCGTCGAGCTGCGCAGTCCGTAGGTGTAGCGCGCCGATGGTTTGCGCGTGGCGAGGTGTGCCGCGCCCCAGGCCAGCAGCAGACTGAGGACGTCGCTCAGGTTGTGGCTTGCATCGGCGATCAATGCCAGTGACTGCGCGTAGACGCCAAAAATCCACTCGATCAGGACGAAGCCTACATTGAGTGCGATGCCGATGGCGAAAGCGCGGCCAAAGTCGGTGGCGGAGCCGTTGTCGTGCGTGTGATGCGCGTGAAGCGAGGACATGCAGTTATGGGTGTCCGATAAGTAAGCCGTTACCGACGGCGGGGTTCGGTGTGGCAGCGATAATAAACAATCAGTGTGGCCCATGTAAGGCTTGGCGGTAGAAATATTCCCGCTATGGCCGCAGTCATACCATGGGTTTGGCCCGGTATATCCTGCGGCAGACTCAGTCGCCCAAGCGCTGTATGTCCAGCCCGTCGAGGCAGTCCGGTGTATCGGGCGTGCAGACGTGCAGTTGACCTTCGGTTGCATCGGGCGATTGAAATGTGCGCATCTGCTGATCGAGCAGATCTGCTTTAGCGTCCGAAGCGTCGAGATTGTCATTTGCACGTGCGGTCAGGCGGCGTACCAGTTCCTCGCGTGGGACGCTGCAGTGCAGTATCACGAATGGCACCCGGTATTGTTCCGCCAGTGCCGCAGCGGCGGCGCGTCGGTCGCGTGTGTTGAATGTTGCGTCGATAACGGCCCAGCGTCCGGCGGCGACAATCTCACGGGCCTGGTCGAGCAGCGCAGTGTAGGTGCGTTGATTCATCCGCTCATCATAGATACCCTCGCCGTAACCGACGGCGTCACGTTGCAGCTCCGTCATGCCGGCCAGCTGCTTGCGTACGACATCCGAGCGGATCAGTACGCCGTCGAGTCGCGCACTCGACCGCCGGGCCACGCTGGTCTTGCCACTGCCACTCAACCCGCAGGTAATCAATACGCCGCCGCATCGTGGTTCCAGCAGGCGTTCCGCCAGTACGAAATAGTCGCGCGCGGATTGCAGGGCGCGTTCGCGCGTTGCGGCATCGGCCGCGCCATCGCTTTGGAAGGCGTTGATCTTGCCACGCACACAGGCGCGATAGATCTGATAAAAGTCGAGCAGGGCCAGGCCGTGATAATCTCCAGTCAATTGCAGATATTCATTCAGGAATACACCGGCCAGTTGCGGCAGATTGCGTTTGATCAGATCCATGGTCAGGAAGGCGATGTCGTCGATGGCATCGCCGGTGCGCAATGCCGGATTGAACTCGATGCAGTCGAAGATCACCACGCGGTCATTGAGCAGACACATATTGCCCAGGTGCAGATCGCCGTGGCCGTCGACGATGTGTCCGCGCCGGATGCGCTCCTGAAACAATCCGGTATGATCACGCAGAAAAGTCTCCGCATAATCGCACAATCGTTCGAAGCGTGCCTTGGGCAGGCAGGTATCGATGTATGGCAGCAACTGCTGAAAGTTCTGCCGGATCGGTGCGGCGATGCTGTCGGGCCGGCCGTAGTGGTCGAGGTCGCGATGGTGTGCGTTGTGGGTGTGGAACGCCGCCATTTGTCGCGCGATATCCAGCATGTGATCGGGCTGCAATTGTGCGGATGCGGCGAGCCGGTCGAGCATGCCCTCCTGTGGCAGGCGCCGCATACGTACCGCATAGTCGACGACGATTTCGCGGGGTATGCAACCCGCGTCGGCGACACGATAGCGGTCGTTATCAATGCAGATGGTCGTCAGGCCCAGATAGGTGTCCGGTGCGAGTCGCGCGTTCAAGCGTACTTCATCGAGACAGGCGCGCTCGCGTTTGTCGAGCGTGGTGAAATCCAGAAAACCGAGATTTACGGGTTTCTTGACTTTATAGGCGTAATCGCCGGCCAGGAAGATGTGCGAGATGTGTGTCTGCAGATGCTCGACCGTCGTTACCGGATGCGGGTAGGTCCGCGGACGCCGCAGCTCGGCGAGCATGGCATCCTGCGTTGCGGGATCTGTTGCAGTAGGTACTTTGCGTGCGCTCACGTTACCACCTCAAGAGCGTTCACCTGATTGGTCAGCTCGCTGTGTGTGAACAAGCGCACTCTCCGGAATGATTTCCTGACGCGCCTGGATAGTCGGTCCCTTCTCCTTTCGGGAGCAGGGTGAGAGGGATCAATCGGCGCCTGATTTCATGCTCATGATAAAACCCTAGCTCCACCTCGGGTAGTGGTCAAGCGGATGGATCAAGTTGAAGTGGTGCTTCTGTGGTGGGGCGGAACTGTTTTCAACTCATCAGCAGGCGCTGCGCCTCACGATATTTTTCCGCAGTCCGGGCGATTACGTCGGCGGGCAGTTCCGGTCCCGGGGCCTTCTTGTTCCAGTCCAGGGTTTCCAGATAGTCGCGGATGTATTGCTTGTCGAAACTCGGCGGACTGCTGCCGGGCCGGTAGGAATCAGCGGGCCAGAAGCGTGAGGAATCCGGAGTCAAGGCCTCGTCGATCAGCACCAGCGAGTCTTTGTCATCGAGGCCGAATTCGAATTTGGTATCGGCGATGATGATGCCGCGCGCCAGGGCATAATCGGCAGCTTCCTGGTAAAGCCGCAGACTGACGCCGCGTACTTGCGCAGCCAGCGCCTTGCCGAGCAGGGTCTCGGTTTGGGCAAAATCGATGTTCTCGTCGTGCGCGCCGAGTGCGGCCTTGGTCGAGGGCGTGTAGATCGCCTCCGGCAGTTTGTCGGCGAGTCGCAGACCGGCGGGCAGGGCGATGCCGCACACGGCACCGGTCTGCTGGTAGTCCTTCCAGCCGGAGCCGATCAGATAGCCGCGCACGATCGCCTCGATCGGCAGAGCCTTGAGCTTTCTCACAACGATAGCGCGGCCGCGCACCTGCGCCAGTTCACGCGGGTCACGCAGCACGTCTTCGAGCGGGATATCGGCCAACTGGTTGGGGACGATGTGGCTGAGTTTCCTGAACCAGAAATCGGCCACGGCGGTGAGTACGGCGCCCTTGCCGGGGATGGGTTCGGGCATGACCACGTCGAAGGCCGAGAGCCGATCGGTGGTGACAATCAGCAGGTGCTGATCGCCGACGCTGTAGATATCGCGCACCTTGCCACGGTGCAGCAGGGGCAGGGACTTGATGTCGGACTGAAATAGGGCTTCGGTCATGGCGTGGACTCGCGATTCTGGACAAAAAGTGAACGCGCAGCATGCAGAATTGACGGCGGACGTGTCAACCGCGCGCTGCGTGATGGTATGACGGCAACTCGAAACGCCGTACCTCGATATGCCAGGCTGCGCGTGAGGCCGTGAGGATCAGGCAGGAAGGCCCGCCGTGGGTGCGGGTGCGACCGGCAGCGCCGGGGTTCACCACCCAGGGCGTGGCGGTCTGATCGATATTCAGGAAATGGCTGTGGCCATAGACGACGATGCGCGCCCGCGGAAAATGGGCGCGTAAGCGGGCATGCCGGTCCGCACGGGCAAATTGCCGATCGCCGTGTGTCACGGCCAGTGTGCCGCCGGGCAGTTCCAGTTCAGCCTCCAGGGGCAGTGCGTGCAGTATCGCCGCATCGTCCGGCGGCCATTTGTTCGGCAGGTCATTATTGCCGCGCACGGCGAGCACCCTGCGGCGCGGCTGCAGGGCCGCGAGCACGCCGGCACCCAGGATATCCCCGGCATGCACGGCATAATCGCAGTCGCGCACCAGGGCGGCGATGCGCTCGTCGAGATGGCCGTGGGTGTCGGAGACCAAGGCGAGGGTTGTGATACGAGTCAGGGGCATCCGAGGCGCCTGGCAGTGGTGTCGGGAAGCGAGGTCGGTAGATCATACCCCATGCCGAAGCGGGGAAACCGCTGCTCGCTCGCCGGCAGGCAGAATTACCCTGCCCGGAAGTACACTATGGTACTTCCCGGGGCGATGATACAATCACTGGACCCAACCTGCCGGCCCTCCAGTTTTTTGTACGGGACGGAAGATGACACGAATTATAAATTACCCGGGACTCTTCTTATGAACTATCGGCTTTCCTCCGCCTTTTTCGCTGTTGCGGCCTTCCTGTTTTCAGTATCGGCGTCGGCCGTGCCCGCTAACCCGGTGGTCCGCTTCGAAACTGTGTTGGGAAATGTGGATGTAAGCTTGCGCAATGATGCCGCACCGGGGACGGTAACCAATTTTTTGCGGTATGTGGATGAGGGAAAGTATAACGGTTCCTTCATCCATCGAAGCATGCCAGGATTTATCGTGCAGGGTGGTGGCTATACGTGGATTGATTCGGCACAAACATACGCAACCATTCAGGCATATCCTCCAATAGCCAATCAGTACGGTCTAAGTAATGTGCGCGGCACGATTGCCATGGCAAAGCTGCCTAACCAGCCTGACAGTGCAACCAGCGAATGGTTTTTTAATTTGGCGGATAATTCTTCGAATTTGGACGCTCAGAATGGTGGCTTCACAGTATTTGGTTCAGTGATTGGCGCTGGCATGACGGTTGTAGATGCAATTGCCGCATTGCCCACTGAAAATCAAGGCGGTTCATTCACTGATATTCCACTCAGAAATCATGTTTTGGGGCAACCGGTAGGAACGGCTAATCTCGTACTGCTGGGTGTCTACCGTGCGGCAATGGGGACAAGCGGCAACTACACGGTCCTGCGTGGCCCAAATCGATCCGCAGCCTCGGTTACCGCAGGAACGTATGTAAAGGTGGATAATTTTTCGGTGGCGGCAAATCCGTCCCCAACTGATGCGCCAGCCGATGTCACCTTCGGCGAGGGCTTTTTCAATATTGCCTTTTCCAATGTCGAGGTAGGCGACACTGTCTCGATGGTGCTAAGTCTGCCCCCGGGCCAGCACCCGAACACCTATTACAAATACGGCCCGACCCCCGACAACCACACGTCGCACTGGTATAACTTCATGTGGGATGGCGAGACCGGGGCAATCATAGGAGTGAATCCCAGTGATGTTGCGCTGGTATTTGTCGACGGGAAGCGCGGCGATGACGACTATACCGCCAATGGCACCATCACCGATGTCGGTGCCCCGGGCGTAGGGCCGGTCGCGAGTAGCGGCGGTGGTGGAGGTGCAACGGGTTTGCTGTCACTGTTCGCCGGGCTGCTCACAGTATGTTGGCGCGAAATCGCCCGTCGGCGACAGCTTCAGTAACAGCGTCGGATATATCCTGCCAGTCCTGATTCCATCGTACCGCCGCGCAGGTGACGGTGCACCTGCCTGACCCTGTTCCGGTCTTGATGACGCTGCTGGCCCGGCTTACATCCCGATGTAGCGGATACCCGCTTTCCTCGTGTCCGCCGCAGATCCACGACTGGAAGTGTTGTGCAGAGGCGACGCAGAGCTGCGATGTGGCTTCGAAAGCATGCCGATCAACGGCTTCACCGTTTCTCCATGCAGCGATGATATGAACAACGCATTCACCTGGTTCTGTGCCTTGATGCTGTGCCTGAATGTTGGCAGGGTTGGTGCAGCGGTAACGACTGTATCCGTGGCGGTCGCAGCGAACTTCACCATGACTGTGCGCAAACTCGCTCCCGAATTCGAACGTCGCAGCGGTCACGCGCTGCTGCTCAGTTTCGGGTCTACCGGGAAGCTGGCGACGCAGATTCACAATGGTGCGCCGTTCGATGTATTCCTGTCTGCGGACGACGTGCAGCCGCGCCAACTCGTTACCGCCGGTCTGGCCGTGGCCGATACGCAATTCACCTATGCCTTCGGTCGCCTGGTGCTATGGAGTCCGCAACCGGGTCTGGTCGATGACAAGGGCGAGATTCTGCGCACCGGGCACTTCGCGAAACTCGCCATTGCCAATCCCAAGATAGCACCCTACGGCGCCGCCGCGCGGCAGGTGTTACGCAAGCTCGGCGTCTGGCCTCGTCTCGAGGCACGCCTTGTGTATGGCGAAAATATCGCACAGACATTTCAGTTCGTCAGCACCGGCAATGCCGCTCTGGGATTCGTCGCGCTGGCGCAGCTGAGCGGTCTTGATGCAGCGACGCAGGGCTCGCGCTGGCGGGTGCCCGCAGCGCTGCACGCGCCCTTGCGCCAGGATGCGGTGTTGCTGCGCCACGGTGCGGCCAATACCGGTGCCCGCGCTTTCCTCGGTTTTTTGCAGTCACCCGCCGCCCGTGCCGTGATCGCGGCGGACGGCTACGAGGTGCCGCGATGATATTGGCGGCCGGGCAGGTGTGCCGGTGAGCTTCAGTGCTGCGGATCTCGCCGCGGTCTGGCTCACACTCAAGCTGGCCACGGTCACCACGTTGGTGCTGCTGTTGCTGGGGACGCCGATCGCCTGGTGGTTGGCGCGCACGCAGTCCTGGTTGAAGCAACCGGTCAATGCCATCGTGGCCCTGCCGCTGGTGCTGCCGCCTACCGTGTTGGGTTTCTATCTGCTGGTGCTGATGGGGCCTGCCGGTCCGGTTGGCGCGCTCACCCTGGCGCTCGGTCTCGGTACCTTGCCATTCACCTTCGCCGGATTGGTAGTCGGTTCGACGCTCTACTCGCTGCCCTTTGTCGTGCAACCGCTCCAGAATGCCTTCACGGCGCTGGGCGAACGGCCACTGGAGGTCGCGGCGACATTGCGCGCCTCGCCCTGGGATCGTTTTTTCTCGGTCGCCGTCCCGTTGGCATACCCTGGCTTTCTGACCGCAGTCGTACTGGGTTTCGCACACACGGTCGGCGAATTCGGTGTGGTATTGATGGTGGGCGGGAGCATTCCCGGTGCCACCAAGGTATTGTCGATCGCCGTTTATGAACACGTCGAAAATCTGGAATACGCCAATGCCCATGCACTGGCCGCCGGCCTGATCGGGTTTGCCTTCATTATATTGCTGCTGTTGTTATTGCTTACCGGGCGTATGGAAGCGGCGCGACGCGCATGAACGGCATTGAGGCGGATCTGCAATTGTCGTGCGGCGATTTCACGTTGACGGCACGTTTCACTGCCCCGGGTCGCGGTGTCACCGCACTGTTCGGCGCCTCTGGCGCCGGCAAGACCTTGCTGCTGCGCTGCGTGGCCGGCTTGCAACCCGGCGTGCGGGGACACCTGAACATCACCGGTGAATGTTGGCAGGACTCGGCACGCGGTTACTTTCTGGCGCCACACCGACGACCGGTCGGTTACGTCTTCCAGGAAGCCAGCCTGTTCCCGCATCTCAGCGTGCGCGGCAACCTCGAATACGGCCTGCGGCGTATTCCCGTCGGTGCGCGCAGTGTGCTGCCGGATCAGGCCATAGAGCTGCTCGGTATCGGGGCACTGCTCACTCGCCGTCCCGCCCATCTGTCCGGCGGTGAACGGCAGCGGGTCGCTATCGCGCGCGCACTGCTCACCAGTCCGCGGCTGTTACTCATGGATGAACCACTGGCCGCGCTCGATCAGGCCAGTAAGGCGGAGATACTGCCGTACTTCGAGCGCCTGCATGCCACGCTGTCGATTCCGGTGTTGTATGTGACCCACGCGGTCGACGAGGTCGCGCGCCTGGCCGATTACCTGCTGCTGCTGGAGCGCGGCAAGGTGCTGGCGCACGGACCGTTTGTGGAAATGCTCACGCGTCTCGATTTGTCGCTGGCTCATGGCGACAGCGCCGAGGCGGTGTTGGAGACGCAGGTCGCGGCGCATGATGCCGAGTATCGGCTCACCTACCTCGAATGCGCCAGCGGTTGCTTCGCCATTCCGCACTTCGATGCTGCCATCGGCACGCGAGCGCGTCTGCGGGTACGCGCCCGCGATGTCAGTCTGGTGTTGACGCCACCGCATGACACCAGCATTCTCAATATCTTGCCTGTACGCATCCTCGCGATCAGCGAGGACCGGCCGGGTCAGGTGATGGTCGGGCTCGATGCCAATGGCGCTGCGCTGTTGGCACGCATCACACAAAAATCGCTCATGCTGCTCAAGCTGGAAATCGGGCAGCGAGTCTATGCACAGATAAAAAGCGTTGCCCTGGCGGAGTGACTCAGCGATCTGAGTACAGCGATACGGAGATTCAGGATTTGGCGGTGTGCAAGGTGTTCAGGATCAACTCGACGATCTCATCCTCTTTACCTTCGTGCTCGAGGTCGCAGTTATAGGTGGCGAACAGCAGCGTCCTGCCGCAGTGCAGATACCATTCGCGCCAGAATTCATCATCAATGCCGTAACTCAGGCTGAGGCCGCTGAAGGTGCCGAGTTCAACAGTGTCGGTCTGCGCGCCCGCGTCGAGATGTTCCGCCGCGATGGCGCGCAGATCGGCCGCGGTGACGGTATCGTTTTGCGGTATCGCACTGATCTGCAGCGTGCCAGGACCGTCGGGATGGTACAGCAAGGCGCTTTCGGGTTCCTGTTCCGCGACCCAGTCGTCGGGAAGATTGACCTGCCACAAGTGATCGCCAAACGTGTTCATGGTGGTCGGTTGCCTGAATGAGAGTGAATGCCCGTTTGAATTTTAGCCGCAATCACCGCTGAATGCGCGGATGATTGCGCTGTCTATCGATATCGAAGCACGTGTCGCTTGCATTGCCTCAGGTTGTTGGCATTGTCCGGATACACTTCAAACAGTCAGCTTACGGCTTGGAAACAAAGGCGTTGCCCTTGATGTAAAACCTCAGCAGGCGGCGTGCCCAGTGCCCCGCATAATCGACGCCGATCCGTGACCGTTTGACGATGTGTAAGGCTTCGTTGTCGGGCGCGGCGGCGATGTATAGTTCGTCGCCGAGCAGGTCGCGGGCATTGCAGCGTTTGTCGATACCCAGCGCCTTGCAGAGCAGGGCGGGTCCCTGAGTGCGGCCCGCAACGTTGCGTATCGGTTCGAGGGCGCGCAGTAACACGGCAGAGGCGTGGCCTTCGGGACCGGTCACGGCGTTCAGACAGTAGTGCATGCCGTAGATCAGATACACGTAGGCATGGCCCGGTGGACCGAACATGACCTTGGTGCGTTCGGTCAGCCCACGGGCGGAATGCGCGGCACGATCATGTGGCCCGAGATAGGCCTCGACTTCTACAATGCGACCGATGCGTTGCACACCCGCTACGACATGCACCAGGTATTTGCCGAGCAGTTCATGGGCGACGACGATGGTATCGCGGTCGTAAAACGTGCGGGGAAGTTTGCGCAGGCGTGTGTAGCGAGGAGTCATGCTGTCTGTCGATCGTGGCGGATGATTGCCATCAGAAGTCTATTACCGCAGCGATGGACTGTGCGCGATGCGCGTGCAGACCCTCGATTGCGAAGATGATCAATGCCGTCCAGACGATGCCATAGCCGATTAGTTGTGCGTGTGTGAAAGGTTCGTGATACAGCAGCACGCCGAGCAGGAACTGCAAGGTCGGTGTGATATTTTGCAGGATGCCGACCAGTGTGAGCGGAATGCGCCGCGCGGCGGCGGCGAACAGCAATAACGGAGCGGCGGTCACTGGCCCTGCCGCGACCAGCAGAATATCCGTTGTGCTGCCGCCATGCAGGAAGATCCCCTGGCCTGCTGAGTTGGCATAAAGCAGGTAGGTCAACGCGGGCAGCAACAGTATGCCGGTCTCCAGCGTCAGCCCGTACAGCGCACCGAGCGGTGCAGTCTTTTTGATCAGTCCATAGGTACCGAAAGAAAACGCCAGGATCAACGCCAGCCAGGGCGGGGCGCCGTAGCTGATGGTAAGGTACAGCACGCCGGTTATTACCATGCCGACCGACAGCCATTGCCAGGGTCGCAGGCGTTCGCGCAGGAATATCACGCCCATGACGACACTGATAATGGGATTGATGAAGTAGCCCAGGCTGACTTCGACGATGCGACCGGCATCGACCGCCC
>JBBQDK010000008.1:0-40881 GCA_038319625.1 Gammaproteobacteria bacterium
TTGCAGGTCGCGACGGATACGCGCAATTCCGTATCGGCTGCGCCGTGCATGCACCATCTGCTCTGCCGCGCGTTGCTCGGACAACCAGCCACGCTGCGTAAAGTCATCCAGGACCTGCTCTATTTCCGCGGCAGACTCAGCGTGCGGCGCGAGCTTTTGCGTCAACTCGTGACGCGTATACTCGCGCCGCGCCAAGTGCCTAAGTGCGCGTGCCCGGAGACTGGGTTCTTTACGATCGACCGGCATGCCGTCGCATCTATTCAATTCCGCCAGCTTATTGTCCGGCGGCTTTTTTCCGCGCTACCGGATCCGACTCCACCACTTCCAGTGGCGGCTTCTTGATTTCACCGGTGGTTGCCGGACCGCCGGCAACGCCGACCGCAGCACGAATCCGCACTTCGATCTCGTTGGCCATTTTCGGATTTTCCTTCAGGTACTCGCGGGTGTTGTCTTTGCCCTGGCCGATGCGATCCTTGCCGTAGGAATACCAGGCGCCGGATTTTTCGATGATATTGTGGATCACGCCGAGTTCGATGATCTCGCCTTCGCGCGAAATGCCTTCGCCGTAGAGAATGTCGAATTCAGCCTGACGGAACGGCGGCGCTACCTTGTTCTTGACGATCTTGGCGCGGGTCTCTGAACCGATGACCTCTTCGCCCCGCTTGATCGAACCGATGCGGCGGATGTCAATACGCACCGAAGCGTAGAACTTCAGCGCATTGCCGCCGGTGGTGGTTTCGGGATTGCCGAACATCACGCCGATCTTCATGCGGATCTGGTTGATGAAGATCACCAGGGTGTTGGAGCGCTTGATGTTGGCGGTGAGCTTACGCAGCGCTTGGCTCATCAGACGCGCCTGCAGGCCCATATGCGAGTCGCCCATGTCGCCTTCGATCTCGGCCTTGGGCGTGAGCGCCGCGACCGAGTCGACCACCACGATGTCCACCGAACTGGAACGCACCAGCATGTCGGCAATTTCCAGGGCCTGTTCGCCGTTGTCGGGCTGCGACACCAGCAGGTCATCGACGTTGACACCCAGCTTCTGGGCGTAGGTCGGATCGAGCGCATGCTCGGCGTCGATGAAGGCGGCCGTACCGCCCAGCTTCTGGATCTCGGCAATGACCTGCAGGGTCAGCGTGGTCTTGCCCGAAGACTCCGGGCCGTAGATCTCGACCACACGGCCGCGCGGCAGGCCGCCGATGCCGAGCGCGATATCCAGACCCAGCGAACCGGTCGACACCACATCGACATCGCGCACCGCGCCGACGTCGCCCATGCGCATCACCGCGCCCTTGCCGAACTGCCGCTCAATCTGACTTAGTGCCGCGCTCAACGCCTTCTTACGATTGTCATCCATTGCACATCCCCCATGATCGGATTAAGGAAAAGCATATCCCTGCTCTTCGTGAGAATTCACCTTGGCATTATTCCACAGAACGCCACTCACGGCATAGGGCGCCAGCGTCCTGCTTTCGGTGAACGGTACCGTTGCCGCGCTTTAGCAGTCATGTTGCAACAACCAGCGCTCCAGGACCCGATAACACGGTCCACCCGGCACGGTGACCGATTCAACCAGGGCAAAGCTGTCCACAACCCAGTCAATCGGCGCGATCTCCCCTACCGGCAACGGCAGGTCGAGCTTGCGAACCAGGGTCATATGCGCACGGTAAGGTCGGGCTTCGGGTGTATAACCACAGGTGATCAGCGCGGCATTGAGGCGTTGCACCAGCGTCAGCAGCGCCTCGGGCTGTTGGACAGGGCCCAGCCAGGCAATGCGCGGTAGCGGCCAGTGCCCGATACGCCGCAGGTCGAGCGTGAATGCCGGCGACCGAACCCCGGCCGCCGCCCGCTCGTAACAGTCGCGCTGCCCACGCGGCACCGGCCCAAGAAAAGCCAGTGTGATATGAAGATTATGCGCGGGGACACTTTGGACGCTTGTGCCTATCAACTTGTGCGCGTAAGCATTGATGGCCTCTTGCAGTGCAACATCCGGCCAAAGCGCGAAGAACAGCCGCTGGTACTCAGGCGTCGTTGAGGACACGCAACACACCTTGCAGAGCGGCCTCCACCGCCTGCCGGCGTACCGCTTCCCGGTCACCGCTGAAGCGCTGTTGCGCGACGCGCAGCGCACCGCTGCGCCGCGCCCAGGCGAACCACACCAGCCCCACCGGTTTGTCCGGCGAGCCGCCGCCCGGCCCGGCGATGCCCGTAATGGCCAGGGCGACCTCGGCGGGGCTGTGCGCCAAGGTCCCACTGGCGAGTTCCCGCGCGGTCTGCTCGCTCACCGCGCCGAATTCCTTGAGAGTAGCGGCGCGCACATCGAGCAGTTCCTGCTTGGCGGCGTCGCTGTAGGTCACGAAGCCGCGTTCGAACCAGGTCGAGCTGCCGGCAGTATCGGTCAGCAGTTTCGCGACCCACCCGCCGGTACACGATTCGGCGGTGGCCAGTTGCCATTCGCGGGCCTGCAAGGCCCGGCCGAGTTGCGCGGCAAGATCGATCAGTTCGTCATCGGTCATGGACTAAAGTGTCGCCGCTCGTGTCCAGCGTGGCAAGACATACGTGAGGATGCAGGTTTTCGGTATTCCGCCGCATGCCCTTTTGGCTACACTAGCGCCCCATGGCCAGCGCACCCGACACCGTCACCGCACACACCCCCGTGATGCAGCAATACCTGCGCATCAAGGCACAGCACCCCGACAGCCTGCTGTTCTACCGCATGGGTGATTTCTACGAGTTGTTCTTCGAAGACGCGCGCAAGGCCGCGCAGTTGCTCGACATAACACTGACCGCCCGCGGCCAGTCCGGCGGTGAGCCGATACCGATGGCCGGCGTTCCCTACCACGCCGCCGAGCAATATCTCGCCCGGTTGGTGCGCTTCGGCGAGTCGGTGGCGCTGTGCGAACAGATCGGTGACCCCGCCACATCCAAAGGCCCGGTGGAACGCAAGGTCATGCGCATCATCACCCCCGGCACGCTGACCGATGCAGCGCTGCTCGACGAGCGCCGCGAAAATCTGCTCATGGGCCTGCACTGGCAGGAAACGCACTTCGGTCTGGCGGTGCTGGAACTCAGCACCGGTCGCTTTACTGTCCAGGAACTGCATGGCCAAGAAGCCCTGCAGAGCGAACTGGCGCGCTTGCAACCTGCCGAGTTGCTGATCAGCGAGGACGCTACGATGCCAGAAGTATTGCGCGACCGTCCCGGCCTGCGCCGCCTGGCACCCTGGCATTTCGATACGGACGTAGCCACACGGTTGCTGTGCGTGCAATTCGCCACGCATGATCTCAGCGGTTTCGGTGTCGCCGACCTCCGACTCGCACTCGGCGCCGCCGGCGCCCTGTTGCAATACGTGCGTGATACCCAGCGCAGTGCGCTGCCGCACCTGCGCGGCCTGACGGTGGAACGGCGCAGCGACAGCATCCTGATGGACGCTGCCAGCCGCCGCAATCTGGAACTGGAAACCAGCCTGTCAGGCAATAACGAGCACACCCTCGCCGGCGCCCTCGACCGCACCGCCACGGCCATGGGCAGTCGCTGCCTGCGCCGCTGGATCAACCGACCGATCCGTGATCATGGCGTGCTGCGGCAGCGCTATCACGCCATCGGCACCTTGCTGGAATCACGCGCCCGCGAGAACCTGTATCCGATCCTGCGCGGCATCGGCGATATCGAGCGCATCCTGGCACGCGTCGCCCTGAAGTCGGCGCGGCCACGGGATCTTGCCGCGCTGCGCAATGCGCTCGGCCAACTGCCGGAACTGCACGAAGTCACGAGTACGGCCGACTCTCCTCTGCTCAATGCACTGGCGCTCAACATCGGTACGCACCCCGATACACATGCACTGCTGCAGCAAGCCATCATCGACACACCGCCGCAACTGCTCCGCGACGGCGGCGTGATCGCCCCCGGCCATGACGCCGAGCTCGATGAACTGCGCGCACTGAGCGAACACGCGGATCAATACCTGATCGACCTGGAATCGCGCGAGCGCGAGCGCAGCGGCATCGCCAATCTCAAGGTCAGTTACAACCGCGTGCATGGCTATTACATTGAAGTGACACGCGCGCAATCCGAGCGTGTGCCGGACAATTACATTCGCCGGCAGACGTTGAAAGGCGCGGAGCGCTACATTACACCGGAACTGAAGGGTTTTGAGGACAAGGTGTTGTCGGCGCGCGAACGCGCACTGGCGCGTGAAAAGGGCCTGTACGAAGAACTGCTCGACAAGCTGATCGTGCTGCTGGCCGCCTTGCAGATTTCCGCCGGCGCACTCGCCGAGTTGGATGCGTTGACGAACCTGGCCGAACGCGCCGAGCGACTCAAGCTCAGCCCGCCGCAACTCAGCACCGAGCCGGGTCTGCACATCGAGGCCGGCCGTCACCCGGTGGTGGAACGCGTGCTGGACACACCGTTCACGCCCAACGATCTCGATCTCGATGCGACTCGCCGCATGCTGATCATCACCGGTCCCAACATGGGCGGCAAATCGACCTACATGCGGCAAATCGCCCTGATCGTGCTGCTGGCCCACATCGGTAGTTACGTACCGGCCGAGCGCGCCGTGATCGGCCCGATCGATCGCATCTTCACCCGCATCGGCGCCGCCGACGACCTGGCCGGCGGCCGCTCCACCTTCATGGTGGAGATGACCGAGACCGCCAATATCCTGCACAACGCCACAGCCGAGAGTTTGGTACTCATGGACGAGATCGGCCGCGGCACCAGCACCTACGACGGTCTGTCACTGGCCTGGGCCTGCGCCGTGCAGCTGGCGACGGCGATCCGTGCCTACACGCTGTTCGCTACCCACTACTTCGAACTCACGACCCTGCCCGAACAGTTTCAAGGCATGGCCAATGTGCATCTCGATGCCGTCGAACACGGCGACCGCATCGTGTTCCTGCACGCCGTGAAGAACGGCCCCGCCGACCGCAGTTATGGCTTGCATGTCGCCGCTCTCGCCGGCGTACCACAGGCCGTGATCACCGCAGCCCGACAACGCCTGCAGGAACTGGAAGGACAGCCAGCACCTGTGACGCAAGCCACTATGCCGCAACTGAATCTGTTCACCACCGTAGCACCGCACCCCGCACTCACCGCACTGGCTGATATCCGTCCCGACGAACTGACGCCGCGCCAGGCGCTCGACCTCCTATACCACCTCAAGTCCTTGTTCATCTAAGCATGCTCTGATTAATTGTATTTGCCGCAAAGGCACTGAGAACGCAGAGATTTTTTCTTGTTGGATATCATTAATTTTCCGTTGTGTCCTCTGCGCCTCAGCGCCTCAACGCCTCAACGGCTTATAATGAATAAATCAGATATTTCCTAACAAAATCATGATTTATAAATGGAACCGCCGAGGACGCCAAGAAAATCTGTTTTGAAATGCAAGAGGAAATATCTTGGCGCTTTTACTATCTTTGGCGGTTGGTTGATGGGTTTTTCAGACCTCTCCTGACTGTAACTCCGCCTAACTCTCGCCATCACCGGTCGCAGCAGACCGCTTTTCCGCCACCGGTGAAACTACCCTGCAGAGCGACTTCCGCGCCCCCACACGACCTGGCAGGCAGTCAAAATGCTGCCGCCAAAACCCAAAACGGCGTCAAGAGCACCCCACATCCTGCCTTGCACGCATTTCAGGCATTGATCGCAACTTCATTCATAACTCATTGATAATATTTTTAAAGAAATAATTCACCGTGCCGATAATTCAAACCAGTGAATGGCGTTCCTGACAGGCGCAGCGTGCCCTCACCAGTGGCATAAACACTGCATTAGACAGGTGCGACCCAGTGCATGGCCCCCGGTCCTGCCTGACGCAATCACCAGTGAAGCGTGATGCACGACAGAGGACGAGGAGCGACATGGCAATGAGCACCCGCAAAAAATTGTACAGGCTGGCCGTCATTACCGGCGTAACGATCGCCATTACTATCTTCAATGCCGGTGCACTCACTCAGATGAATGAGGTTGCAGCAGGTTATGTGGGCCTGACCGCCGGCCTGGGAATTTTGTCGGTAATATTCTGCGTGATGTTGCTGCGCAAGTTCAGCATGCACAACAAACGCTACCGTATCGCGGTGGCGAATCTGGATGAGACCGCTCAAAAAATCGCCAGCGGTGATTTTGCCGCGCGCGTCAAGATCGATTGTACCTCCGTAGAAATCGTCGCACTCGGGGTTGCCATCAACGAGATGGCCGGCGCCATGCAGAAACACATCGATCACGAACGCGATGTCACCGAGATCATCAAAGGCAAGGTCGAGTTGATTCTGGACGTGGTTGCGCAAGCCTCCGAGGGCGACCTGACCGGCGAGATGATGGTGTTCTCCGGGGGCGACACCATCGATCATGTAGCCAACGGCATTCAGAAGATGCTCGATGGTTTGAACACCCTGGTGTCACAGGTTCAGCAGTCCGGTATCCAGGTCACCTCCTCGGCCACCGAGATCGCCGCCACCGCCATGGAACAGGAAGCGACGGTCACCGAACAGGCCGCGACCACCAATGAGATCAAGGCGACGGTCTCGCAGATCTCGGCGACCGCCAAGGATCTGGTCAAGACCATGTCGGATGTGACGCATGTTGCCTGGGAAACCTCCGAATCGGCCGCGTCGGGACAGACCTCCTTGCAGCGCATGGCGGACACTATGAAACAGATGATGGAGGCCACCGCCTCGATCGGCTCCAAGCTGGCCGTGCTGAACGAGAAGGCCGCCAACATCAACACCGTCGTCACCACCATCAACAAAGTAGCCGACCAGACCAACCTGCTGTCCCTGAACGCCGCCATCGAAGCCGAAAAGGCCGGCGAGTACGGCGTCGGCTTCGCCGTGGTCGCAACCGAGATCCGTCGCCTTGCCGATCAGACCGCCGTAGCGACCTGGGACATCGAACAGATGGTCAAGGAAATGCAGTCAGCGGTTTCTGCCGGCGTCATGGGCATGGACAAGTTCTCGGAAGAAGTTCGCCGCGGCGTCGATGAAGTGCGCCAAGTGGGCGGTCAGTTGTCGCGCATCATCGAACAGGTCCAGGCACTTATACCGAGCTTCGAAACCGTCAATGAAGGCATGCAATCTCAGGCCACTGGCGCATCGCAGATCAGCGACTCGATGTCGCAACTCAGCGACACGGCACAGCAGACGGCCGAATCGCTGCGGCAATCCAACTTCGCCATCCAGCAATTGAATCATGCCGCCGTCGGACTGCAGGAAGGCGTATCGCGCTTCAAGGTCAATTGAATTTGAGTAGCAAGTGGCAAGCAGCGAATTTCGAGTTAACCAATTTACTCGCCACTCGTTACCAGTCATCGTTACTGTCCCCCAACGGAACCACAAATGCTTCTGCTGCTCTTCACATTAGGCCCGCACCGGTACGCACTTGAAGCGCGTCAGGTCATCGAAGTGGTGCCTTTGGCCGAACTGAAGGCGCTTCCGCGCGCACCGGATTATGTCGCCGGGGTGCTGAACTATCGCGGTACACCGGTGCCGGTACTGGATCTCACCCGGATGAACCAGAATTATCCGAGCCGAGCCTGCATGAGTACACGGATTATCCTGGTCAATTACAGTACCGGTGGCGACACTGCGAACATCCTTGGCTTGATGGCGGAACGTGTCACCGAAACCGCCAAGCGTGAGCCCGACGATTTCGTCTCCACCGGCGTAGCCACACCGGATGCTCCTTATCTCGGGCCGGTCAGCAATGATGCCAACGGCATGCTACAACTGATGAATATCGATGAACTGATACCGGTTGAGGTCCGTGCCCTGTTGTTTCTTCCCGCGACGGCGGCCTGATTATGGTATCCGCAACACCCATCGAACCATCTCAAATCGCACCCTCCGGTGCGCAGGCGGCCATCGAAGCGTTGTTGCGGGAACGAATCGGTCTCAATGCCGCATCGATCGGTTCTTCCAGTATTCTGCGCGCCATCCAGCAGCGCATGTCCGGCAGCGGCATCCACGACATCACCGAGTACTACCGGAAGCTGACCGAGTCGACCCAGGAATTTACCGAACTGGTAGAGAACGTGACCATTCCGGAGACCTGGTTCTTTCGCACTTACCAGTCATTCACCGCACTCGAAGGCGTCGCAAAAAACGAGTGGCTGCCTGCACACTCGAACGACGTACTGCATATTCTGAGTGTGCCCTGCTCCACCGGCGAGGAACCGTATTCGATTGCGATGACCTTGCTCGACTGCGGCTTTCAGCCGGCCCAGTTCATCATCAATGCAGTGGACATCAATGCCCGCAACCTGATGATGGCCCAGGATGCGCTGTATACCCGAAATTCATTCCGCAATCAGGATCTGTCATTCCGTGACCGCCATTTCAAGAAAAGCGGCAACGCCTACCAGTTAGCCGATCGCGTCAGGCATACAGTCAACTTTATAAACGCCAACCTGCTCGACGCCAGCTTCATGCCGGGTGATCAGCACTACGACATCATCTTCTGCCGCAACCTGCTCATCTACTTCGATCGCCCGACTCAGGAGCGCGCCATATCAGTGCTGGATCGCCTGCTGGCGCAGAATGGCGTGCTGTTCCTCGGTCATGCCGAGGGTTCGCTGGCACTCAGCCGCTGGTTCACATCGATGTGCTACCCGATGTCATTTGCCTTTCATCGCAACGACGATGAGCGCCGCAAATGCGATCGTCGTGCGCAGAATGACACGGACACACCCACAGCTATTGCCCAAAAGCGACGCGCAACACAGGACCGGCGCAAACCCACCGCACCGGCGGCACGTGCCTTTGCGGATACTCCAGCATATTGCGAACCGCCTGCCAGGACTGTGCCTGCAACAACTCACAGTCTCCTCGACGAGGCCTTTAACTGCGCCGATCAGGGACATCTGGTCGAAGCGGCCGCGCTGTGCGAGACCTATCTGCAGGAAAACGGACCCAACGCGCATGCGTATTACCTGCTTGGTCTGGTACGTGATGCAACAGGCAACAAGACCCAGGCGGAAGAGTATCTGCGTAAGGCGCTTTACCTCGATCCAAATCATTACGAGGCCCTGGTACAGCTTGCCGTGATCGCCGAACAGCAGTCCAACCTTAAGACTGCACAGATACTCCGGCAGCGCGCCCAACGCGTTCAGGATCGTCTCAAGAAGGCTGACGGAGATGATACATGAATCCGCCGGTGACACTGCCGATCGAAATTCACGATTGCTGGAACCGTATCGGTGTCTGGGGGCGTGAAACGCCGCGCTGCCCGAAGCTCGAAGCCGCAGTACACTGTCGCAACTGCGAAGTCTACTCCGATAGCGGCCGACGCATTCTGGAGCGCGCGCTTCCGGATGACTATCAGCAGGAATGGCGTACCGTATTGGGCCGGGAAAAGCCGCAACAGCAACGCGATACACACACGATCGTGGTGTTTCGGCTCGGCGATGAATGGCTAGGACTGCCTGCCGATCTGTTCAACGAAATCACAGAAATGCGCGCAATACATCGCTTGCCACACCGCTCCAACAATATGCTACTCGGTTTGGTCAACATTCGTGGCGAACTTAAACTCTGCGTTTCACTCGGTAAGCTGCTCAATCTCGACAAGGGCGGCAAACTCGACACTGATAAAAAAACCCGCCATTACCAGCGACTGGCGGTAATCGGCAAAGGCAACGAACAATTCGTATTTCCAGTCAGCGAGGTGCTCGGCATCGAGCGTTTCAGTGATAACGATCTGCATACCGCCCCCGCCAGTGTGACGCTGGCCAAGTCAACATACACCCGCGGCATGCTTGAACTGGGCAACAAACGCGTCGCCCGCCTCGATCATGAGCTGTTGCTCTATACCCTGACGAAAAGGTTGCAGGATGGCTGACGACAGCATCGATCTCGCTAATCTGTCTATGCTCGATCTGTTTCGAATCGAAGCTGAAGGACAGGCCGCGTCGCTCAGCGCGGGTCTGCTGCAACTCGAACAGCAGCCCGACGATGCGGCACTGCTTGAGCAATTAATGCGCGCCGCTCACTCCATCAAAGGCGCGGCGCGCATGGTCGGCATTGACATTGCCGTGCGCGTGGCGCACGCCATGGAAGATTGCTTCGTCAACGCCCAGCAAGGTACGGTGGCACTCGGTCCCGATCAGATCGATACCCTGCTGAAAGGCGTGGACACACTGAAGACCATCGCCACCACACCCGCGGAAAGTTTTACCGACTGGCTGGCGGCGACACAGACGCAACTCGATGCCCAGGTGGGCGATCTGACCGGTTTGTGCACCGCTACGGTGGCCACCCCGGCACCAATGACGACACCCTCCCCCGCAGCGCCTGCACCGGTAGCTTCCACGGCCGCACCCGCCACCTTTGATCCCACCGCGGCCTCCATGCTCGAATTGTTCCGCAACGAGGTCGACGGCCAGGTCGCGACACTGACTCACGACCTGTTGGAGCTGGAACAGAACCCAACCGCCATGGACCGTCTGGAGCGATTGATGCGTGCCGCACATTCGGTCAAGGGTGCTGCGCGCATGGTCAATCTCGATGGTGCAGTGCGCATCGCGCACGCCATGGAGGATTGCTTCGTCGCGGCACAGGAGGGCAGCATTGTCCTGAAACCGGACGGCGTCGACGCCTTGCTAAAGGGTGTGGATACACTGACGCAGATCGCACAGACCGATAACCAGGATCACGCTGTCTGGCAACAGGCGAATCTGGCGCACATCGAGGCGCTGCTTGCGGCCTTCACGGCAATCAGGACCGGCGCCGCCACGCCAGCGCAGCCCGTTGCAAACCCGGCGCCCGCCCCCACCGCAGCGGTGCCCGCCACCGTCACGGCCGTGCAAGACAATGCCGTGCGCGTCTCCGCAGAAAGTCTCAACCGGCTGATGGGCCTGTCCGGCGAGGCACTGGTTGGCGCTCGCTGGCTGCGACCGTATGCCGATGCCCTGCTGCAGGTGAAGCGCCGTCAGGCCGATCTGATCACGGTACTCGACCATCTCTGGGACATTATTGGCGGACCGAACCTGAACGAATACGCAACCAGCCTGTTCAGGGATGCGCAGCGCAAGGCCGGCGACTGTCGGCTGATTCTCAGTGACCGGCTTACCGAACTGGAGGAATACGACCGGCGCACCAGCAATCTGTCCTCGCGACTGAACCGCGAGGTCATTGCCAGCCGGATGCGACCGTTCGCCGATGGCGTACACGGTTTTCAGCGCATGGTGCGTGATCTGGCCCGTAAGCTCGGCAAAAATGTGCGCATGGAAATCCGCGGCCTCACTACTCAGGTCGATCGCGATATCCTGGAAAAAGTCGAAGCACCACTGAATCATCTGCTGCGCAATGCGCTCGACCATGGCGTCGATACGCCCGAGGAACGTCAGGCCGCCGGCAAGCCGGCCCAGGCCACCATCACACTGGAAGCGATACACAACTCCGGCATGCTGTCGATTACCGTCAGCGACGACGGCCGCGGCGTCGATTTGGAAAAACTGCGCGGCAAGATCGTACAGAAGGGCCTGGTCACCGCCGAGATGGCACCGCAGTTGTCTGATTCCGAACTGCTGGAATTTCTATTCCTGCCGAGCTTCTCCACCCGTGAAAAAGTCACGGAAACCTCCGGCCGCGGCGTTGGACTGGATGTCGTGCACAACGTCATGCAGGAAATGCGCGGCGTGATCCGCACCAGCACACAGTTCGGCAAAGGCACGCGCTTCCAGATGCAATTGCCGCTAACGCTGTCGGTGATCCGCGCCCTGCTGATGGAGATCGCCGGCGAGATCTACGCCTTCCCGCTGGCACGCATCGATCACACCCTGAAACTGGACAAGCAGGCCATTGATCTGGTGGAAGGTCGGCAGTATTTCACTATCAACGAGCAGCACATCGGTATTGTCTCCGCCAACCAGGTACTGGAACTCGACGATGCGCCGCATGACAAGGAACTGCTGTCGGTGATCGTCATCGGCGACCGCAATCACCGCTTTGGCTTGATCGTCGATCGTTTCATGGGCGAGCGCAATCTGGTGGTGCGCCCGCTGGACTCACGTCTCGGCAAGGTCCGCGACATCAGTGCCGCCACCTTCATGGAAGACGGTACTCCGGCACTGATCGTCGATGTCGATGATCTGCTGCGCAGCATTGAAATCCTGGTCAACGGCGGCCGCTTGAACAAGATCAGTCAACGCAATGAGCAGGAATCCGGCAGTGACGCCAAGCGTGTGCTAGTGGTAGACGACTCCATCACCATCCGCGAAGTGGAGCGCAACATGCTGCAGACCCGCGGCTACATAGTCGATGTCGCGGTGGATGGCATGGACGGCTGGAACGCCGTGCGCACCGGTCACTACGATCTGGTGATCAGCGACATCGACATGCCACGCATGAACGGTATCGAGTTCGTCAGCCACATCAAGCAGGACCCACGCCTGAAGAATATCCCGGTCATGATCGTGTCCTACAAGGATCGCGAGGAAGACCGCAACCGCGGTCTCGAAGCCGGCGCGGACTACTACATCACCAAGGGCAGCTTCCACGATGAAACACTCTTGGATGCGGTGGCCGACCTGATCGGCGCGGCCTGATAGACAACCGGAATCACAATTCAGCAGGTAAAAGATGCGTATTGCCATAGTAAACGATTCGATGATAGCCGTGGAAAGTCTGCGCCGCGTCATCGCTGCGGCACCGGAACATGAAGTCGCCTGGCTGGCCCGCAACGGCGCCGAGGCGGTGGAACGCTGTGCACAGGACACGCCCAATCTGATTCTGATGGATCTGATCATGCCGGTGATGGACGGGGTGACGGCGACGCGTCAGATCATGGCCCACACACCCTGCGCCATCCTGGTCATTACCGCCACCATACAGGGCAATGGTGCCAAGGTCTTCGAGGCCATGGGCGCCGGAGCCCTTGATGCGCTCAACACACCGATGATGGGTGCCGACGGCCAGGGTGTCGGCAAGGATGACCTGCTGCGAAAAATCGCCAACATCGACCGGCTGATGAATGGCGGCAGGAGTTTCGGAACACGCAGTATCGAGGTCAAGCCCATCAAGACCACCGGCAATGGCACCTGCTTGCTGGCGATCGGCGCCTCGACCGGCGGCCCGGCGGCGGTGGTCACATTGCTGGCCGGACTGCCCGATACGTTCCGCGGCGCGGTGCTGCTGGCACAGCATATGGACGAGCAGTTTCTGAACAGTTTTGCCGAATGGCTGAGCACGCAGTGCAAAATGCCGGTCAGGGTCGCACAGCCCGGCGACCGCCCCACTCCCGGCGTGGTGCTGGTGGCCGGCAGCAAGGATCACCTTATATTACGGTCCGACGGCACACTGGGTTACACTAGCGAACCTGTGGACTACCCGTTCCGGCCTTCGGTGAATGCGTTTTTCGAAAGCATCGCCACAAAATGGCAGGGACCGGCACTGGGCGTGCTGCTGACCGGCATGGGACGGGACGGCGCCAACGGTCTGCTGGCGATGCGCAACAAGGGCCATCACACTATCGCCCAAGACAAAACAAGCTGTGCGGTATACGGGATGCCCAGGGCGGCTGTGGAAATCGGCGCGGCACAAGAAGTCCTTGGGTTGGATCAGATCGCTGCCAGCGTTAGCAGCACTTTCGCCAAGATGGGTAAATAACATTTTATGGATAAAATGATGTCGACGAACCTCGATACCACGACAGCTGCGAGCCTACCCGATACCTCGCAGCAAGCCGTGGTGTTGCTGGTGGACGACCAGGCCATGGTGGCGGAAGGCATACGCCGCATGCTCATGGACGCGCCGGATATCGAGTTCCACTACTGTAGCGATCCGCGCCAAGCCATCAACAAGGCGACCGAGATCAAGGCGACGCTGATTCTTCAGGATCTGGTCATGCCCGACATCGACGGCATGACACTGATGCGTTTCTTTCGCGCCAACCCGGCCACACACGATATCCCGGTGATCGTACTGTCTTCGAAGGAAGATCCCAAGATCAAGAGCGACGCCTTCACCAACGGCGCCAACGATTACCTGGTCAAGCTGCCCGACAAGATCGAACTGATCGCGCGGATCCGCGCGCACTCCAACAGTTACCTGACCCAGCAACAACGCGATCAGGCCTTCAAGGCTTTGCACGATACACAAAAGCAACTCGAACAGTCCAATTCCGAACTGCGCCGCCTGTCGTCGCTGGACGGTCTCACCGGCATCGCCAACCGCCGCCGCTTCGACGAGTACCTTGACTCCGAATGGCGCCGCAGCGCACGTGAAGGCCTGGATATCGGACTGATCCTGATCGACATCGACTACTTCAAGTTCTACAACGACAACTACGGCCACCAGCAGGGCGATGACTGCCTGAAGCAGGTTGCCTGGGCTCTCAACGGCGCCATGCGCCGCCCCGGCGATCTGGTAGCCCGTTACGGCGGCGAGGAATTCGTGGTAGTGCTGCCCAAGACCGACCTGCAGGGCGCCATGATCGTCGCAGAACGGCTGCGCAGCACCATCGTCGCCCTCAATCTGGAACACAAATACTCGAAGTGCTGCGATCATGTCACCATCAGCCTGGGCGCCGCCACTTTCAAGGCTCTGGCGGAAATGCCGTCAGCCGAACTGGTCGGCGCAGCCGACAGAGCGCTGTACGCCGCCAAGGAAAGCGGCCGCAACCAGGTCACCAGCGCCACACCCTGATTGGCGCAACACGCTCTCTTCACCACACATTACCGGCACCTGACTTTGCCGGACCGCATGATTTTCAGAACACGCTACGGTTTAAAAACGATCTAAAACCGACCGTATAATTCCACGCGCATCACTTCCAATTGATGCAAATCAAAGCAATTGCGGCACTCCTTCCGAACAATAGATCCATTGACTTGGGTAGCGAATATGAGCGAACCAAGGTACACGTGCAGCACAGATCCGGACAACTATTCATACACATCACGACCACTGCCAACATCAGCAATGGCAGCAAAGTGAATGTGGATATCAACCCATGGGCGCTGTCGGTAGGTCTCGGCACTCACTTCTGATCCGACTTGGAATACTGCCCTGATCTGAGCGTAAAAGGCAGACAATCGAAGTGATCCGCCCCTATGCAGACAGGTGTAGCGAACCTGTCTGCATTGCTATGTGCGTCATCCCTAGTGCCTGCCAGACCGGCACACTTTCCTGACCGATTGGTGACTTCCGCTCGCCAAATCCCGCGAATGTGATTAACATACCTGTGCAACTTATCGGAGACCGCTATGACTTTCGTTGTCACGGAAAACTGCATCAAATGTAAATACACCGATTGCGTCGAAGTCTGCCCAGTGGACTGCTTCCATGAAGGCCCCAATTGCCTGGTAATCGACCCGGAAGAATGTATCGACTGTACCCTGTGCGAGCCGGAGTGCCCCATTGGAGCCATCTTCGCTGAAGATGACGTGCCGGAATCGCAGCATGCCTTCACTGCACTCAATGCCGAACTCGCCCCGATTTGGCCTGTCATCAACCGCAAGAAGGATGCACCACCCGATGCCGACGAGTGGGATGGCAAGCCCGACAAACTCAAACTGCTGGAGCGCTGACGCGCCCTCAGTACCGCCGCCATGCCGCACCCGTGACCAAAAGGCATGAGCGGCACCTCAACAGCGCTCGACAACAGCGCTATTCACTGGGTTCCCTACGCTGGTGATCCCCTCGCGGTAACCGCGGCGCGCCTGCTGGCGCGCTGCCAGACACACTTGCCGGATCTCGACTCGGTGGTGGTGCTGCTGGCGGACCGTCAGGCCGGTGCACGTCTGCGTCGACACCTGCAGACCCTGGCCGAGCAACGCGGCTACCCGGCACTGCTCGGTCCGCACATAAACACCCTGCGCGGCTGGGTCGAATCCCAGCCACTCGGCGGCCACAGTGTGCTCGGCAACGCGGCTCGCGAACTCATGCTGGTCGAAGCCTTGCAGGACAACAGTACCCTGCTCAGCAAGGCCAGTCCCTGGCGTCTGGCGGAAAATCTGTTGGAACTGTTTGATGAACTGACTTTGCATCGCATCGATCTTTCCGATGCGCTGGAAACGCTGTTGGACCGGTTACGACGCGGTTATCACATCACCGGCGACACCCCCGCCGCGCTCAGCCAGGAAGCGCGGCTGGTGCATACTTTGTGGCACGCCTATCACATCCAAAGCGGCGCCGAACATGTCCTGGATCCGCAGACCGCTTATCTGCTGCGCCTCGCCGCGCTGCGCCGGCAAGCAAGTGGCGCGCACTTTATCTATATGGTCGGCAACGACACCCTGTGTCCCGCCGAGGTGCAGTGGTGCCGTGAACTACTGATCGGAGGCCATGGCGAACTCATACTGCATGGCCCTGCCGCCGCCACGCGCAGCAATATACCGCTGCAGAATCTCGCACTGGTACTCGATGCCACGACGGCTCCAGTGGCAACGACACCCGACAGCTTCAGCGCCGGTCTCGACATCTGTTTTCAGGAAGATACCGCACCGCTCGCGGAACGCGCCCGCCGTTGCGCCGTCGCCCTGCCGACCAGTCCCCTGCACGAACGGCTCCGCGTCTACACAGCCGACGGTGCCGAACAGGAAGCGCTGGCCATCGATATTCAAGTGCGACTCTGGCTGCTCGAGGGTAAACAGCGCGTCGCCATCGTGACGGAAGACCGCCGTCTGGCGCGACGCGTGCGCGCACTACTGGAGCGCGCCGGCGTAGTGCTGCAGGACAGCGCCGGCTGGGCCTTGTCGACGACGCGCGCCGCCGCCACACTGGAACGCTGGCTGGAAACCATCGAGGACGACTTCGCGCAGCAGCCGCTGTTGGACTTCTTGAAATCACCACTGGTGTTTCAGGACCCGCAACGAGAGTCTATTCTGCACACGGTGCAGCACTTCGAAATCGACATCGTGCGCCAGGCCAACATCGCGCGCGGCCTGCTGCGCTACCGTCGTGAGCTCGAATACCGCCGTCATCGCCTGCCGCATTGGACGCTGGAGATGACCCAGCAACTCGCCACGCTGCTGGAAAACCTTGCGCATGCCGCCGCGCCATTGCAACGCCACCTCGATGGCCGCGCGTATGCGCCGGAAGATTTTCTGCTGGCCTTGCAGGAAAGCCTGCAACGCCTCGGTCTCGACCGCAGTCTGTCCGCCGACCCGGCCGGTAACCGCGTGCTCGAAGAACTTGCCCATATGGGCGCCGCCCTACCAGGCCGGAGGCTGCGCATGAACTGGCGCGAATTCCGCGCCTGGCTGGGTCGAAAACTCGAACAGCATAATTTCCTGCCGCCCGGCGGCCACGGTCCGGTACAACTGCTGAATCTTGCACAAAGCCGCCTGCTGCGCAGCGACGCGTTGATCATCGCCGGCGCCGATCGCACCCATCTACCCGGTGATTGCGCACAGGGCCCGTTTTTCAATCAAGGCGTGCGCAGCGAACTCGGCCTGCCAACCTGGCGCGACACACTGGCACTGCGACTGCATCATTTCCGCCGTCTTCTGGAAAGCGCGCCGCAGGTATTGATCACCTTATGCGGCGAACAGGATGGCGAAGCAATCGCGCCCTGCCCCTGGGTCGATGTCTTGCAGACCTTTCATCGTCTCGCCTATGGCAATGATCTCGCCGACACGCAATTACAAGCACTGACGCAGGACCCACGCGCCCAGGTATTCGAATGCGACACACCGGATACGCCCGCGCCGCAGCAACGGCCGCGGCCGGTGCTGCACGAAAAACTGTTACCGCATACCATCACGGTGAGCGCGCATCAACGCCTGATCGATTGCCCCTACGCCTTCTACGCAGCCGATTGCCTGCAACTCAAGACTCCCGATGAAATCCGCGAGACACTGGCCAAATCAGATTACGGCCAACGCGTGCACAAATGTCTGCAGGCCTTTCACGGCGGATTGCCGGGTCTGCCCGGACCGTTTCCGGAGCCACTCACTCCGCACAACCGTGCCACCGGCCTGGACATGCTGCACACCGTAGCCACCGCCGTGTTCGCCAAGGACCTGGAAGACAACTTCGAGCATCGAGGCTGGTTACAGCGCTGGCGACAATTGATCCCTGGCTATATCGACTGGCAGATCGAACGCGACCGGCACTGGCGCGTACAGGACGTAGAACACAGTGAAAAACGTGCACTGAGTGATGGGCTGACGCTCAAGGGCCGTCTGGACCGTATCGACAGCAGCAACACCGGTATTGGCATCATCGACTACAAGACCGGCGCGGTACCCAAACAGGAAGACGTCGACACCGGCGAGGATGTGCAACTGTGTAGTTACGCACTGCTCCTCGACACGGTCATGCGTGTCGAATACCTGCAACTGGACGCCGCGCGTGTGCAGACGAAAGCACAACTCGAGGGTGAAGCGCTGACGGATCTTTCGCGAGCGGTCGGTGATCGCTTGCTGCAGTTGACGGATGGGCTGCGCAACGGCACGCCCACGCCTGCCTGGGGCGATGCGGCAACCTGCGCGCGCTGCAGCATGGAAGGCGTATGCCGCCGTGAATCGTGGGAAACGGATACGGTGCAAGATTGTTGATGCGGAAAAAAGCAAGGCGGCCCGAAGGCCGTCTTGGTGTCTCCATCCCGGGCTAGTCCCGCCCGCTATTCCAATCCGTGTGAATTCCCTCCCTAGGGGTTCCTCTATGCATCCATGCTGAGGACAGTTGGCTGACACTAAACGCTTTCTGTCGGTCTTTAACAAGCAGTGCCGACACGATCGATGCGCATATTTTCGCGCAGACGAATGCAGCCGCTCGATTGTTTACCCATTTAATCAGCGTCTTAATGGTTCATTTGACGCATCGGCCATTACCCGGACCATATAATTTTCAGAATTTTCTTACACAGAAAAACAGCTTGGTACTCGCCAATCGGGTCTGTTACCGCAATGGTTCAGTGATATCGTTCCTCTGGCGATGTACTGAATATATCCGCTGACTGGGCTACTCTATTGATGCGAGCGTGTATCACCGCAGCCGGGCTGCAGCGAACGGTGCAACAATCAGGCGTACGACCAGACTGAAGCACTGAATGCCACGTCAACGCCCTATCACCAAGAGGAGTAACCCTTATGTCCAGCAATAAGATTTCCGGCGTATTGCTCGCCACGGCCGCCGCCGCTCTGTTCAGCACCGCCACTATTGCGACCGCCACCGAGCAGTCCGCTCCGGCACAGGTGAAATGCTCCGGCGTGAATGCCTGCAAGGGCATGTCGGAATGCGCTTCAGCATCCAATGCCTGCCAAGGCCAGAACAGCTGCAAGGGACATGGCTGGATGCACATGTCCAAGTCCGATTGCGTCGCCAAGGGTGGTGTGATAATGGCTGACGAAAAGAAATAAGCATGCTGCATTCGCGGGCGCCCGCCGGGGCGCCCGTTTTATTCCACCCGGGGTGCTCATCGCATGAACCGAACCACACCGACCGATCGTCCCTTCCTCGGCTACGGCCTGGGTCTGCGCCCCAGTCACTACACCGACATCCTTGCACAGCGTCCCGCCGTCGATTGGTTCGAGGCACTCACCGAGAATTATCTCGTCCCAGGGGGCAAACCGCTGTATTTCCTGGAACAAGTGCGCGCACACTATCCAGTCGTGCTGCATGGCGTCTCGCTGTCCATCGGCGCAAGTACACCACTCAACACGGATTACCTTAAACAGGTCATGGCGCTGGCCGAACGCATCGATGCGGCCTGGATATCGGATCACCTGTGCTGGACCGGTGAAAATGGCATCAACCTGCACGACCTCATGCCCTTGCCTTATACCGAAGAAACCTTACGTCATGTCGCCGCCCGCGTCAGTCAGGCCCAGGACATACTGGGGCGCCAGTTGCTGCTGGAAAATGTCTCCAGCTACGTCACCTATCGCGACTCGCAACTCACCGAGTGGGAATTTCTCAGCGCTATCGCCGAGGCCGCCGATTGCCTGATCCTGCTCGATATCAACAATATCCATGTCAGCGCCTTTAACCACGGCTTCGATCCACACGACTATCTGAACGGCATTCCCGTATCGCGCGTGCGCCAATTCCATCTTGCCGGCCACCAGAACCATGGCGACTACATCATCGACACCCATGACCAACCGGTCATCGATGCCGTCTGGGAACTGTACGCCGCTGCCCTGCGTCGCTTCGGTCCGGTCTCGACCATGATCGAACGCGACGACAACATTCCGCCGCTCGCCGGACTGCTGGACGAACTCGATCAGGCACGACGCATCGGCGATAAAGTCCTCAAGGCCGCGGCATGAACGACATACTGCGCAACCTGCAAGACTGCTTCCAGGCGCACATCCTCGAAGGCGATCAGGCCATGCTCGCCAGGATCAGTCCGGACACCAAACCCAGCGCCGTCGCGCGTCTGGCAATTTATGCCGACGGTTACCGATTGCGTCTGCTGGAGGCACTGCACAGCGACTATCCCGCGCTGCACACCCTGGCCGGCGATGAACTCTTCGAACAGATCGGACGCGCCTACATCGACGTCCATCCTTCCACGCATTACACGATCCGTTACTTCGGGCAACACCTCAGCGCCTTTCTCACCGCTACCGCACCCTACAAGGACACACCGGCACTCGGCGAAATGGCAGCGCTCGAATGGTCACTCAGCCTCGCCTTCGACGCCGCCGACACCGCAGTCATTACAGTCGACACACTCGCCGCCTTGCCGCCTGAATCCTGGCCCGAGCTGCGCCTGCACTTTCACCCTTCACTGCACCGGCATGACTTTCACTGGAACATGCCGGAATTGTGGAGCGCCATCGATGCACAGACCGGACCCCAAGCACCGCAACCCTACCCGCAAGCACGTGCCTGGCTGATCTGGCGTCGTGACCTGCAGAACTACTTCCGCCCACTCGAGCCCGCCGAGGCCTGGGCACTGGACAGCATGGTCAGTGGCGCAAGCTTCGCTGCGCTGTGCGAAGGCCTGTGCAACTACATTGACGTCGAACAGGTTGGCCTGCAGGCCGCGGGATTCCTCAAAGGCTGGATACAAACGGGTCTGGTGACAGCGATTCACGACTGAGTCCGCCCTGCCTTGTCAACCTGTGGCCC
Source organism: Gammaproteobacteria bacterium (assembly GCA_038319625.1). GTDB lineage: Bacteria > Pseudomonadota > Gammaproteobacteria > JBBQDK01 > JBBQDK01 > JBBQDK01. Next base: position 21,027 of record JBBQDK010000008.1, read on the forward strand.
GGGCTTCACTTCGTCCAATTCAGGCTACGTAATAACGCAGCAGAGCATGACGTTGCCGTGCCTGTACCGCTTGCGTTCGGGCCAGACAATGTTTGCCGCACCGCGTATCACCCCGTATGCTGTAGCGCGATGAACAACTCCCCGCTCAATGCCGCCGATCCGCGCCGCAGCGCGGCGGTGTTGGCTTCGGCCGGCACGGGCAAGACCTGGTTGCTGGTGACGCGGCTGATCCGTTTGCTGCTCGACGGCGCACGCCCTGACGGCTTGCTGGCCGTCACATTCACGCGCAAGGCCGCGGCGGAGATGCAACTGCGGCTGCTGCAGCGTCTGCGCGAACTGGCCGAATGCGATAGCACGACACTTGATGCGACGTTGACCGGTATTGGTGCACCTGCAGATCAGGACACGCGCGCCCGCGCGCAACGACTCTACGAGGAGCTGTTGTACAGTGCCTCGCCGCTGCGTATTACCACCTTCCACGCCTTTTGTCAGGAACTGCTGCGACGCTTTCCGCTGGAAGCAGATGTACCGGCCGGCTTCGAAGTGTTGGAGAGCAGCGGGATACTCATCGAGACGGCATGGGACAGTCTGTTCGCTGAAGCGACATTGCAACCGGACGCGGCACTGGCGCACTCCCTGGATATCCTCTTCGAACGCTGCGGCAGTCTGCACAACACCCGCATCGCACTATTGGAATTTCTCGGCCATCGCAGCGACTGGTGGGCCTTCTGTCCGGAGGGTGAGGACGCAGCGCGATTCACGAGCGGATATCTCGACCAGGCCTACGCCATCGACCCGGCCCGGGACTACGCCGGCGAGTTCCTCGATAGACAGACTCACGCTGATTTTCACGACTTCGCCGTCTTGCTCGCTACTCATCACACCTCAACCAACAGCCAACATGCCGCCATCATCCATCAGGCACTGAACCTGGATTTACCTGCCGTCGAGCGCATCACACTGCTACGCACCGCCCTGTTGCGCACCGACGGCGAACCGCGCGCACGCAAGGCCAGCGGTGTACAGGAGAAATCACTTGGCAGCGCGGGCCAGGTACGCTTCCTGGAATTACACGAAGAGCTCTGCGTGCGCCTGATGGATCTGGAGGACCGGTTGCGGCGCGTGGTCAATCACACACTCACTCAGGCCTGGATCATGGCAGGTCTGCGGTTACTGGAACACTTCCAGCAACTCAAGCTGGAACGCCGGCAACTCGATTTCTCCGATCTGGAATGGAAAGCCTATTGCCTGCTCACGCAAGCCGGTAATGCCCATTGGGTACAATTCAAGCTCGATCAGCGCATCGATCATCTGCTGATCGACGAGTTTCAGGATACCAATCCGACACAGTGGCGCCTGTTGCTGCCGCTGCTGGAAGAGATCGTCGCCGGCGGCAACGAACGCGCCCGCAGCCTGTTTCTGGTCGGCGACGCCAAGCAATCGATCTATCGCTTTCGCCGCGCCGATGCACGTCTGCTGGAACATGCCGCGCAGTGGCTGCAACAACAGAATGGCGCCGACCTGTACGACCTCGATAAATCACGCCGCTCGGCGCCGGCCATCATGACCTGCGTCAATGCGGTATTCGGCAGCGGCATCCTGCATGAACGTCTGGCGCATTTTCACCCGCACGCAACCTATCTCGACGACAGCTGGGGTCGGGTTGAAATACTGCCTCCACCCGAATCGCCCGTTGCAGTCGCTCCGCGGACAGGCTTGCGCGATCCGCTCAGGACTCCCCGCCCGGAACCCGGTGACAGTACCCACGATCTGGAAGCGCAACACATCACCATGCGTATCCAGGAACTGATTGCACAGGGCATCGGTGTGCCCGATGAACAGGGCATGCGAGCGCTCGGCTATCAGGACATCATTATTCTGCTGCGCCGCCGCACCCACGCCGAGTCCTATGAGCGCGCCTTGCGCAACGCCGGCATACCGTATCTGGGAGCGGCGCGCGGTGCACTGCTGGCAAGCCTGGAGATCCGCGATCTGGTTGCGTTGCTGAATATCCTCATCGTGCCCTATGACGATCTGGCACTGGCCCAGGTGTTGCGCTCACCGCTGTTCGCCGCGAGCGATGAGGATCTGATGCAACTCGCGCACGATGACGGCCCCTGGAACGACCGTCTGGCGCGCCTTGGTCCGACGCTGCCGCCGGCGGCGTCGCTGGCCCGCGCCGCACGGTTGCTGGTGCGCTGGCGCGAACTGGCGGGCCGGCTGCCAGTGCATGATTTACTGGATCGCATCTACAGCGAGGGCAATCTACCGGCACGTTACGTCGCCGCCTTTCCCGTTGCGCTGCACCCGCGCGTGCGCGCCAATCTCACACGCTTCATCGAACTGGCGCTGGAAGTGGATAGCGGTCGTTATCCCAGCTTGGCGCATTTCCTGGCGCGGGTTCGCGAACTGCGTGCCTCGACGCAGGATGCGCCCGATGCTGCGCCACCGCCGGGTGGCGCGCGCGTGCGACTGATGACGATCCATGCCGCCAAGGGACTGGAAGCACAAGTGGTGATACTAGCCGACACCGGCCCGGTCAGAAGCCGCAACAAGGCCTATCAGGCCTTAGTCGATTGGCCGGCCGCGACGGACCGACCGCAGCATTTTCTGCTGACCGGCGGCAAGGACACACTGGATACTTTCAGCCGTCAGCGTCTCGCTGAGCAGCAGCTGGCGGAACAGCGTGAAGAGGCCAACCTGCTCTATGTCGCGCTGACGCGCGCCAAGCGCGTGCTGATCATATCCTCTGCCAGCGCGGATGAGGACAGCTGGTACAACCTGATCAAGGCGCCGCTAGGCACCGCCGGCGCCGTGACGACGGCCGACGGCAGTGTGCTGCTCGAATCTGGTTCCTCGACCGCCGCACCGGCGGTCGCAAGCCCCGCGGTCACGGCGACGGTCATCGATCCACGCATGCGCCAGACGCTGGCAACCGTGCGCGAGGACGATGAGATCGCGCCCAGTCACAGCACGGGAGAATCCGACACCGCCGCGTTCGAGGAAGACGGCCTATTGCGCGGACGCGCCATCCATCGCTTGCTTGAATTACTCTGCCAGAGACCGGATGCAAAGGATGGACGCATGCTGCGCGCAAGTGTTGCCGAAGAGCTCGGCCTGCACGCCGATGATGCCGACCTGCATGACTGGTGGGAGGAAGCCCAGGCGGTGGTGCGTGATCCGCGCCATCGCGAACTGTTCGAGCTGGCTGCGACAGATACGGCTTACAATGAAATTCCCATTCAGTACCGGATCGGTGAACGGCGCGTGTTCGGCATCATTGACCGGCTGGTACGACGCGGTAAGCGTGTCATAGTGGTTGATTACAAGACCCACATTTCGGCGACGCCCGCCGCGCTGCCGCAACTCGCCGAACCGTATCGTGCGCAACTGCGGCTATATGCGGAGGGCGTGCGCGCCTTGTGGCCGGATGCAGAAATCCGCACCGCGTTGCTGTTCACGCGCTGCGGTGGCCTGTATGAGATGTAGGCTGGAGCCGCCAATGGCGCACATCTGAGCGCGCCCCGGCCTTGTTTCAGTTGCGCTTGATTTCCTGATCCAGGATCTGCGCCAGATGTATAGCCGGCACGTAGCCCGGCAGCAAACGCCCCGTATCGGTGATGATGGTCGGGGTACCGGACACGCCGACTTCCTCGCCGAGTTGCATTTCTTCCTTAACCGGATTCTTGCAGGTCTTCGTTTCGATCGGCTCGTCCTGCTTGGCGCGGGTCAGCGCATCCTTGCGATCCTTCGCACACCACACGGACACCGCTTTGAAATAAGACGGCGTATCCACTCCGGTGCGAGGGTAGCTCATATAGCGCACGCGAATGCCTTGTTTCAAATAGGAACCGATCTCGCTGTGCATTTTGCGGCAGTAACCGCAGTCGATGTCCGTGAACACTGTGATGGTGTGCTTAACCTTTTGCGGGGCTTGCGGGGAGAAGATGATCATCTTGTCTTCGCTGACTTTGTCGATGGCCGCCAGACGTGTAGCGGAGCGGCGCTGTTCCGTGAGGTTGCGCTGACCGTTCACATCAAGGATATCGCCCTGCACCAGGTATCTGCCATCCTTGGTGGCGTAGAAAATCTGTGCACCGTAAACCACCTCGTAGAGGCCGTCGATGGGCGAGGGCTTGATGCTGTCGGGCTGAGCAACCGTCATGATCTTGGCCAGGTTCTGACGCATCAGGGTGTAATCATCGGTCTTGGCGGCATCGGCCGCATGGCTCACGGCTATTTGGGTCAGAAGCAAGGAGACGACCAGGAAGAATTTCATGTGAGGATTCTCGAAGTTAGGAGCGGACAACACCGCGATTCAGTTACAAAGCTGTCCTGGCATTGTCGGTCATCGCCGACATCGACACAATGTCCGGCAATTTACATGTAGACAACAGCTCCGCCCGTTCCGTTCACTGCACTGCTGGCTGCAGGCCTCTGCCTCACGCCAACGATCGCCAGACCATCCTACTATACCTTAATAAGTATCTGTAATATATTGTTTTAACTATATATTATTAACATAATCGACATGCCATTTTAATCTGACGTGCCGACCGCACCAAGGCGGAATTCCGGGACCGGCCCGTTAACCGCGCGGATGATGCCGCGCATGCAAATCCTTGAGCCGCTCTCGCGCCACATGGGTGTAGATCTGCGTCGTCGACAGGTCACTGTGACCGAGCAGCAGTTGCACCACGCGCAGGTCGGCACCGTGATTGAGCAGATGCGTGGCGAAGGCGTGACGCAAGGTGTGCGGAGAGAGCGGCTTGCCGATGCCGGCCTGTTTGGCGTAGCGTTTGATGAGTTGCCAGAAGGCCTGCCGTGTCATGGCCGCGCCACGCCGGGTCGGGAACAAGGCGTCGTTGAGCCGGCCCTGTACCAGATCATGACGTGCCTCGGCAAGATAACGTTCCAGCCAGGCCACGGCTTCTTCACCCAGCGGCACCAGTCGCTCCTTACTGCCCTTGCCGATGACGCGCACCACGCCCTGGCGGAGATTCACCTGATCCAGCGTCAGGCCAACCAGTTCACTGACCCGCAAGCCACTGGCATACAGCACCTCAAGCATGGTCCGATCACGCAGGCCCAGCGGCCCGTCATTGTCGGGCGCGGCGAGCAGACTTCCTACCTCGGCTTCGGTCAGTGATTTCGGCAGGGAGCGGCCCAGTTTCGGTGCGTCGATGCGCGCACTTGGATCTTCCGTGAGACGACCCTCGCGCACCAGATAACGATAAAAGCGTCGCAGACTGGACAGCAGGCGTGCCGTGGTGCGCGGGCGCATGCCTTGCTGCACCCGCAATGCCAGATAGGACAGCAATTGATTGCGCTGCGCATTGAGCAGAGCCGTACTCTGTTCGGACAGCCAGGCAGCGAAAGCGGCGAGGTCGCCACGATAGGCGTTGAGTGTGTTGACGCTGAGACCGCGCTCCATCCACAGCGCGTCGGCGAAGTTCTCTATCAGGTGCGTGTCGGCCTCACTGGCGCCTGGCGCAGCGCTCGACATGTGCTTCAATCACCCTTCTTGACGATGGTGGATGCTATGCTTTGCAGGGAATTCATCAGCTCCATCGGCAACGGAAACACAATAGTGGAACTCCTCTCGCCGGCGATTTCCGTCAAGGTCTGCAGATAACGCAGTTGCAGCGCTCCCGGTTCCTGGGATAGCACTGCCGCCGCCTGCTTCAGTTTTTCCGAGGCCTGCAATTCGCCCTCGGCATGAATCACCTTGGCGCGCCGTTCGCGCTCGGCCTCGGCCTGGCGGGCGATGGCGCGGATCATGGATTCATCGATGTCGACATGCTTGATCTCGACATTCGCCACCTTAATGCCCCAACTGTCGGTCTGCTGATCGAGCAGCCGCTGGATGTGAATGTTGAGCTTGTCGCGTTCGGCGAGCATATCGTCAAGTTCATGCTGGCCGAGTACCGAGCGCAGCGTGGTCTGGGCCAGCTGGCTAGTGGCCATATAGAAGTCCTCCACCTGGATGATGGCCTTCTGCGGATCGATAACGCGGAAGTACAACACGGCGTTGACCTTCACCGAAACGTTGTCGCGCGAGATGACATCCTGGCTAGGTACATCCATGACCACGGTGCGCAGATCGACCCTCACCATTTTTTGCAGTACCGGGATGATCAGGATCAGACCGGGACCCTTCACCTTCCAATAACGCCCCAGCAAGAACACGACGGCACGCTCGTACTCGCGCATGACACGGAACGAGTAGGCGATAAGCAGGCCGATCACGATAAAAAAGATTGCTACACCGGGAATAGCCATATCAATGCTCCTTTGTTACGGGTTGAACCACAAGGATCAGGTTGTCACGACCGATGACGCGCACTTGCTGGCCGCGCCGTACCGTTTGATCGCAACGTGCCTGCCAGGATTCGCTATGCACCCTGACCAGGCCCGCACCGGTAAAATCCTCCAGCGCCTCGCCGAGCATGCCGAGCAACTCCTCGCTGCCGCTCACCACCGGCCGACGTCGTGCCCGCAGCGCCATGCCGACCACGAACACTAAGAACAACATGCTGAGCAGGGAAAGGGAAGCGATCAACGTGTACGACACCGCCATGCCGCCCGCGCCGGCATCGAACAGGATCACCGAGCCGATGGCGAAGGCGATCACGCCCCCCAGCCCTAAGGCACCAAAACTCGGTACGCAGGCCTCGGCGGTCATGAACAGGATACCCAGTAGTATCAATCCGAGCCCGGCGTAATTGACCGGGAGTACCTGAAACGCATACAAGGCCAGTACCAGACTGATGGCGCCAGCAACGCCGGGCAGCACAAAACCGGGATTGGCGAATTCGAAGAACAGGCCGTAGATGCCGATCAGCATCAGGATGTAGGCGACGTTCGGATTGGTGATCACAGCCAGTAGATCGTTGCGCCAGTCAGGCGCGGCGGTGTCGACAACCAGCCCTTTGGTGCTGAGTGTGCGCTGCACACCGAGTACCGTGAGCGTGCGGCCATCAAGTTTAGCCAGCAGATCCGGCACATCGGTGGCGATCAGATCGATGACACCTTTCTGCAGTGCTTCTTCGGCCGGCAGACTGGCCGCCGTACGCACCGCTTGCTCAGCCCAGTCGGCATTGCGACCACGCAATTGCGCCAGACTGCGGATGTAGGCGACGGCGTCGTTGACCATTTTATGATGCATGGCATCGCCGCTATCCACGGTTTGTGTTGCATTAGCGTTTTTAGCTGTGTCCTTGTCCCTGGTTTTGTCAGGCGCGGCCGACGGGGATTTTCCGGACCCAGGCATGGCGCCGATCTGCACTGGCGTGGCCGCACCCAGATTGGTAGCGGGTGCCATGGCGGCGACGTGGCTGGCATAAAGAATATAGGTCCCGGCACTGGCGGCACGCGCGCCCCCCGGCGCGACATAGCTCACCACCGGTTGCGGCGCAGCGAGGATGTCGTGGATGATGTCGCGCATCGCCGCATCGAGTCCGCCCGGCGTATCGAGGCGCAAAATCACCAGCGGCGCCTGCTCCACGCGAGCACGTTCCAGACCGCGGTGCACGTAGTCACTGCTGGCCGGACCGATGGCGCCCTTGATGTCAAGCAGCAAGACTGCGCCCTGTGCGATTGCCGGCAAGGGCACGAGCAGACACAGCAGCGCCAGCACGCCGAGCCGGCATGTCCATGACACAGCCACCTTGTGAGTATTGCAGCTCATAGGCTTACCTTAGCATATCGCCGTTGTTTACGGAGCGGTCGAAGTACGCCATGACATGCAACGCGAAACCTTTTTCCCTCCGTCACTTCAGCCCGTACAATCAGCGGCAAGCCCATTTCCCGACCGCGGGGACATGTCTATACCTCACCACGACAGCCAGTCCACACCCGCAACGACAGCCCCGATCGGTACCCATGAACTCGGATTCGTAGTGCGCTTTGCCGTGCAGCATGGTGTGCAGAACACCGACTCGCTCACAGACCTGATGCACAACAGCCACAGCCTGCTGTTCTTTCCCAAAGGCACTTTCGTGCGCGCACCGGGACTACTGCCTTTCCGCATGGGTACTTTCACGGTAGCGGCGCACAATGTGTGCGAGCCCGGTATCGACCTGATATAGCTCGATGACAGGCAGCTGTTTTGTTTTGCAAACATCCATTCATGATAGACTTTCGAGCAGTCCATAGCAGTTCACGCTGCCCTTATCATCCAAGCATACAACACCTGAATATTCCGGCATGAACACCTGCACATCTCAAGCGCCGCTCGCCGACGTCACCGCCGTCGTTCTGGCTGGTGGCCGCGGCGCGCGCCTGGGCGGTGTCGACAAGGGGCTGGAGGAATTGTGCGGTCGACCGCTGATCGCTCACATCATTGCGGCACTAATACCGCAGTGCGGCACGCTCATGATCAATGCCAATCGCAACAAGGAACGGTATGCAGCCTTTGGTTATCCAGTCATAAGCGACGACGATAGCGAATTTCTTGGCCCCTTGGCCGGCATGCTCAGCGCGCTGCAGGCGGTACAGACTCGTTACGTACTCTGCGTGCCCTGCGATGCACCCCTGCTGCCTGCCGATCTTACGACACGTTTGTGGCATGCGCTCAAAGACGAGAAGGCACAGGCCAGCGTAGCGCGCAGCAGTGATGGCCTGCAGCCGGTTTATGTGCTGCTCGACACGTCTTTGCGCGACAAGCTGCACCTTTATTTGGATAGCGGTGCACGCAAGACGGCCGACTGGCTGCAATCGGTGGCTGCGGTCGAAACGGATTTTTCCGATTGCCCGACGATGTTCCTGAACCTGAATACCGCTGCGGACCGAATCACACTGCTTCAGAATATGCAGGAGGCAGCTTCATGCTGATCCCGCCTCTACTCGGCTTTGTCGGCTTCAGCGGTGTCGGCAAGACCACATTGCTGACGCAATTGTTGCCACTGTTGCGCGTACGTGGACTGCGGATCGGCGTTCTCAAACATGCGCACCATAATTTCGATATCGACACACCGGGCAAGGACAGCTATGAACTACGCAAGGCCGGCGCCAGCGAGATGCTGGTGGCTTCGGCGCGACGCTGGGCGCTGATGGTGGAGAATACCGCAGACTCTGAACCGGATCTCCACACACTGCTCCAGCGCATGGATCTCGCGACACTGGATTTGATACTGGTGGAAGGTTTCAAGCATGAGCCGATCGCCAAGATCGAACTGCACCGACCGGCACTGGGACATCCACTGCTCTATCCGCGTGACACAACGATCATTGCGCTCGCCACAGACGCCATGACACACCCGACCGACAGCCTGACACGGCTGGATATCAACAATGTCGTGCAGATCGCCGATTTCGTCTGCACACAACTGGCTTCACAAAAGCAGACACACACAGGTGGCATCTTATGAGCATTCAACAAAATGACGCCGGAAGCGGGAGCGGCAGCGGTCTGCTGAGTGTTGCGCAGGCACGTGAACGCATCATGGCATTGATAACACCACTCGCAACACGCGAACGCGTGCATGTACGCACCGCACTGGGACGGGTACTGGCCGAAAATATCATCTCAAGCGTGAATGTACCGCCCTACGCCAATTCGGCTATGGACGGTTACGCCTTGCGCGGCACCGATCTAGCCAGCCTCCCGGCCACGTTGCGCGTAATCGGCACCGCGCTTGCCGGCGCGCCCTTTGCAGGCACGGTCGAGCCCGGCAGTTGCGTGCGCATCATGACCGGTGCCGTGTTGCCCGAGGGCGCGGACACGGTGCTGATGCAGGAGCAGGTGCAGCACAACAGTGAGGAGATCAGCGTACAGGACACACACAGGATCGGCGAGAACGTCCGTCACAGCGGCGAGGACATCGCCATCGGCAGCGTGGTGTTGCCCGCCGGCCGATATCTGCTGCCTTCCGATCTGGGCCTGATTGCGTCACTCGGTGTCGGCGAGGTCAGCGTGTATCGGCGCTTGCGCGTGGCGTTCTTCTCTACCGGCGATGAACTGCGCAGTATCGGCGAGCCGCTGGCGGCCGGACAGATCTACGACAGCAATCGTTACACGCTGCACGGCATGCTGACACGCCTGGGCGCCGAGTTGCTCGACATGGGCGTGGTGCCTGATCAGCGAGAGCGTATCGAGGCCGCCTTCCAGGAAGCCGCTCAAGCGGCGGATGTGGTGATCACTTCGGGTGGCGTATCGGTTGGTGAGGCCGATTACGTAACAGAGACACTGGACAAACTCGGCAGGGTCGACTTCTGGAAGATCGCCATGAAGCCGGGCAAGCCGTTAGCCTTCGGCAAGATCAACCAGTCCTTGTTCTTCGGTCTGCCCGGCAATCCCGTTTCGGTGATGGCGACCTTCTACCAGTTCGTGCTGCCGGCATTGCGACAGTTATCCGGAGCACATGAGACCATGCCGCTGAGCATCAAAGTACCGTGCGCACAGACACTGAAGAAACAGCCGGGACGAACCGATTTTCAACGCGGCCTGCTGGTGAGAAACGCCAATGGCGAGCTGGTTGTCGACAGCACGGGCTTGCAGGGTTCGCATGTGTTGAGTTCGATGAGCCGCGCCAATTGCTTCATCGTACTGCCGGCGGAGTGCGGTAATGTGCCGGCCGGCACTCTGGTCGAAGTGCAGCCGTTTGCAGGACTGATCTAGCGGGCGCGCCTTCTTTACCGCGGGCATAACCTGCGATGCAAACCCCTGCTTCGATTCAACCAGCCTCCGGCTTGGCCAGCTCCTTGTGGACTTCAGCCATATCCAGCGCCTTGACCTTGGCTATGACATCTTCCAGAGCCGCCGCCGGCAACATGCCGGGCTGGGAAAAGATGATGACCTTCTCGCGGAATATCATCAGGGTGGGGATGGAACGAATCTGGAAATAGCCGGCGAGTTCGGTCTGCTCTTCGGTATTGACCTTGGCGAAAACGACATCGGAATGGTTCTCCGAGGTCTGCTCGTAGATTGGTGCGAAGCTGCGGCAGGGCCCGCACCAGGGGGCCCAGAAATCAACGATTACGATATCGTTGCCGGTAATGATCTGTTCGAAATTATCTTTGTTTACTTCAACGGTAGCCACGTGCAACTCCAACCGCATGGTGCGGTTCAATTAATGGAGGACGTGATTATACAGAAGATGCTGCGCCGATGTGGGCGCGCTACCTCAGGCGGTGCTAGATATCCTTGCCATGGCGGTTGTTGTTGAGCTGATCATCGTCCGGGTGGCCGTGGTTACGCTCCAGATTCCCTTCAGGTGTATAGGTTTGATCGAGCTCGACCCGATTGCGTCCGAGGCGCTTGGCGCGGTACAGGGCATTGTCGGCCCGCTCGATAAATGCGCCCGGCGATTCACCCGGCTTGTACAAGGCCAGCCCGGCCGAGAAGGTCGGCACATGCCGCACGGTGCCGTTTACTTGCCAGCGGGTCTCAGCGGAGCGCTTCTTCACTTTGGCCAAGGCCCGTAGCGCGCCTTCCTTGTCGGTATTCGGCAGCAGTACGGCGAATTCTTCGCCACCGTAACGCCCCACCATATCGTGATGGCGAAAGATGGACAGAATATTCTTGGAGTAGCAGCGCAGCACTTCATCGCCTGCAGCATGCCCGAACTTGTCATTGACCTCTTTGAACATGTCGAGATCAATCAAAGCCAGCGTCAGCGGCAGACCGTAGCGCTGCACACGCCCGACCTCGTCTTCCAGGCGGCGCAGGAAGGCACGACGGTTGGGCAGATCGGTCAATTCATCGGTCAGGCTGAGCAGGCGCACGCGCGTCAGCTCGTCGGTGAGCTGACGACTGTCGGTTTCTATGACCTGCAGATACTGATGAGTGCTGTCGAGCTTGTCCGCGAGCAGGTTGTGGCCCTGCAGCAATTTCACGACCTCGTCGATCAAAGTCTCGCGCATCTGTTCGACATCACTGACCGTGCGCGCCTGACGCAATTCGCCCAGCACGACTTCCAGCAGTACGCCGAACTCTTCATTCTGGGTTATGGTCTCCAGCACCTGCTGGGCCAGCGATGCCTGCAGCTTCTGGATATCCTTGCGCTTGGCGTCCAGATGATGACGGTAGACCGACGCGATGCGCTGCTCGACATTGGCGGTATCATCCGCCTGCCCCGGTTCCACCGGCAGCGCCGGCTCCGCAGGTTCCTCGATAGGCTCCGCAGCGTTTTTTAAATCGTCCGGCGAACGGTCTGTGGACCGGCTGCCATTGCTCTGGTACGGCTCATCGTCCTGACGTCGCGCTGGCACGCGATTTTCTGTCAGTACATCGTTCCGCGGCGCAGGCATCTCGGGTGGAACGGCCGTAGGCATCTCGGGCTGAACAGCCGCAGGTAACGGCGCCATGGAGCTGCGCATGTCCTCAGCTAGGCCCAAACCTTCCAGCAACGGGAGCATGGCCTGTTCGAACAATTCGGAATCGAGGTTTCTGGACTGGGCGATCTGCTCAGCGTAAATATCGATATATTCACGCAGCGAATTGATTTCCAGTGCGGACAAGGGTGGCTGCAAACGTGCACGCAGCAGCTTGACCTGAATATGCAATGGGGAACCGGCAGCCAGTTGACTGGCATAGGCATCAATCAGAATATCGATAATCGCGGCATAGGCATTCTCTACGGCGACATGGGAAACGTCGATATCATTGATGATGCGTTCAACCTGCCGGTAGACGACGCTACCGGTCTGTGTCCGCCGCAATCCTTCTAATAGGCGCAAGACCTTCTGGGAAACCCCAAAATCGCGCCCCCCCGCCTCGTTACCGACTGACATGACAGCACCCTCACAAACACATCCGTGTATAAAGTGCGATCCTTGCGAATAATTGTTGTTTAAATATATTTGGTTAAGTATTTTCTGTGTCGTTATTCTGTTCTGGATTATTGCCGTTTGGTTCCGTACCCGCTGAAACTGACGCTACCCTCTTCTATTAGAAAGAACAAATACACATCGGCCCCTAATTTAGGCGTCCTTATTACCGAGAGCAATCAAGCTACGCAGTCATCTCGAGCGCAAACCGTTCTTCAAAACCACGGGCACAAAATTTGTCGGCATGTTAATCAACAAGTTAGTCAATTACAAGACCGAAAATAGTCTTGATCAGGAAACTGGATGGAAAATGAATGCACCGATTCTCTTACATATTTAGAGCATTTTTCCTACACGGAAATACTTCGTTTATGTACATGTTCCTCACCTGATTGGCCGCAGCTCTCACACCCCTAAGCCCTGCTGAGGTCCTCGCAAGAGGACTTTATGCCATGAAGAAGCGACACCGCAACAACTTCGATTCACAGCACTACCGGCCTGTCGGGTAACTCGTTGTCATTAGCGTCTTCGGCAGGGAAATGGCGGGCGATATGCGCACCGACTGCTTTTATACCTGCCACGACTCCATCCTGATAGTGTCCCGCTCTGAACGCACGCTCCATGTCGCGACAGATCGGTTCCCAGGCATCCCGGCCAATCAGCGCATGGATGCCTCGATCGGCAACGATCTCTACATCGCGATCGGCCAGCAGCAGGTAGATCAACACACCGTTATTGCGCTCTGTGTCCCAGACCCGCAGCTGAGAGAAGACCTCGATCGCCCGCTCGCGCGCCGTTTGTTTGCGCCACAACGTCAACGGGTGCAGTGCGGCCTCGACGGCAAAACGTATCTCTCCGGTATGGGCGGTTTCACATTCTTGAATGGCGGTCTCGATTACACGCAGAGCCGTCGCCGTAAATACCTGCCTTACCCGCCAGAGCGGCATCAGCAAATTTGCGAGTACACGTCTCATCGTCATCACCATCCCCCCGACGCGCCGCCGCCACCGAAACCGCCGCCACCGCCGCCAAAACCACCACCGCTGCTGAATCCACCGCCACCGCCACCACCGCCGCCTCCATAGTAGCCGCCGTAACCGCCACGACCGCCGCCCAGTAGCAGTGAGAAAACAAACACCCCAAGGCCGACGAGTAGCGCAATCAACAAGGAACCCAGGCTGGTCCAGAAAAGAATGCCGACGATGCCAGCCGCGATCGAAGCGCCTATCAACCGGCCGAACATCGCACCCAAAAAGCTACTGCCGAACACGATAATCGCGAAGGCCACCGGCAGCATATCCTTAATCCCTGACCAGCCGGCATCGTGCGCAGCCGGTGGTGGCAGCGCTTCACCGCCGATCAACCGGATCAAGCGGTCGACACCGGCCTGAATCCCACCGAAATAATCGCCCTGCTTGAAATAGGGCGTAATGATCTCGGCAATGACGCGCTTGGCTATGGCATCCGGTATTGCGCCCTCCAGTCCGTAACCGACTTCGATGCGCATCTTTCTATCGTCCTTCGCGATCAACAGCAGCACGCCGTCATCGATACCCTTGCGTCCGAGTTTCCAGGCGGTCGCGACGCGTATCCCGTATTCCTCGATAGTCTCCGGCTGCGTTGAAGCAACGGTCAGCACTGCAATTTGACTGCCTTTGGACGCCTCGAAGTCACTCAGCGTCTGTTCGAGTTGCTGACGCTGTGCATCCGTCAACAGACCGGCCTGATCGGTAACGCGGGTGGTCAACGCCGGCACGGCCAACTCGGCCTGCGCAACACCGGCAAACGATAGCCACAGCAGCAGCCAAACGTAATTCCAACCCCTGATCGCCATCACGTCGAGTTACTTGGCGGTGGGCGCGCCGAAGTCCACCTTGGGCGGCGTCGAGATCGCCTGTTCGTTTTCCACGCTGAAGCTCGGTTTAGTCTTGTAACCGAACAGCATCGCGGTCAGGTTGGATGGGAATGAACGCACGGTCACATTGTATTCCTGCACTGCTTTGATATAGCGGTTGCGTGCGACCGTGATGCGATTCTCCGTACCTTCGAGTTGTGCCTGCAGATCGCGGAACAGGCCGTCGGCCTTCAACTGCGGGTAATTCTCCGACACCGCGAGCAAGCGTGACAGAGCGGAGGTCATCTGTGACTGAGCCGCCTGAAAACGGGCAAAGGCCTGTGCATCGTTGATCAGTTCCGGCGTAGCCTGAATCGAGCCGACCTTGGCGCGCGCCTGCGTCACCTCGATAAAGACATCCTTTTCATGCGCTGCATAACCCTTGACGACGTTCACCAGATTGGGCACAAGGTCCGCGCGCCGCTGATATTGATTCAGTACCTCAGCCCAACTTGCCTTGATCTGTTCATCGGTGGTTTGAAATTTATTGTATCCGCAACCACTCAACAGCGTGGTCAGCAGCAATAGAACAACCAGGCTTGCAATACGCATAACTCTCTCCTTGGATAATCGTGATATCACACAGCGATGACGGGGCTGCGCGACAGCATAGCAGACTCGTCGCCATCGATCGCAGCCAGTACTTAAACTGGCCGGTCGAGACGAGGAGCGATTATAGCGCGGGAAATGCGAGCTTTGGATCGTCAGGCAGGATTACATCAGGAAGCCCAGCTAAATCCTGTACGCCTGTGAGTCGGTCAACACTGAATGACACGCCGATGGCGGACTGACATCTGGATGATTTGCAATTTGGGAGGATATTGAACAGCGCGAACGAGAGTCGGCACAACCATACGCTTACGTTCAGCGCAGGGATCAGATCAGGACTACGGTCAGGCCAGTGTATTCGAAGGAACCCGGATGCGGCAGCGAAGTAGTCGCGATCCGCTTCACCATTTCAGACCGACCGACACCAGCATCTGATCGTGGCGAACCCTGACGCCCCATTTCAAGGTATTCTTTTTTGTGAATGCCGGACTGTCACTGTCCGAGTCACGAAAACGTGCCGGCATCAGTACCTGTTGCGCACAATGCCAGACCCCGACAAGATCGGCACCGCCGCCCTGCCCGTTCTGGCCGCGCAATGCGCGAATACCGCAAGGGCCGTTCTGAAGATGCATTGCCGGTGCTCCTTCCGCAACGTTCAAGCCGGCGATACGGCTCCCGTCCGCTTGCGCAACGACGGGCGCAAAGCTGCAACAAGCTGAAAAAAACAGAACCAACCCCGAGAAAATACCTGGAAACCGCTGAAGAATCTGCATGACTCACCCCCCTATATGGTGTGATGCTGCATCCATCTGCGCCCAGCTTGTGATTGTTATGGAACCATGACAGGAAAAACTTGCTACCGGGCTGTATATAACTTTAGACGATAGAACGCACATAAGCCATCGGCCTTCGGTCCATTGTCCGTAAGTACTGCTTCATACACCCCGCAGTGCACACTACTGACACGTAATCATGGTGCTGCAAAACCAGTTAAACGCCATCAAGTTACCGATTACATAGCGATTTAATCCATATAAGAAATTATCGATATACGGAAATATGCGTACCAGTATGAATGTACCAACTTTAAATATGCCGACTGGCCCATACAGCGAATGGCGGCTACCCCGACGGCCAGTTCAATTCCACTCTCAGCAAACGTGTTCCCACTACTGGCTAGCCGCCTCGTAAAATGGGATACCCTGCACGGAGCCGTTATCGGAGACAGCCCATTGATGAAAAAGAAAACAACGCAACGCCGCCGACCTTGCTGCTTCCTGGATCTTCGTGTTGCCACACAGCCGGACGCTAATTGCGCGCAAATCCATGGTGTTTTTTTAACGACTCTGACCTGAATGGCACTTAGTTAAGCCAGATCAGGCCGTTCCCTCTCCCTCCGGGAGAGGGCCAGAGAGAGAGGATCTAAACTGAACACCCATTTTATCCACTCAGCCTAACCATCTCCCTAGAAGGAGAAAGTTGAAACACCATCGCGTTGCTAACAAGTTGGCGCTTAACTGAGTGCCATTCGACTCTGATCCTGAAAGAGAAACAAGCAATGAAGATTTCCATTATGCAGTCCACTCAACGTATGGTTTTAGCAATAGCCGTTCTCATAATGGTCGCTTGCTCGTGGCTGGCCCCGCTAGACTCCACGGCGAAACAACAAGTCAATGCAGGTTTGAAACGAGCCTTGATCAGCTTTGCGACGGCGAGAGCACTCAATGGCGTTATTTCATTCGCGCAGGGCACCGAAATCGCTCTCGAGCCCGCAGGCGTCGGGATGGTTTTCACACCCGGCCAGATCCTTGATCCCGTCAACGATCTGGTCGAGCAGTTTTCCAGCCTCATGCTGGCGGCCAGTGTCGCATTTGGTATCCAGAAGGTTCTGATCACCATTGGCGCATACTGGCTGGTCTCACTCCTGCTGACGATCACGGCGCTGGCTTGGCTGCTCCTCTATCTGCGCCAGAGACCATCTGCCGCGTGGCTGTCGAGAATCCTGGTCGTGCTGCTGATGATCCGCTTCGCAGTGCCGGTTGCCACGATTGGCTCAGAAATACTGTTCCAGAAATTCATGGCAACCGACTATCAGTCGAGCCAACAAGACATCGATACCGCCACCAGCGATTTGAGCAAGATCAACGCCTCTGCCGCCACTGCCAATGAAAATAGCAGCATGCTTGACTCGATCAAAAATTGGTGGGCACAAGACAGTATCGTAAAATTACGTTATGAGCACATAAAGCAATCAGCCGAACAATCGACCGAAAACATCATCAAATTGATGGCGATTTTCGTGCTGCAAACTATTATTCTTCCGTTACTACTGCTCTGGGTTTTATATGGCCTGGCCCGGAAAATATTTGAGTTTCCGCACAAGTTGACCATGTGAAACGCCTGATATCGTCATGTGTACTGTGGCGGAGGGGAGGATTGAATTCAACTCAGAACGAAGTGCTGATGGGCAGCATCACTAGCTTGGAGTTCTGTCAATAATTACACACAGACTACGAACTTGTCACAGCTACTCGCGAGTGGTTTCCTTGTTCATGACCCTGTCCTTTCCGGGAACAGGCCTGGCATCCAGTGCGCCGCGAGTGTCGAGGGAAAAGCTAGTCGCAGCGGCGCACGCGTGCTCTGCGCCGTCAGTACACCTTTTTCGAGCAGGGCCGAGACGACGCGGCGGGCTTGGCGCTCGCCAGTGCCGACAATGCCGGCGACGTTGGCACGTGGAAGTTCGCCGCGGTAGAGCACGGCTTCGAGGATGCTGCCTGAATTCGGCAACAGATGATCGAGTCTGATTTCTGCTTCGGCCCACAGTAGAATACGTGTGCGTAGTTGATCCGGCTGCATCTGGCGCTCCATAAAGGTGACTTGGTCAATGCACGTGGTGAGGAAGAACCGCGTAAATTCCGCGAGATTTTCTCCACTCAAATTTCCTCTTCCGTCGAGGTCATTACGTCGGGGCTGGTCGCAGGCCGCCAGGTGCGCCTTGTAAGCGTTGACATTGCGAGCAAGACCGCGCGCGATCGACCACACGGCGCCTGTCTCGAGTGCTTCCAGAAACGTCGCGTGCGACATCAGCCGTGCGACGCGGCCATTGCCATCGAGAAACGGATGAATCCAGAGAAGACGATGGTGTGCCGCCGCGGCCGCGAGCAGGGTTTCGGTTTTGCCAAGTCGTCCATAAACCGATTCGAAGCGCTGCAGGAAGCGAGGCACGGCGGGCGGGCTGATCGCGCGATGGTTACCGACTTCGACATCGCGCTTGCGCAGTTCACCGGGAATTACTTTCAGGCGCTCTCTTGTCGCCGGGTCTTCGGTCCATAAGAGATCATCCGGCAATAATTCGCAAAAGCGATGATGGATTTCACGGATAGACTCCGCCGTGAGCGTGCGGTCTTTGAGGCCACCGCTATCGATCCACTGCTGGACGTTGATATGCGCTTTCGCCTCGAGTTGCAGGTCGCGCTGCTTCGCGTCGGTACTGTAGTCGTCCTTGAGAGCGCGCTCGATGTCGATGGGGTGTGTATCGTGTCCTTCGATCAGGTTGCTGTAGTAGCAGTTCATCGATCGCACAAGATCGGCAAGCGACGCCACCAAGCTACTTGGCAGTGAGCGTCGTAATCCGGCGCTCTTTTGTACCAATTCCAGGGCAAGATCAGTCAGGGCGACACGGTGTCGCGAGCCGTCACCGAGCAGCAGCGGCTCCATCAAGGAGACCGCTTCGCCTCGATCTTTTACCGGATTAATGTCCTGTTTTATACCCGCTACTTTCTTGGTCATATATGATTATATATACGATAAATATTAATAATCAAGAGCCATTGATGTCCGCTTTAATGTCCGGTTATATGTCCGGTTATATGTCCGCTACAAGATAGGAGCTTTGGGTCCTCTTTCAAGGGATTGGCAAAGGGTAGCCACGAGGTTAGGGGCGCATCCTGCCCCACAATCGATGAGAGTCCTGCAGTGGTCTGTGTCATAAGCCGGATTGCGTGACATACCCGCGTGGTTGCGTCCTCATTTAGCCAATCCTCTGTTCCTCCCGGCACTCCACAAGGCTGAACCTTGACTAAAAGTAGTCTATAAACTACATTTATCCACGATGTTTGAAATAAAGCAAACAGCGACATACCAAAAGTGGCGAAAGCGGCTCAATGATAAACGGGCGCGCGCTTTGATCGCGTCCCACCTAGACCGGCTTGCCTTCAGTCATGCAGGAGATGTAGAGCCGATAGGGCATGGGATCAGCGAACTGTGAATCCACTATGGCCCTGGATACTTGATACCGCATCTACTTCCAGAATCGAGGAGACACGATGATCGTCCTGCTATGCGGTGGTGACAAGAGCACGCAAGCGAATGACATCAAAGCGGCGAAACGATTGGCTGATGAATGGAGCGAATGAAATGGCTAAAAAACTGACTACTTATGATCCCGCTGAGGACCTGACCTCTGACAAGGCGATTGCGATCTTCATGGCAGAAGCATTTCAAACGAACGATGTCAGCTACATCGCGCACGCGCTCGGCGTCGTCGCCCGCGCTAAAGGGATGGCACAGATTGCAGGCCAAACAGGCCTTTCCCGCGAGCAGCTTTACCGCTCCTTTAGCGAGAACGGCAACCCAACTTTA
>JBBQDK010000009.1:0-40725 GCA_038319625.1 Gammaproteobacteria bacterium
CCCTGCGAGCCCGGCGAACAGATCCGCCAGATCGATGTCGTCGAACGAAAACTCGGTTTCGCCGAACTGCTTGCCCCAGTCCGGCGGCGGACGGAAATCCTCGCCCGGCCGGTGCTGCCCGAGCTGATCGTAGGCAGCGCGCTTTTCCGGATCCTTGAGAGTCTTATAGGCGTCGGCAATCTCCTTGAATTTTTCTTCACCGGCGGGATCCTTGGAGACATCCGGATGAAACTTGTGGGCGAGTTTTCGATAGGCCTTCTTGATCGCGTCAGTGCCGGCAGCGCGATCGACGCCGAGAATCTTATAGTAGTCCTTGTATTTCATTGCGCCTCCGGTTGTCCTCGCTATCGGCTGCGTCCTGCAGATGACCTGTGAGTGCAATTGTACTGGAATTGGCAAGTAAATTTCAGGTGGGAGTCTACTGAGTGCATCAGCCGAATCGGCACGGAATAGCAATTCTGACGCTGCTCCCGCGTTGGAGGACGTTTGATGATTGTCGCGTGAAAGCCGGTGGCGGCTGTCACATCGCGTAACCCGGCTATCCGGTTGTGCGACGTCGCCCGATCCAGAACATCCCTGCCAGACCGGATATGAACAGCGGCAATGCGGCGGGCGCGGGAACCACGCTGGTATGCCATGCCAGTGCGTAATCCCAATTAAAGGGTGGCTGCGCTGCACCGGTATCGACTTCCAGCTTATAACTTCTGCCCTGTAGCAACGAAGTCCAGATGTTCTCGGTGTTTTCGCCGCTGCTGGAAGAATTGGCCAGCAGCAGCGGGATGCCGGTGACGTCGAACAGCTTCAGATCCAGATTGTAGAGTGTCGCCGCGCCGGAGAATATGTTGCTGTCTCCGGCCGCGATATCGATATTCCAGACAAGTGATGCGGAGAATATGCTGTTCTGGCCGGGCGCCGTGGAAAAGTTGTAGGTCGCGGTGCCATTGCTGCCGCCGGCGCCACCAAAATGCGGGTCGTAGTCGAAGCCGTTCGCGGTGATATTTCCGGCCCCCGCGCCGCTATCTTCCGCGCTGTTCTGTTCGCCGGCGGAGATAATGTGGTAACTGTTCGAGATATTCAGCTGGCCGGCCCCGAAGCGAGTATCTAAACCATTGTCGCTTCGATTGGCCGGCGCGAGACGATAATCGGTGATATCGGCGCCACTCGTATTGTGCGTCTGGCGGTCGGCGCCCGCCATCAATGCCGCCTTGACGACCTCGGAGCGCTCCGCGTTGTAGATGATGTCGCCATTGCGGTTGCTTGTGGATGTGACGACCGGGTCCGTTGACAGGCCCGGATTGGCATGCCCGACGCTAACCAGTAGCGCCGCCGCAGAGGCGACCACGGGCGTGGCGCTACTGGTGGCGGACAAGGGCGCCACGAGATCCGGGCGGATACGCCCGGCGGTGTAAGTGGCGTCCACGGCCGGCGTGCTCGTGGCATGCGTTCCGTTGCTCAGGCCCACGGCTATGGTGTTATAGGCGGAACTCAGCAGCCGTTGGTTGGTTCCGCCACCATTGTTGGTAGCGACGACCTGGATAAACTCATCCCGGTTCACAACGTAATCCACGCGCCGCAGAATATCCGAGTCCTCTGCCGCCGTATTTGAGTAGCCAATCCAGCTGTGATTTGCCACGCGACTGGAAGATATCGAAGGGCTGAGAGAACTGCCTGCCTGCAGGTAATCCGTGCCCAGCCAATTGTCAGCCAGGTAGGCGTCGATAGCCTTGATGCCCGGCGTCATAGAAGAGGTGTTGCCATAAAAGAGACTGCCAACGCCGGTGGCATGTCCGGAGTAGGTACCGGCACTGACGCCGGATTTGTCGGTGATGGCTTTGCCCGTAAACTGACTGTTGCTTGGGTCTGGCAGGTAAACAGGCGAGGTTGAGCTGGTGGATGCCTCCGCCTGGGTGACGGGCACGTTGCCGCCACTTGGTATGCCGGCGCCGAGTTCGGTTTGCAGCGCCGTGTAGCCGATATCGTCCCGGTAATCGGCGGAGACAGCGCTGCCGCAGAACAAAAGTGCGGCCAGAAAGAGCGCTGAAGTGGGTTTGTAGGCCATCGTATTCTCCCTGAACTTCCCGCGCTCTGGCTTGCGATGCATGCGGGCTTATGATTGTCGTGTCTGCGGCACACGCATGTTATATGTTTGACTCTGACGACCGTCACTCTATGGTTTGCAACCGCGGAGTCTTGATCATTATTCACTCATCTCTGACATGTACAGGCTAGCCTTCAGACATCACCCCCGCAAGTTTATCCGGTCGCAGTGACAGGCCTGCCAGGCAAATAGTCGGGCAAGTGATTGAAATAATAGATGTCGATGCAGGCGGTCATGCGGGGCGGTGGCGTGGAAGTGCGACATGCGCAAGTTCAGTCACAATCGTGCCGCGGAAATAGTATTACCACTCGTTGCGCTCCGGCAGCAGGCCTTGCAGTTCCGACCGCGACAGATTACGCCATTGCCCGACCTTCAATGTGCCAAGTTTTATATTGATGATGCGCACACGCTGTAGGCGCCGTACCTCATAATCGAAGACCTCGCACATGCGGCGGATCTGCCGGTTCAGTCCCTGGGTGAGGATGATACCGAACACATTCTTGCCGATGCGCCACACCTTGCAGGCCTTGGTGGTGGTATCGAGAATCCGCACGCCCTTCGCCATGCCATCGAGGAAGGCATCGGTTACGGGCTTGTCGACGCTGACCACGTATTCTTTCTCATGATTGTTTTCGGAGCGCAGTATCTCGTTGACGATGTCGCCGTTGCTGGTGAGCAGAATCAATCCGTCGGAATCCTTGTCGAGCCTGCCGATAGGAAAGATGCGCTCGCTGTGACCGATGAAATCGATGATATTACCCTTGATATGCCGCTCCGTGGTGCAGGTTATCCCGACCGGCTTGTTCAGACAGATATAGACCTGCTGTTTTTTTCTCGCACCGACCACACGCTTGTCGACACGCACCTCGTCGCCGTCACTGACCTGACTGCCGAGTTCCGCGCGCACACTGTTGATCGTGACCCGACCCTGCGCTATCCATGCGTCGGCCTCCCGTCGCGAGCACAGGCCGGTTTCGCTGATGTATTTATTGAGGCGCATGAAGAATGTTTTCCGTGGCCGATGTTGCGGGTCGCAGGTAGGCCTGATAGCACCGGGTCGGAGAGCATGAAACGATAATAAATGATCCGTATAGCACGCGATAAACGCAGTAACAGCGGCAGTGTTGTAAGGACTTCGGGCCCGGCTATGCCAGGGGCTCGAACAGGGAATTGAGATCCTCCAGGGTCAATGCCGATCCGATCTTCCCCGAGGTGTTGAACAGGCTGTCCGCCAGCGCCTTTTTGCGTGCCTGCATCGCTTGTATCTTGTCCTCGACGGTTCCCGCGGTGAGCAGCTTGTAAACGAATACCGGCTTGTCCTGGCCGAGGCGATGGGCCCGGTCGGTGGCCTGGGTCTCGACAGCCGGGTTCCACCAGGGATCATAGTGGATGACGGTATCGGCCGCCGTCAGGTTGAGCCCGGTGCCGCCGGCCTTGAGGCTGATCAGGAATAGCGGTATTTCGCCATCCTGGAAACGTTGTACCGGGGTAGCCCGATCACGGGTGTCGCCGGTAAGTTTCACATAGGGTAGCCTGAGCTTGTCGAGCTCCGCTTCGATCAGCGCCAGCATACTGGTGAACTGCGAAAACAGCAGTATACGGCGCCCTTCCTCCACCAGTTCCGGCAGCATCTCCATGAGTAATTCCAGTTTCGCCGAGCTCTTTACCCGGCGGGCGGAATCGAGTTTTACCAGGCGCGGGTCGCAACAGACTTGGCGCAGCTTGAGCAGTGCATCGAGGATGATGATATGGCTCCGCGCCATACCCTTCATGTTGATCTCCTGCTGGATTTTGCTGTGCATGGCCAGGCGCAAGCTTTCATACAGGTCGCGTTGCGCGCTGCCGAGTTCCACGTTGCGCAGGATCACGGTCTTGGGTGGTAACTCCTTCGCGACATCCTGTTTGCTGCGGCGCAGCAGGAATGGCGCGATGCGTCGCGTCAAGTCGGCACGGCGCTGTTCATCGCCATGCTTTTCAATCGGAGTGCGAAACAATTTACGGAAACGTCGCTCGTCGCCCAGTAGTCCCGGCATGAGAAAGTGCAGCAACGACCAGAGTTCGCCAAGATGATTCTCCATGGGCGTGCCGGTGAGGCAGAGGCGATGACGAGCGTGTAGTTTGCGCACGATCTGGCTGGCCTTGGCCTTTGGGTTTTTGATGACTTGCGCCTCGTCCAGGATCAACAGGTGATACTCCTGTGCCAGCAGTATCTCCTGATCGCGCGGCAATAACGGATAGGTGGTGAGGACGACATCGTGCCCGGCCATGTCCTCGAAATGTTGTTTGCGTGTCACGCCCTGCAGCACCAGCACGCGCAAAGAGGGAGCGAACCGCTGCGCCTCCATGCGCCAATTCACCATCAGGCTGGTGGGAGCGATCACCAGGCAGGGGCGATCCATGCGGCCGCTTTCTTTCTCCAGCAGCAGGTGAGCGAGAGTCTGCACGGTTTTACCGAGTCCCATGTCATCGGCAAGCAGGCCGCCCAACTGGTACTCGCGCAGGAATTGCAGCCAGTCGACACCGTGCTGTTGATAGCCGCGCAAATTTGTTCGCAAACCGGTCGGTGGGGCTACCGCCTGCACGCCACGAAAATCGCTCAGCTTCCGGCCCAGTTCGCGCAGGCGTTCTCCGCCCGTCCAACTCAGCTGTTGGCCCAGCGACGCTTCGAGTGTCGTGAGTTGCGCCGCCTGTACACTGGGCAGGCGCAGGCTTTGGTACGACTCGGTGGACGTATCGTACAGTTCCGTCAGTGTTTCCAGAATCGGTATGAGGCGTTCCACTGGCATGGGCAGCAGCGCACCGTCGTCGATACGTGCGAACACGATATGTCCTGGCGGTGCGCTCTTGAGTTGTGAGAGATCCATCTGTTGCGGGAAGCGGCGGATCAGGTCCAGCAGAATGGGCAGCAGGCTGACGCGCTGCCCGTCGATCAGTACGCCGAGTTCGAGGCCGAACCAATCGTTGCCCGAAGTTTCATCGACCGCGGCATACCATTCCAGGGATTCATCCAGAACCCGAAACGGATAGTCCGCATCGATCTCAATATGCCAGCCCTGTTCACGCAACAGCGGCACGGCCTTGAGGCTGAAGGCCAGCAACGCCGAGTCATGATCACTGTCCTCACCGATGGAAAAATCCCCGCTAAGGTCCTGCGGTACATCGAACAGCACACTGTCGACAATGGGCGCGAAGTGCCAGGTCGCGAGCGTTTTTAACGCATGGGCCTCCTCCCGTGCATCGCGCGGGATGCGCAGCAGTTGCTCGCCGTCTATATGGGTGATGGCGCCGCGCTGATCCGCCAGTCCGATTACTTCGCCATCGTAGTCGAAACTCAAGCGTGCCAGTGCCGTGTCTGCCTCTGTCGCGCCGATGTGCTTGCGGTATTTCCCGTATACGGGGAGACTCCGCCCGAACAATCGCAGATGCGGCACCGGCTTGATGTGCTTGGTTTGCGTCTTGCCGAAGGCGTGTGGTAATGGCAGTGCGTATTCTGTGGCGCGCCGTACCATGGCAGTGCGCGCCGCAGTCGCCTGGTGTGGTGCCAAGGCAGGTGAAGACAGTAAGGCGGCGGCCGCAGTATCCGGTAATCCGGTCAGCGCGGGACCGCACTGATGTTGAGTGATATCAAGAAACCAGGGTGGGGTCAGCGGCAACAGTGTGTCGATGCCATCACCACTGCCCTGCAGGCGTTGAGTGCCATCGCCATCCATTGCCCAGGTCAGCTGCGCGTGGCGGGGTTCGCCCAAGGTCAAAGGCGGGCTGTCTTTGTCTAGCCAGTGACAGGCATCGGTGGCGAGCATGTCGTGCAACAGGCGTGCGCCTTCCTTGCCGTGCAGGTTGGATCCATGCCCTGTCAGTATCTCTGGTCCTGACAGCCAGTGGATGATCCGTCGGTCTGCATCGGTCAGGCAAGACAGTATGGCCGAGTCGCGGAAGGTGCGTGTTTTGCCATAGCCACCTGGTTTCAGACGGCGCGCAATCAGTAACTCCACGCGCAGCACGGGTACGGCAGTACGGCGGTCGAGTTTCAGGATATAAAGCAGGCGTTCCTGTGTGACCGGCATGGATCCGGTTGCGGGTGCGGGTACCGGCAGCAGCGCCTGTTCCAGACCGGTCAACCATTCCTTGAGTTGTGCATCGTTCACTGCATTCGAAGCGCCGGAGATCGCTGCGGTCTGTGCCGAGGGCTTGCACTCGGCCAGATACTGAAGCAGTAATGCCGCAACGTGTTTGCAGTTGCGGCTCACGGGGCAGTTGCACATGCCTCGTATAAATGGCACACCGTCGGTGCGGAACTTGATATAGGCCACCACGTGATAGGGCTGCGGTCTGCCGCCCTGTACCATACCGTTGATCATGTTGCCCTGATGATCGACATGCACAGCCTGGACGCGCTGATTTCTTTGATACTCCCTGCCGCGCTCGAAATACGGAGAAGAGATGGCGTGCTTGATGTCGTCGAGAGAGAAAAGCTGCATCAGGTGAGTATAAAGTAAGCCGGATGCCAGCGGCTATGGCGATTGAGTGTCAGTTGTCGCGTTGTGTGGATCGATGCATGAGAAAGTGAAGATACGCACGGAGTTTGCCGGACAGTCAGGGAGTCGGGATACCGCGGTTTTGGCTCGTTCGTAGCAGACCGTGCTAGCTATCGTCGCCTTGCGTACCCGGACCGGCGATTGCGTATTCGATGCGTCGGTCGGGTACCAGCCAAACTAGCGCGACCAGCACGTAGAGTGCTCCGGCGATCCAGGGTTCGGAAAATGCACAGGGAATGGCGATCGCGTAAAGCACAGGTGAAATCTTGCCCTTGAAATTATTGCCGATAATAACGGCGAGCAGTGAGTCGCGACCCTGCCGGTAAATTATGGCGCGCTGCAACAGCCAAAAGGCGATAGCCGCCATCAACAGTACCACGCCGTAGAGTGCGACAGGTGCCGGTGCGAAATGGTTTTCTCCCATCCAGCCGGTCACGAATGGAATTAGCGACAGCCAGAACAACAGGTGCAGATTGGCCCACAGGATGCCGCCGCTCACCTGTTGCGTGACATGCAACAGGTGATGGTGATTGTTCCAGTAGATGCCGATGTAGACGAAACTAAGCACATAGCTCAGGAATACCGGGACCAGCGGACGCAGCGCCGCAATCTCCACGCCATGCGGAACCTTCATTTCCAGGACCATGATGGTAATGATGATGGCGAGCACCCCATCGCTGAATGCTTCCAAACGGCCTTTGCCCATCGATTTTCCCGCGGTTTAGTAACTGATTCTTGTTGACAGGCTATTCGTGCTGTTTTGGCTCTCGAGGTTGCCCGCGTATGCCACGACAGTGTCATGATATTCGGCTGCCCCTTGCGTATGACCGCGCAGTACTGCCGACCCCGGTTCGAGCAGACGATCCACATTGAATAATCGTAGTGACCTTCTGCCCATCCCGATACCTGCGACCTGTCATGAATCCGCCCGATATTCCTGTTCTCTGTCAGCCAACCTTCGGTAAACGCAACATGGCTTCCGCTACCGCCTGTTCCGGATAATCGTAGTCCTCCAGTTCGCCTTTGAAGTATTTGTCATACGAGGCCATGTCGAAATGCCCGTGGCCGGACAGGTTGAACAGGATGGTCTTGGCTTCGCCGGTCTGTTTGCACACCATTGCTTCATCGATGGCGGCGCGAATCGGGTGGCAGGATTCAGGTGCGGGCACAATGCCTTCGGCGCGGGCAAACATCACGCCGGCTTCGAAGGTCGGTATCTGCCGTACAGCGACGGCTTCGATCAGGCCTTCATGATAGAGTTGAGAGACCAGTGGCGAGTCGCCGTGATAACGCAATCCACCTGCGTGAATGCCGGGCGGCATGAAATCATGGC
This sequence comes from Gammaproteobacteria bacterium, assembly GCA_038319625.1. Lineage (GTDB taxonomy): Bacteria > Pseudomonadota > Gammaproteobacteria > JBBQDK01 > JBBQDK01 > JBBQDK01. The sequence goes on from JBBQDK010000009.1 coordinate 7,967, forward strand.
CGAGCGTGTACATTTTCATGAGCGGCGTCACGCCGATGGCATCGCCGAAGTCGTAGGCGTATTTGCCTTTGGTGAGTGTCGGGCAGGAACTGGGTTCGACCGCAACCAGACGCACTTTTTTCCCGGCGGCCTTGTCGGCGAAAAACGGGAAGGCGATACCGCCGAAGTTGGAACCACCACCACAGGCGGCCAGCACCACGTCCGGGTACTCACCGACCATCGCCAACTGCTGTTTCGCTTCCTGCCCGATGATGGTCTGGTGCAGCAGCACATGATTCAATACCGAGCCCAGACTGTAGTTAGTGTCCTTGCGGCCGGCGGCTTCCTCGACGGCTTCGGAGATCGCGATACCGAGCGACCCTTGGCTGTTCGGGTCCTTGGCGAGAATTGCGCGCCCGGATTCTGTGAGTTCGGTTGGGCTGGCAAACACCTCTGCGCCCCAAGTCTGCATCATGGAACGACGATAAGGTTTTTGTTCATAACTCACCTTCACCATAAACACGCGTACCTCAATACCGAACATCTGTCCTGCGAAGGCCAGTGACGAACCCCATTGACCGGCGCCAGTCTCGGTCGCCAGGCGCTTGATGCCAGCCTGTTGGTTGTACCAGGCCTGCGGCACCGCGGTGTTGGGTTTGTGCGAGCCGGCGGGACTGACGCCTTCATACTTGTAGTAGATGCGCGCAGGTGTGCCGAGTATCTGTTCCAGCCGGTGTGCGCGAAACAGCGGGCTGGGACGCCACAGTCGATAGATCTCGCGCACCGGTTCGGGTATGGCGATCCAGCGCTCGCCGCTCATCTCCTGGGCGATCAGGGCCTCGGGGAAGATCGCACCCAGGGCCTGCGGCGGCACCGGCTGGCCATCCGGACCGAGCGGCGGTGCCGGTGGATTCGGCATGTCGGCGATGACGTTGTACCAATGCGTAGGGATCTGTGATTCATCGAGCAGGATCTTGGTGGCGGTCATGGTTTCCCCCGGGATGATTTTGGATATTTGCTGCGGTAGATTTTGCGCTGTATAGCATTAACCGAGTTTAGCGTGGTTCAGGTTCGATTACATCCTGGCCCGTGCGTGGCAACGTCAACAGACGGGTGCCGAACACATATCGTGGCACCACTTGCGATCGCATCGCTTCGGCAGGTTCAAGTTTCGACGCCGTTTGTTGATTGAACCGTACAGCGTCGATTTTGTGTGCATCGAAGTCAAGTGAGTGGTCGAGACCGATGCCGGTCAGTATGCTGAGTATGGAAGACCGGGATGGAGAGAGGATGAACTATCTGAAAACTCCGGGGTGCCGGGTGTTGCAATTTTGGAGCCATGAGATCCTGTTCGCGGACGGTTCGTTTCATGTGGTGTCTGGCCGGCTTTGCGCATTGGCGCAGCGTTGCTCATACGCGCTGCGCGCGATGCGTACGTCTTCGAGAAACTGCGGCAGTTCCGCAAGCAGCAATGCCTGCGGTCCATCGACCAGCGCCTTGGCAGGCACGGGATGAAAATCCACCAGTACCATGTTGGCGCCGGCGATAATGCCCTGTGCGGTGACGTGGAAGACATCGAGCAATCCGTCAGGCGCGCGGTCGCGTGTGCCCACGGAATGCGAGGGATCGATGCACACCGGCATGCGCGTCAGGCGTTTGATCACCGGCACATGGGCGAAATCGACAAAGTTGCGGTGCGGATCGCCCATGTTGGTCTTCATGCCGCGCAGGCCGAACACCACGCGGCTGTTGCCCTCGCTGGCCAGATACTCGGCGGCGTTCAATGACTCTTCCAGTGTGATGCCGAAGCCGCGCTTCAACAGCACCGGGAATTGCTTCTGCCTGCCGACGATCTTCAGCAATTCGAAGTTCTGCGTATTGCGCGTGCCGATCTGCAGCATCACGCCGGTGGGCTGGCCGGTCTGTTCAAGGGCCGCATGGATTTCATCGACGTGCGATTCGTGCGTAACTTCCATGGCGATGACACGGATGCCGTATTTGCCGGCCAGTTCGAACACGTAGGGCAGGCAGGTCTTGCCGTGGCCCTGGAAGGAATAAGGGTTGGTGCGCGGCTTGTAGGCGCCCATGCGCGTGCAGACCTGACCGTTGTCGCACAGCGCGCGCAGCATGATCTCGACATGCTCCGGCGTGTCCACGGCGCACAGTCCGGCGAAGACGTTGAGCGTGTCCTGTCCGAAGCGCACGCCGTTGTATTCGAACGAGGTCGGGCGCCGGTCGTCCTTGTGGCGTCCGAGGATGCGGTATTCCTGGGAAACGCGCACCACACGATCCACGCAAGGCAGGGCCTGCATGTCGGTAATCGTGAGCGTGGCGGTGTCGCCGACCAGATAGATCTCGGTGAGAGTCTGCAGTGTGCCGATTTCCTGATGAAGACGTGCTTTGATATTTGGCAGATGCGACAGGTGTTCCATCAAGTGCCGGTAGTCATCGCCCTGGGCGTCGGTGTTGGGGTGCAGAATCAGGATCATCGAACGGTTCCCATGGTTGATCCGGGCAAAAACCGGGTCGCCATAGTATTGCAAAATCGCTGTGGGTAGGATAGCGTGAAGTGGCGGTAGAAAAGGTCTTGCCGGAAGAGCGAGCTATCGACCGCTAAACAATCAAGAAGAGTGAGTGAGGAGAGTATCATGGCAATAGGTACAGTGAAGTGGTTCAACGCGTCGAAGGGTTTTGGTTTTATCGTGCCCAGCGACGGCAGTGAAGATGTGTTCGTGCACTATTCCACTATCCAGAGCGAAGGCTACAAATCGCTCGATGAGGGTCAGAAAGTGGAGTTCGATGCAGACCGCGGTCCGAAAGGCATGCAGACTACCCGGGTGGTTCCGGTCAACTGATCCGGACTGTCAGTCTCCCGCGACCGAGGGAGTTTGGGCCGAATCGAACGGTTACTGGTTTGGCGCGGGAGCGCGGCATTGCCGGAGTTGCGCTTCAATCCCGGAAACGCCGTAACAGATCCGCATAAGCGTCGATACGCCGGTCACGCAAGTACGGCCAGATGCGCCGCACCTGTTCGCATCTTGTCATGTCCAATTCCGTGCATACCATGGCATGCGAGGCACTGTCGGCCATCGCCAGTACTTCGCCCTGCGGACCCGCCGCGAAGCTCGATCCCCAGAACTGAATTCCCGGTCCATGACCTGTACCATCCGGTTCGAAGCCCACCCGGTTGCACGCCAGCACCGGTACACCGTTGGCGACGGCATGAGCGCGTTGTACCGTGATCCACGCCTCGATCTGGCGATTGCGCTCCGCGTCATCATCGCGCGGGTCCCAGCCGATCGCGGTCGGATAGATGAGCAGTTCCGCGCCGGCCAACGCCATCAGTCGCGCGGCTTCCGGGTACCACTGATCCCAGCACACCAGCACGCCCAGTTTGCCGACGGCGGTATCGATGGGCGTGAAGCCGAGGTCGCCGGGCGTGAAATAAAACTTCTCGTGAAAACCCGGATCGTCCGGAATGTGCATCTTGCGATACTTGCCGGCGATACGGCCATCGCTGTCCAGCACCACCGCAGTGTTGTGATACAACCCGGCTGCGCGGCGTTCGAACAGTGAGGCGACGATCACCACGCTGAGTTCGGCGGCGAGTCTGCCAAGCGTTTCGGTGGTCGGGCCAGGAATGGTCTCGGCCTGATCGAAGCGCGCCACGTCCTCGCTTTGGCAGAAGTACACGCCGGTATGCAATTCCTGCAATACGATCAGTCGCGCGCCTTGCGCGGCGGCACTGTGAATACCATTGATGCTCGCGGCAAGATTGGCATCGCGGTCTTCGCCGCAGGAATGCTGCACCAGACCGACGGTGAGTTGCTTGTGCCGCTGTACGGGTTGCTGGCTCATCCTACAATGATACCTCCGCCGGCAGTTGCATGGTCACGCAATGCAGGCTGCCGTATTGCTGGATCAGGGGCAGACAGGGAATGCTGATGATCTCACGGTCGGGAAAGCACTGTGCAAGTCGTGCGCCCGCTTCCAGATCGGCGGGGTCGTCGTAAGTGGGCAGCAGAACCGCGCCGTTGATGATCAGAAAATTAGCGTAGGTCGCCGGCAGGCGCCGGCCGTCGGCGGCGAAGCGTGCCTTGGGCCAGGGCAGGGGCACCAGGTGATAGGCCTTGCCCGCGCGGGTGCGGAAGGTTTCGAGTTCGGTCGCCATGGCCTTGAGTGCGGCGTAATGCTCATCGGCAGGGTCATCGCAGGCCACGTAGGCGATAGTGTCATTCGGACACAGGCGAGCCAATGTATCGATATGACTGTCGGTATCGTCCCCGGCGAGATAGCCGTGATCCAGCCACAAAAAGTGTTCGAAGCCGAGCACGGTGCGCAGGCAGTCTTCGATATCGCTACGGCTGTATTGCGGATTGCGTGTCGGGGCCAGCAGGCACTGTGCAGTCGTGAGCAGGGTGCCGGCGCCATCCGATTCGATGCTGCCGCCTTCCAGTACCAGATCGATGCTGCGTAACGGTGCCGTACCGAAGGCCCCCGCGCTGTACAGTCGGCGCGTAATCTGATTATCAAGCGCTGCATCGAACTTGCCGCCCCAGCCGTTGAATGTGAAATCGAGTAGTTGTGGCCGGCCATCGGTCAATACCGTGATCGGACCGTGATCACGCGCCCAGGTGTCGTTGGAAGCGCTGCCGTGCCAGCGTATCCGATCCATCGCGACGCCTGCCTGCAGCATGACGGTTTCGATGTGTTGCCGATGCGCGCTATCTCTGCAGACTACGAGCACCTGTTCGTGCCGGCTGATTGCCATGGCGATGTGCGCAAAAACCGGCTCCACCTGGTCTAGCCAGGGGCCCCAGTCGCTGGCAGCGTGCGGCCACGTGAGCATGACGCCGCTCTGCGGCGCCCATTCGGCAGGAAGTACTGTCTTCATTTAGGAGTCAGCGGTTTGTTCGGGGTAGTGAATGTGTCGCCCGGGCCTGCTTGCCCGGGGTGCCGGGACGCCTGCGAGGCGGCGCAGCGGCGAGTTGCGGTAAGGTCCGGATTATTGGCTGGGCCGATTCAGCTTGTGATGCACCACTGCATCCAGCACGTATTGATGTTCGAAGAACACGCTGAAGTTGTCGTAATCCCAGCGCGTGATCGGCGGCTGACCGACTGCGGGATGCTTTTCGAGCGCTGTGCCGAAGCGGCTTTCCACCTGGGTCATGGTCATGCCCCGCGTCGGCCGTGGCACCTCGCGTGCGGCATTTTGCTTGAGCGTAATCACTTCCGCCTGCACGGTGGGCATAGCGAAGGTGGCCGTGAGGGTCAGCAACAGACAGCACAGGGTGCGCATAATCAGGCTCCTGATTGAGAGTTTTTCAGAGTCGGACGGTAATTTCCGTGCCATGGTCGCACTATAGCATTAGTGCCCGACAAAGCTGAACCCGGTGCTGATCGGTCAGCAGGCGATGGTAAGCCGTTGATGATGCAGGGCGGTACGACAATCATGGTCACTACGAGGCTCGGTTTCGTGTTTGGGCAGGCAACGATTGAAGCCAGATGGCAACCGGGGTAATCTTCACACCCCCTGGTCGGATGGCGTCTGCGCCACCCCCTGGAGTCATGATGGATATTGCCAATATCAATGCAGTGCTGCGGCCCGGGTCTTCCCCGGCGTCACGCACTGCCGTGGCGAACGGACCGCTGCGCCCCGCCCCGGGGGCGCCGAGTGCTACTGCAGTGGCAGTGCGCGGCCAGCCGCCGCCAGTCGAGCAGGTGTTGCAGGGCGAACTGCTGCAAAAGCGCCGCAAGACTTCAGCCTATGAGGCGACGGACTTGCTGGATTCGTTGCGAGTCATGGACCGGTTGCTGCGCGACAATATCTCGACAGCAAGCGCCGCCACTTCGCCGCGGGATGCCCGTCGCGCTATTGCCAGCTACACGCAACAGATGATCGTCCCGAATTCGTTTAACGGATCCACCGCAGCACGCACCATCGACTATTTCGTGTAGCCGGCTGTCGCTGTACCAGGCATTCACTTGCCGCCCCAAGACGAGAGGATATGATGAGCGATTGCCTGTTTTGTAAAATGGCGTCCGGCGCCATCAAGCCGGATGTCGTTTATCAGGATGATACTGTGCTGGCGTTTCGTGATATCAATCCGCAGGCGCCGCTGCACGTGCTGATCATTCCCAAGCGGCACATCTCGACTCTCAACGACCTGCAAGAGAGCGATGCGGCGCTGATTGGCGAACTCTATCTCGCCGCCAAACGGATCGCAGGGCAGGAAGGCGTCGCGGAGCGTGGCTACCGGACGGTAATGAACTGCAATGCGGAAGCGGGTCAATCGGTGTTTCACATACACCTGCATGTACTTGGCGGCAGGGCCATGCACTGGCCGCCCGGCTGAGCGGGTTACGCAGCGAAGAGTAAGTCGTTGAGTGCGTTCTCAGCGTAATTCTCACTGTTTCAGAGCTTGCAGTGTGTATTGTCATGCCCAGCAGCCTCCCCTCTGCGCGGCACCGCTATCCCACAATTTCCATAGCGGCGCCATTTTTTATGTGTCTCTTGACGTTCTCGTGTAATATCATTAGTTTTCAACGTTTAAATCTTTGTGCTGCGGGTCGGGCTGTATATGGACTCGCGGCGGCGTCGCCGGCATCGGGCCGGGCAGACGCGTAGATTCTGGGCAGGAGACACGAAGTGGAATTGACCGGCGCCGATATCCTGGTGCGTTGCTTGCGTGACGAAGGCGTTGAATATTTATTCGGTTACCCGGGCGGAGCCGCGCTGCATATTTATGATGCCCTGTACAAACAGGAAGACGTCAAGCACATCCTGGTGCGCCACGAACAGGGCGCAGCGCATGCCGCCGACGGCTACGCGCGCTCCTCCGGCAAGCCCGGCGTGGTACTGGTCACCTCCGGTCCCGGCGTAACCAATACCGTCACCGGCATCGCCACCGCGTATATGGATTCGATCCCACTGGTGGTGTTTAGCGGTCAGGTGTCCACTGCGCTGATCGGCAACGATGCCTTTCAGGAGGTCGACGCCGTCGGCATCACCCGCCCCTGCGTCAAGCACAACATCCTGGTCAAGGACGTCAAAGATCTCGCCATGGCGGTCAAGAAAGCGTTCTATATCGCTACCACCGGTCGCCCCGGCCCGGTGCTGGTCGACATCCCCAAGGACGTCACCGCACAAAAATTCGAATATGAGTATCCGAAGACCATCAGCATGCGGTCCTACTCACCGGTTTCCAAGGGGCATCCCCTGCAGATCAAAAAGGCAGTGGAAAAGATTATCGGTGCCAAGCGGCCGATGATCTATACCGGCGGCGGCGTTGTGCTGGGCGAGGCCTCGGCTGCGCTCACAGAATTCGTGCGTCTGCTCGGCTATCCCTGCACCAACACGCTGATGGGTCTGGGCGCTTATCCCGCCACCGATCCGCTGTTCGTCGGCATGCTTGGTATGCACGGCACCTACGAAGCCAACATGGCCATGCACGAGTGCGATGTGCTGATCGCCATCGGTGCGCGCTTCGATGACCGTGTTACCGGCGACGTCAACAAATTCTGTCCACACGCCCATATCATCCAGATCGATATCGATCCCTCCTCGATATCCAAGAACGTCCGCGTTGATATCCCTATCGTTGGCAGCGTCGACAGCGTGGTGCGCGAGATGACCAAGCAGATCAAGGCCGCTAAGAGCAAGCCCGATGCGGCGGTACTCGGCGCGTGGTGGAAGCAGATCAAGCACTGGCGCACACAGGATTGTCTGCGTTACGACACCAAGAGTGAATTGATCAAGCCGCAGTTTGTGTTGGAACAGCTCTATAAACTGACCAAAGGCGACGCCTTCGTCACCTCCGACGTCGGTCAGCACCAGATGTGGGCCGCGCAGTTTTACAAGTTCGACAAACCGCGGCGCTGGATCAACTCCGGTGGCCTTGGCACCATGGGCTTCGGATTGCCGGCGGCAATGGGTGTGCAGTTTGCGCATCCCAAGAGCACGGTGTGTTGTGTCACCGGCGAGGCCAGTATCCAGATGTGCATACAAGAACTGTCGACCTGCAAACAGTACGATCTGCCGATCAAAATCATCAACCTGAACAACCGCTACATGGGCATGGTGCGGCAGTGGCAGGAATTCTTCTACGACCGGCGTTATTCCAACTCTTATATGGATGCGCTGCCGGACTTCGTCAAGCTTGCCGAGAGCTATGGCCACAAAGGCATACTTATCGACAAGCCGGCGGATGTCGAAGCTGCGCTCAAGGAAGCATTGAAGCACAAGGGCCTGGTATTCCTCGATTTCATCACTGATCAGACCGAGAACGTCTATCCCATGATAGCCGCCGGCAAAGGTCACAACGAGATGCACCTCTCACCCTGTACCTCAGGCGTCGCGCCGACCGATAGAGAGCTTGCCTGATGCGCCATACGATCTCCATCCTGCTGGAAAACGAGGCAGGTGCGTTGTCGCGAGTTTCCGGTTTGTTCTCGGCGCGCGGCTACAACATCGAATCGCTGACTGTGGCGCCGACCGAAGATCCGACCATGTCGCGCATGACACTGGTGACACGTGGCTCCGACGAGATCATCGAGCAGATCACCAAGCAGCTCAACAAGCTGGTAGATGTGATCAAGCTGATGGATCTCACGGAAGGCGCGCATATCGAGCGTGAGATGCTGCTCATCAAGGTCAAGGCGCAGGCCGCCGCGGCGCGCGAAGAGATCAAGCGTCTTGCCGACATCTTCCGCGGTCACATCATCGATGTCACCGATACGACCTATACCATCGAACTGACCGGTGCCGGTGACAAGCTCGATGCCTTCATCCAGGCGATGGACGGTACCAATATTCTGGAGACTGTGCGCTCCGGTGTCTCCGGCATCGCGCGCGGTGACAAGGCCCTTAACGTATAGTAGCGAGCGAGCAGTAGCTAGTATCGAGTAACTACCGCAAGCCCTGGGCTTTTTCTAGAAACTCGCTACTGAATTTTTTGATTTCCTAATCACATTCATTTTATCGACAGGAACGACCATGAAAGTTTATTACGACAAAGACGCCGACCTTTCCATAATCCGCAAGAAGAAGGTCGCCATCATTGGCTACGGCTCGCAGGGCCATGCCCACGCCAACAACCTGCAGGATTCCGGCGTGACGGTCACTGTCGGCTTGCGCAAGGGATCGGCTTCGGAAGCCAAGGCCAAGAAAGCCAAGCTCAAGGTGCAGTCCATCGAAGCTGCAGTGAAAGGTGCCGACGTGGTGATGATTCTGGCGCCGGACGAGCACCAGGCGTGTCTGTACCGCGAATCCATCGAGCCGAACATCAAAAAGGGCGCCGCGTTGGCCTTCGCCCACGGCTTCAACGTCCACTTTGGCCAGATCGGGCCGCGCGTCGATCTCGACGTCATCATGATCGCACCGAAGGGTCCTGGGCACCTGGTGCGTTCCACCTACACACAGGGCGGCGGCGTGCCCAGCCTGATCGCCGTGCACCAGGATGCCAGCGGCAAGGCCAAGAAGATCGCGCTGTCCTATGCCTCGGCGAATGGCGGAGGCCGCGCCGGCATCATCGAGACCAACTTCCGTGAAGAGACCGAGACCGATCTGTTCGGCGAACAGGCCGTGTTATGCGGCGGTGCCACCGCGTTGGTACAGGCCGGCTTCGAAACGCTGGTCGAGGCGGGCTATGCTCCCGAGATGGCCTACTTCGAATGCCTGCACGAACTCAAGCTGATCGTCGATCTCATGTACGAAGGCGGTATCGCCAACATGCGCTACTCAATTTCCAACACGGCCGAGTACGGCGACCTGACACGCGGCCCGCGCATCATCACCGATGAAACACGCGCCGAAATGAAGCGCATCCTCAAGGAAATCCAGAACGGCGAATTCGCCCGTGAATTCATCCTGGAAAATCAGGCCGGTGCCGCCACATTGAAGGCTAAACGCCGCATCGGTCGTGAGCACCAGATCGAAGTGGTCGGTGAAAAGCTGCGCAGCATGATGCCGTGGATCAAGGCTTCGCGCATCGTCGACAAGAGCCGCAATTAATCCATGCCGGCCCCGTGCAGCCTGGATTGCGCGTAGCGGAATCCGGGAGTCGATGCTACCGGTGCGCGAGTTCCGTTCAGGCTGCTGTGCGGCATACAGGTAAATACCCCATCTTCGCAGGTCTTCGGTTACACTCGGTAACAAAATACGGCAAGGCTAACACCCTGTGGCCCAGACGCAGCACTGACTCTCTCCGGCTGGTCGCGCACAGGAACATTATCGAGCAAAAGAATGGATCAAGACGAAAGCGATAATAGCGACAATCAGGAACTGGGCGACGCACCGCGCCGCCGCGGTATCTATCTGCTGCCGAACCTGTTTACCACGGCGGGATTGTTCGCTGGCTTTTACGCGATCGTCGCTGCCATGAACGGCCGATATACCGCTGCCGCCGTGGCTATCTTCGTGGCGATGATCATGGACATGCTCGACGGCCGTGTGGCGCGCCTGACCGGCACACAGAGCGATTTCGGCAAGGAATACGACAGCCTCGCCGATATGGCTTCATTCGGTCTCGCCCCCGCGCTGGTAATCTATGAATGGGCACTGTCGAAGATGGTCAGCCTCGGCTGGGGTTGGGCCAAGCTCGGCTGGCTGGCGGCATTCATCTACGCAGCCGGTGCGGCACTGCGGTTGGCACGTTTCAATTCCCGTCACGACACCGCCGACAAGCGCTATTTTCAGGGTCTTGCCAGTCCCGCCGCCGCCGCGCTGGTCGTCGGACTGGTGTGGGTGTGCGACGATCTCGGTGTCAAAGGCTCGCAGATGCTGTGGCCATCCTTCGTGTTCACGCTGGCCGCGGGCGGACTGATGGTCAGCAACATACGCTACTACAGTTTCAAGGACATCGACCTGCGCAATCGGGTGCCGTTCTTCGTCATGCTGCTGGTGGTGCTGGTGTTCGTTTTCACCTCAATCGATCCACCCAAGGTGTTGTTCACCGTGGCGCTGGTATACGCTCTGTCAGGGCCGGTGCAGGGAATACTGGAACTGCGCAAGGCGCGCGCCGAGCGCAACGCCACTCCCTGATCGCGTGGTGGTGCTTGCCGCCTGGTGCGGCACCGCAAGCACCCGGCACACGCACTACCACTTAGACTTCCCCTTACTCGATCGGAAACAGGCTACGTCATGAGCGATTCTCCCCGCTGTCCGAAATGCGGTTCGGAATTTACCTACGAAGACGGGGCCATGTACATGTGTCCCGAATGCGCGCATGAATGGTCGAAGCATGCAGCCACAGAGAGCGTCGATAGCGCACGTGTCATACGCGATGCCTTTGGCAACGTGTTGAATGACGGTGACACCGTCACGGTGATAAAAGACCTGAAGATCAAAGGCTCTTCTGCTGTCGTTAAGGTCGGAACCAAAGTTAAGAATATTCGTCTCGTTGACGACGACCATGACATAGACTGCAGAATCGATGGCATCGGGGCGATGCAGTTGAAATCGGAGTTTGTGAAAAAGGTATAACCGGGCTTGCCAGCGAAAACTGTGCGGGTTATCGGGATCAGTTTACAGCCGCCACCTTGGCCTGCAGTTGGCCCCGGTCACATCCATAATTCCCGACAGAGTCTGTCAGCCAAGAGGTCAGCTTGCAATGTCGCAGCATGAACGTCATAAAACACAGCATATCGGCTGGCTGCGCGCCGCCGTTCTGGGTGCCAATGATGGCATCGTTTCGACGGCAAGTCTGGTGATCGGTGTTGCCGCCGCGCATGCAACGCATGAGGCGGTAATGGTCGCGGGTGTAGCCGGTCTGGTCGCGGGTGCGATGTCCATGGCGGCCGGGGAGTTTGTGTCGGTGAGTTCGCAGTCGGATACCGAACAGGCCGATGTCGAACGTGAACGCAAGGAGCTTGACGCAAATGTCGGTTATGAGCGCAAGGAACTGGCGGCGATCTATGTCAAGCGCGGACTCGATCCGGTGCTTGCCGCACAGGTTGCCGAGCAGCTTATGGCCAAGGATGCGCTGGGTGCACATATGCGCGACGAACTCGGCATCTCCGAAACTATCAGCGCCCGACCTGTGCAGGCCGCGCTGACTTCTGCGGCGTCGTTCGCCGTGGGAGCGGCGCTGCCCTTGCTTATGGTTGTCATGGCATCGGTCGATGCGCTGGTCATGCTTGTTTCCGGCACCTCGCTGGTGTTTCTGACGCTGCTCGGTGTTGTGGCTGCGAGAATCGGCGGCGCCCCGGTACTGATGGGCGCCGCGCGCGTTTCTTTCTGGGGCGCGCTCGCCATGGCGATCACAGCAGGGGTCGGTGCGCTGTTCGGTACGGTGGCATAGCATGGCTATCGGCGAGCTTGTCCGTTGCGGAATTTATTCAGGGCAACCCGGCGGCGGGCCCGAAATTCATCTGGCCTCTTGGCAAATTCAAAAAGCCGGGTTATAGTCGAACCGTCATGAACGTCGCATTCATTCATAGTCAGTATCAACCTGCCGGTATCGGCGGGTTCTGCACGCGCGCGTCCCTGTCCCTCCCGCTGTCCCTGCGACTGCTGCCGTAAGGCAGACAAAACTCCCATACCCTGGCGAGGGTTCAAATACGCACTTAACCACTGCCTCGTCATCTGCCGACGGGAGCTTTGTTATTCCCGTGGCGTCCAGTAAACTGGCGCCCAACCAGGGACCAAGATCATGAACAGCAACGACAAATTATTTATTTTCGATACCACCATGCGCGACGGCGAGCAAAGTCCCGGCGCGTCCATGACACGCGACGAGAAGATCCGCATCGCCAAGGCGCTGGAACGTATGCATGTCGATGTCATCGAGGCCGGCTTCCCGATTGCCAGCCAGGGCGACTTCGAAGCGGTTCAGGCGGTAGCGAAGGTGGTCAAGGACAGCACAGTGTGTGGTTTGGCGCGCGCACTGGACAAAGACATCGACCGCGCCGGCGAAGCCCTCAAGGGTGCCAACTCGGCGCGTATCCACACCTTCATCGCCACCTCGCCGATCCACATGGAGATGAAGCTGCGCATGCAGCCCGACCAGGTACTCGTGCAGGCGGTGGCTGCGGTGAAACGGGCACGCCAGTACACCGATAACGTCGAATTCTCTCCCGAGGACGCCGGGCGTTCGGATCTGGACTTTCTCTGTCGCGTGATTGAGGCTGCCATCGCGGCAGGTGCCACTACGGTGAATATTCCGGACACGGTCGGCTACAACCTGCCGCACCAGTTCGGCGAGTTGATCCGCACATTGCGCGAGCGCGTGCCCAATTCGGACAAGGCGGTTTTCTCGGTTCATTGCCATAACGACCTTGGTCTGGCCGTGGCTAATTCACTCTCGGCCGTGCTCAACGGTGCGCGCCAGGTGGAATGCACCATCAATGGGTTGGGTGAGCGCGCCGGCAATGCCGCTCTCGAAGAGATCGTGATGGCGGTGCGTACGCGCCGCGATCTGTTCAGTTGCAATGTCGGGCTCGACACCACGCAGATCGTGCCATGTTCGCGCCTTGTATCCGGGATCACCGGGTTCCCGGTGCAACCCAACAAGGCGATCGTCGGCGCCAATGCCTTCGCGCACGAATCGGGTATCCATCAGGACGGTGTGTTGAAGAGCCGTGAGACCTACGAAATCATGCGCGCTCAGGATGTCGGCTGGATGGCTAACCGCATGGTGCTCGGCAAGCATTCCGGCCGCAATGCATTCCGCACGCGCATGTCCGAGTTGGGTGTGGATTTCAAATCGGAAGATGCCTTGAACGATGCGTTTTCACGCTTCAAGGATCTGGCTGACAAGAAACATGAGATCTACGACGAGGATTTGCAGGCACTGGTCACCGACGCCAACCTCATCGCCGAGAACGAGCACGTGAAACTGGTCGCACTCAAGGTCTGTTCCGAGACTGGCGAGATACCCAATGCCTCGATCACATTATGGGTGGACGGTGCCGAGAAAGTCGCGGCGGCGGCAGGTGGCGGGCCGGTCGATGCCACATTCCGCGCCATCGACAGCATCGTGCGGAGCGACGCGGAATTGCTGCTCTACTCGGTGAGCAACATCACAACGGGCACGGATGCCCAGGGCGAAGTCACCGTACGCCTGGAGAAAGGCGGGCGCATCGTTAATGGCCAGGGTTCGGATACGGATATCGTCATCGCCTCGGCCAAGGCCTATATCAACGGGCTGAACAAGCTGATCCATCCGGAGCAGCGTGCCCATCCGCAAGTAGGGGATGTCTGAGAAGAGTCTCTCTCAAGAGGAGTGAGCTGAGGATTGGCGACCGTCTCGCTGGTCATGCAGGTACCTCTCTTGCACCCAGTGCATTATGACGACATGACTGAAACAGCACTAAAAAATCGTTATCTCAACGCCATGGGCATCGACGTCTGGGTGCGGCGTGGCGGTGATCTCGAGGCTATAGATGCGCGTACCGAGGTAGCCACGACTGTTGCGGCTGTCAACACGGCGCCAGGCAGTGTCACAAGGTGCCAGCCCGTGTCGACCGGTGAGGTCGCCGTGCTGGACTGGGATGGGCTTGCCGCGCGTGTCGCCGGCTGCGCGCTCTGCGAGCTGCATACCAGCCGGACCCGGACGGTATTCGGTGTCGGAAACCACCATGCCGACTGGCTGGTGATCGGAGAGGCGCCGGGTGCCGACGAAGATCGACAGGGTGAACCTTTCGTCGGCCGTGCCGGACAATTGCTCAATGCCATGCTGTTCGCCATCGGCCTGCGCCGGGAGCAAGTCTATATCTCCAACATCCTCAAGTGCCGCCCGCCGAATAATCGTGACCCGACGGCGGCGGAAGCAGCCTGTTGTGAGCCTTATCTGTTCCGGCAGATCGAACTGCTCCGACCGAAAATCATCCTCGCAGTGGGGCGCATCGCGGCCCAGAATTTACTCAAGACCGACACGCCCATAGGCAAACTGCGCGGTCGACTGCATCACTATGGCCCGCAACGCATTCCCGTGGTGGTGACCTATCATCCAGCCTATCTGCTACGCTCGCCCGGTGAGAAACGCAAGGCCTGGGACGACCTGCAATTTGCCTGTGGGGTTCTGGGCGAAGCACAATAAGCACAGCATGACCCGGACCGACCGGACCGGGCGGGGCGCTGACGGGACGGTCGCACCGCAGGTGTCGTGCGGCAGGCTATAAAGAGAGCTTTGGTCGTGCCGCTAAGATTAAAACCGTGTACCGCCTGAGGAGGCGGTCGCGTGCCATGAAAAGTATGCTATGAGTGCCATACCGAAAACCACAGCTCCACATTTGCGGCCTATGCGCGACTCCGATCTTGCGACCGTGATGCGTATCGAATTGCGTGCCTACGACTACCCGTGGACCTACGGAATTTTCCAGGATTGCCTGCGCTACGGTTATTGCTGTTGGGTATTCGAACGTGACAATTGTGTCGATGGCTACGGAGTTATGTCGATTGCCGCCGGCGAGGCACATATCCTCAATCTCTCGGTACGCCCCGAGGCGCGGCGCCATGGTCTGGGCCGCAAGATACTCAGCTTCCTGATTGATCTGGCACGTCGCCACGACGCCGATACTGTGCTGCTGGAGGTGCGTCCGTCCAATCGCGCGGCCATTGGCCTGTACCACCAGCTGGGTTTCAATGAAGTCGGCACCCGCCGCAATTATTATCCTGCCGAAAATGGCCGCGAGGACGCGATGATACTGGCCAAGACACTGTTGCACGATTAAAGGTGCTGGTAAGTATAGTGCTGAGTATCTTCAGGACTACAGGCGGGCGGTTACGATCCGGCAGTCAAATCGGGGGATTCAGGTGTTGTATTGCACGTCACGCAGGAAGTGCGAGATGCGCGGATTGAACTCGCGGAACATCACACCCATGCCGCTGTCGGTGGCACGGATTACCTTGGCGCGGATGTGGTGGAGTCTGCTGTCGCCATCCTGCACGATGAAATCAAGATAGACCGGTTCGTCGATCGGCAGCGTCCGGTTGTCGGTCTCTATGAACATGCCTTCAAGACTGATGTCACGTGTTTTGCACTTGATGGCGCCACCGGTGTCGTGGTGCAATACTACATCGAGTTGAATCGATTTGCGTAAACTCCAGCGCTTCTCCATTATGCGCTCCTTGATGGTGCCGGCAAAAAATGTTGCATCCGCAATGCCATGGGTTTAATAAGGTAGAGTGGAGTTCGGTGCGAAACGGCGCAGCAATATGGGCGGACCGGCTCGCCAATCGTTGCATATGGGTTGTCCGTGGATGTGCCCGTAACAAGGACACGGTCACGTGCGGCACAGTTGTGAGAATGCTGTTTACGCATGGCTTCAGTTCTTCGTTTCTTGTTATCGGTCTATGGCCATCCCGCCATACATTATTGTTTATCTATCCCGCTGAATCTCAGAGGACCTGTATCCAACAAGTTAATACTAGCTCAGCGTTCGCCGGGATTCCAGCCTTATGGCTGCTGCTGTCTCGCGCGAGGCGCACCACAAGTGTATGATTTGACCCGGACCGGTCCGCCACGTTCGGCGGGACCGGGAAACACTTCCCAATCAATCACAGAAGCGCCTGCGCTTGGTGCCGCGCGGACGCCGGAGGATACAGATGACTGACTTCACGGCTGATCTCGATCTCTCCAGCGGAGTCTCCGCCTTCGAGTCCAAAAATTTCGCCACCGCGCAGCGCCTGCTGTCGCCATTGTCCGGACAGGGTCACCCGGAGGCCTTGTTCCGCATGGCCGTAATGGCGCAGAACGGACTGGGCATGGTACGCAATGAGGCACATGCTTACGAATGGATGCGGGCCGCCGCCGAGCAGGGGCATTGTCTGGCCCAGCATGGTCTCGGCTTTATGTATATGCAGGGAGAGTGCGTGGCGCAGGACGGGGCTGAGGCGGTGAAGTGGTTTACCTTGGCTGCCGGACAAGGGCTCGCCGGTTCGCAGACGACGCTGGGCATGATGTATGAGCAGGGAATCGGTGTGGAGAAGAATCCAGAAGAGGCGCAGCGCTGGTACAAGCTGGCGGGATTCTGAGCGACACTTACATTTTCGGTGTCGCCACACCCACCCCGATCTCGTCATTCAAGCTGCGGTTTCTGAAGCCGCTGGTTTGGTGAGTGCCAAGCCCCCACAAGATGAATAGTATTAGTCACCACATGGTATGAACAGGTATGTAAGGATGAGTGTTATGCGAATGGCTGCTTCGACAGGTTTGATGTCGCTGCTACTGGTGGCGGGCTGCGCTACAACGCCGCCATACAAAGAGCCCAGCGACCCGCTGGAACCGGTTAACCGTGTGGTATATCGTTTCAATGATGTCGTCGACCGTGCTGTCTTCAAGCCCGTAGCCAAGACCTACAATAAGTATACGCCGACGCCGGTCCAGACCGGAGTGGGTAATTTTTTCAGCAACCTCGGGGAGCCTGTCGTCATCGTCAATGATGTGCTGCAGGGCAAGTTGCCCCAGAGCGCATCGGATACCGCGCGTCTGGTGTTCAACAGCACCTTCGGCGTACTCGGTCTGATCGATGTCGCCACGCCCATGGGCCACCCGCGGCATGACGAGGATTTTGGTCAGACCTTTGCCGTCTGGGGCGCGGGCGAGGGCTGGTATCTGGTATTGCCTTTCCTGGGGCCGAGTACGGTGCGCGACGCCGTCGGTCTGCCGCTCGAATATGCACTTGATCCGGTAGCGCGGCATGACGAGGTGCGCGAACGCAACAGCCTCTACGCCTTGCACACCATCGATACCCGGGCACGACTGCTGGGCGCCAGCAAGGTGCTCGATACCGCGGCACTGGACGACTATATCTTTATCCGTGCCGCCTACCGGCAGCGCCGTTGGAGCCTCATCTATGACGGCAACCCGCCGCGGATGCCCATTAATGATGACGACGAGAACGATTCGCCATACGGTAACTCAGGGAAATGATGGCCGTCGCACCGGCGTGCGGCGACATCGATTACGAGTCTCTTCTATCCAGAAACTGCGCTGCCACTACCGGCTGCCGCGGCGCCGTGGCTTGAAACCGGTCATGTCTGCAACAATCTCCGCGTACGGTATGGCCTCCAGAGCACCGAATTTATCCTGCACCTTTTCAACCAGCGCACGGATGTCGGGCACGCTGTCGGCATTGCTGCCTGCGGCAGCGAGCAGACGCTGGACGCCGAGCAGACCACCGAACTGGATTCTCACCAGGACGCTGTGCGGCATGCTGAGCAGATCGTCTTCCACGCCGAAGGCGGGCAGGGCGACTTCTTTGAGGCATTGCATCAGAACAGCGCAGCGCTGCGCGGCGGCCGTCGAGCGGCAGGCGATTTCAGCGCCGCCGCGTCGCACCACCGGCTCGGCATGTGCACAGGCGAACTGTCCACTGATCAGTGTCTGACTGAAAGCGCATTTATTTTCCATGCGGGATTCTATTGTTTGTAGTGGCTGGTGGGATAGCTGTGGATGTCATTCCGGGACTCATTCGTCCAGACGCTGGAACTCGGTCGGCTCCGGCGGACTGTTGGTGATCTTGCCGCGCAGATCGTTGAGGGCTGACTGTATGCCTTCCTCGATGACCGGATGATAGAACGGCAGACGCAGCACATCGAATACCGTCAGGCCGAGCTGTATGCACCAGGCGAGCAGGTGAATCAGATTTTCGCCGCGCGGTCCGATCAGCGCTGCGCCGAGCAGCCGGCCGCTGTCCTTGTCGGCATAGACACGCAGCACGCCCTTGTTCTTGCCCATGATAAGCGCGCGGCCCAGGCCGCCGAAGCGCATCTCACCGATGGCGGTCCGCTCTGGATCGAGTTCCGTCAAAGGAGTGCCCGCAGTGGCTATGTTGGGATCGCAGAAGGTGATGGTCAGCGGTGTCTTGCGCCGGAAGGCTACCGGCCGGTCCTGCACGGCATTGAAGCCCGCGATACGCCCTTCATCGCCAGCCTCATGGAGTATGGCGCGGTCACCGTTCGCGTCGCCGGCGATGAAGATTGGCAGATCGCCGACTTGCATGGTATGCGGGTTATACAGCGGAACGCCGCGGGCATCGAGCGGCGCGCCGAGGTTTTCCAGGCCCAGCCTTTCCAGATTGGGCACGCGGCCAAGGCTGGCGAGAATCCTGTCCACCAGCACGCTGCGATCGCCACAGGTGACGCGTAGCTTGTCGCCCTCTTCGCGAACTTCAGCCGTCTGCCCGAGCCAGAGCGGAAATTCCTTACCGAGAATATCGATGGCCGTTCGGTTTACCACTGCATCCTGCAGACCGCCGATGACCTCGAGTCTGTCGACGCCGGTGACGGCTACGCCCAGACGGTGCAGCGTCTGTCCGAGTTCCAAGCCGATTACGCCCAGTCCCACCACGGCCAATGATTCCGGCAGATCCTCCAGATCGAATAGGTTGTCGGTGGTAATGATACGCTCACTAAAGGCGGTCCATGCAGCCGGGATGAAGGGTCGTGAACCGGTGGCGATGATGATCTTGCGGGCACGTATGCGTTGGCCTTCGACATCCAGCAGATCGGGCGCGACGAAGCGCGCATAGCCCTCGATGAATTCATCGCCGAAATTATCGGTGCTGCCATCGAGTATTTTGTCGACGAAGATGTCGCGCAGGTTGCGGACGTGTTCGAGCGCGTGCTCAATGCGCATATGCAGATTGTCATGTCCGCCGATGCCGTGACGCTCGAACAGTTGGCGACGCTCGAAGTCCTCGGCGACCTGGATCAATGCCTTGGAGGGCATGCAGCCGACGCGTGCGCAGGTCGTGCCTAGCTCACCGCCGTTGATGATGACGAAATTGTCAGTGCCTCGCCGTACTTTGGAAAGGGCGAACAAACCGGCGGAACCGGTACCGATGATGGCGACATGTACGTTGCGTTCTGTCACAGGACCAACCTTGTTGTGTTTATATGGGGAGGATACAAATCAGTCGCGGCGCCAGTTGCGATAGAGGCCGAGAACGCCGAGTCCGATGAAGCAGAAAAGCACCCAAACCGGCATGCTCAAACCGAACAGTCGCCAGTTCACCACCGCGCACTCGCCGGAACCGGTGAAGACCATCTTCAGCGTACTGCCGAGCGGGAATGCCTGCAGCATATAGTTCAGACCCGGCCCGCATGTCGGCACTTGGTCGGCAGGCAGGCTCTGAATCCAGATGTGCCGCCCGGCGACCATAGCACCGGCGAGAGCGGTGAGTGCCACCAGTACGCCATAAATGCGGCTGCCGATGCGGCCTGGATTATGCAGACCTGCAAGCAGGAAGCTCAGGCCGACGGCGATCACACCGACGCGTTCGAAGATGCACAACGGACAGGGCTCGAGGCCATCGTGAAATTGCGAGTAATAGGCGTAGCCAAGCAGCATTGCGCACACGGCGAAACCACCTAGATTAAACCAGCGACGGGACAGGTCGTGTAATGCGAGCATCTGAATTCCTTGCGGTTTTGTGTCGTTATCGGTGGCTGCCGGTGGGGTGCTGGCAGGGTGCCGCCTGACTGGAGTATGCTACCAGTCAACCACCCAGTACTACTACCCGAGTGAGGATAATGGTGTGGACGACCCGTTGTCATCCGAGTTGATAATCAGTACAACACTGCACACTGTGGTGCCGTTACGTCATCGAGTCCCGGTGGAAGATACCGATGGTCGCCGCTTGGGTGACTTCATGATGATCATCCCGGGTCTGCGCAGCAAGCCCAAGCATATCATCCAGAAGACGGTAGGCGAGATTCAGCTGGTGCTGACGCGCTTTAGCGATATGGTAGTGTTCGTGGAACTGAATCTGAAACTCAATCTGCTGTGGATATCTCACCGGCACCGCTTCGGTATCGGCCCCGAGATTGCCAGCGCGGTGCGCGAACGCGTACCAGAGGCACTGCTGGTTGGTTGGGGTGCGGGAATGTGAGTCGGTGCGGCCTGTGCTTTACTTCTATCGGATTCTGGTGATTCCAGGGCGGGTCCGATCCTCACGCTTGCAAGCTGTTCCACCAGACATATATAAATACGTCACTGCCTGCTGATCCTGTACAGCAGCAATTTCGCGAGTGTTTCCGACCCGTTGCGATTATCACGAATGAGATTGCGGCGGCAGTTGTGCAGGCGGCACCTCGGAAGTCGTAATGTGATCTTCAGCCCGGCGTCCCCGGAACAGTCGTGCGAGAAAGCCGCCGACACGCTTGATGGCCCGCCAGAGTTTCGGCAGCAGCCAGATCATCAGCAGGATGAACAGCACCAACAACGCGATATATAGCACGGGATGGTGCAGCGCGACCCACAAGCCCCCGAATACCATGGCATCTTCCGCAATTGACGCCGTCCAATTGCTGAACGGTTCGGGTGAGGTATTGATCAGGACGCGAGTACCTGCCTTCAAAGTGTGTGTGCCTGCAGCCAGCGTGCCACCGAGAATCGCCGCAGCGAGTTGTACTCCCTGATTCACATCACCCACGGCGCCGGCTGCCAGCATTGCCCCGGCCGGTATGCGTATGAAGGTATGGACGGCATCCCATGCGCTGTCGACGCCAGGCGTTTTGTCGGCGAAGAATTCCACGCAATACATGAAACCCGAGGCGAACAGTACCAGTGGATTGCTCAAGACCTGCAGGTCTGGCGGCAGATCCATATTACCGGTCGCACCCAGATAACCGAGCATGAAGAGCGCTGCATAGAGATTGATGCCGCTGGCCCAGGCAACGCCCATGCTGAGTGCGATGGTTTGTGTGATGTCCATGAAACACCTCCGTCGGGACAACAGGACACAACTGCTGCCATTGCCATTATCCGGCGCTGACAGTGATTTTTGCAATCGGAGCGCGAGTGGCGCGCCCGGCCGTTACGGGGTGGGTGAAGCGCAGTATTTGCAGCGCTTGGCAGCGAGAGGGATTTCCGACAGGCATTCGCCACAGATCTTGGTGTTCGGTGCCGGCGGCGCTTCCTGTTTCTGCAGCTTCGACAGGGCCTTGATCATCATGAAGATGGCGAAGGCCACGATCACAAAGTCCAGTACGGTGTTCACGAACATGCCGTAATTGATGGTTGCGGCACCGGCCTTCTGCGCATCGGCGAGTGTGGCATAAGGCGTGTTAGTGAGATTTATGAACAGGCTGCTGAAGTCGACCCCGCCCATCAGTCTGCCAATCGGCGGCATGATAACGTCATTGACAAGTGAAGTAATGATCTTGCCAAAGGCGCCGCCGATGATGATACCGACAGCCATATCCACGACGTTGCCGCGCATGGCGAACTTCTTGAATTCTTCTAACATGGTCGTTGCTCCTGGAGTGATGCCTACGAGGATATAGCCGCGCCGGAACTATACAGGCAGGATTGCATGCAGAACAAGTTGCATTGGCCGGGCTTGCAAAGATATAACAATTGGGCAGTAACAGATTTTGATCACGCCGGAAAGAGTGCTAGGTGTCGCACCGGTCGGCACGATGTGATTGTGGCATCACTGAGCTGGCTTGCCGTGCAGAATTTTCAGCAAGTGTCGGGCATCATCGGCCAGTACGCCGTGGACGCCGGGCCCCGTGACTGTCTGTACTCGACCGTGCAAAGCGGCCACATTGTTCATGTCCTGACTGTAGACAGGCACCACCAGATCACCCGCTTCGGCTGCGGTGTTGATGCGCACCAGCGCAATGTATTGCGCGGCGGGATGAGGCTTGCGATTCAGCTGGTAGAGAAAATTGCCTGGCCGTTCGCGCGCCAGATCCCGGTACAACGCCTGTGAGTGATTGATGAACCCGGCGCCGAGCATCTCGGCGTATTCCGATAAGGGGCTGTCCGCCGCCAATAGCGCGATCTCGGCGCTTTCGGTACCGAGATGCGGACTGGCAATCGTGCAGAGCGTCCGAACCGGCAGTAGCGGGTGTTCCACCATATAGAGTCTGGCTACCACGCCGCCGGCCGAAAAGCCTGTGAACAGCAAGGCTTCACCCGGATGGCGCGGCAATATGCGTTCGAGCGCCTGGCCGAGTCGGGCGGCCTGTACGGCCAGTCCCGCTTCAGAGGGCAGATCCAGCGCATAGAACGTATCGGCGTGGGCGGCGCTCAGCTGTTTGAAATCGATTTTGTTATTGACGGTATCGATGGTCCCGCCATCCTGCCAGCCGGCATCCTGCAGAACGCCGGTAAATCCGCTTATCCGCCAGTCAAGACTGCTACCCAGGTGTCCATGCAGAAGAATCATTGCCT
Source organism: Gammaproteobacteria bacterium (assembly GCA_038319625.1). Classification (GTDB taxonomy): domain Bacteria; phylum Pseudomonadota; class Gammaproteobacteria; order JBBQDK01; family JBBQDK01; genus JBBQDK01. The sequence goes on from JBBQDK010000009.1 coordinate 31,072, forward strand.
GCGACCAGGCCATGCAGGGTGCAGCCATGATCAGACCGGCGCACATAACCTGAATTAAATGCCTGTATATAAACGAAAATAATATCTTCGAGGGTGTGTCAGCCATTGCTCAGGATGGAACGGTTTGTGCTGTGTGGCAAGCCGGTCGGGATTGCGACGTCAGCATAGCCCGGAACCGAGGCCTTAATGTGAAACCGTTCACAGAAAGATGGTTTTATAGATGGGAATATATTCCCATCTATAAGATATAATTTTATAGTCCGCCAAAATCCGGACAGACCGGGTGTGGCTCACGGATAGGTGTTGTGGCCTGTGCTGAACTGGCCGGACCGTAATTCGCGGGCAGTGAGAAAAAAAGGAGATAAGCGTGAGCCAGCCGCAATTAAGTATGCCGGTACAGGAAATGGCCTTGTCTGAAAGTACCCGTGGTGTCGCTGTGCAAGCGATTCCAGGTTCGACGCCAAGTGTCGCCCCGGAGGACCTCGCGATTCACCGCCGCCCTTTGATACCGTTGCTGTTTGCCTTGCTGATCATCACTCTGCTGATCGGGGGCTGGCTGGCGCGGGATCTGGAGTACACGGTCGCGTACGAGGGTCTGGGATATGCGCTGGGCATCATCGGCGGAGTAATGATGCTGCTGTTGTTGCTCTACCCGGCGCGTAAACAGACGCATTTAATGCGCAACTGGGGTGCGCTGCGCTATTGGTTCCGCATGCACATGCTGCTCGGCGTGCTCGGGCCGGTCGCGATTCTGTTTCATTGCAATTTCCACCTTGGCGCTACCAATAGCAACGTGGCCTTGTTCTCGATGCTGATTGTGGCGGGCAGCGGTCTGATAGGCCGTTATGTCTATACCAAGATCCATTTCGGTCTGTACGGACGGCGTGCCACCCTGGAAGATCTGCAGGCGCGCAGCGGCGCCATCGAAGGCGATGTGCAGGGCGCGCTGTCGCAGGTGCCGGGTGTCGCGCAGCAGTTGCAGACCTTTCACCATATCGCGATGCGTCCCTATACCGGTGTGCTGGCAGGCTTGCGCACCCTGTTGATTCTCGGCTTCGCGGCGCGTCGCGCACGGCACCGCGCCTTGAATGCGCTGACCCGCTGGATGAAACAACAGGCCAAGTCCCAGGGATGGGGTGCGCGTATCTACAGTCAACGCCTTGCCCACCAGCGTCAACTGGTGGAGTCCTATATCGCGTGTCTGCGTCAGGTCGGTGAGTTCAGCGCCTACGAGCGCCTGTTCGCGCTCTGGCATGTGCTACACATTCCATTGTTCTTCATGCTGGTACTCGCCGGGATCGTGCATGTTTTCGCCGTGCATATCTACTGAAGCGGACGGCGCGGATGCGGCTCTACAGGGCGGTGGTTCGGTGTTGGTGCGGATTACTACTGATGCTGATTGTCGTGCACGCACACGCCGGTAAGGTGGAGACGCTGGTGATGCCTGGCCCGGTCATCGCTGCACATGCGAAATTCGAAACAGAATGCAGGAAATGTCATGAACTGTTCAGCCGCGCCAGCCAGAATCGGCAATGCCTGTCCTGCCATAAAGATGTGGCGGCGGATCTGCGCGCCAAGGCCGGCTACCACGGTCGTGCCCCAGGCATTGACGGCCGCGAATGCAATTCATGCCACACCGACCACAAAGGGCGTGGCGTTGATATAGTGAAGCTGGATCGGGAAACTTTTGCCCACGATCAGACCGATTACGCACTGCATGGCGCGCATCTCAAAGTCGAATGCAATGCCTGTCACAAGCCCGGGGCCACCTTTCGCAAGGCGCCGCAACAGTGCCAGGACTGTCACAAGCAAGACGATCCCCACCGCGGCAAACTCGGCAAGGTCTGCGCCGACTGCCACAGTGAGCGTGGTTGGCACGAAACGCGTTTCGATCATGGCAAGACCCGCTACCCGCTGGACGGCAAGCACCGCGAGGTGGCCTGCGACAGTTGCCATCCCAATCAGCGCTATAAGGCCACGCCCACCGATTGTGTTGCCTGCCACGCTGGCAATGACGTGCATCATGGCCAGTTTGGTGCCAAATGCGCGGGTTGCCACACCACGCAGGCTTGGAAGAAAGCCAGGTTCGATCACGACCGCGACACGCATTTCAGTCTGATCGGCGCGCATAAAACCGCCACTTGCGCAGCCTGCCACAAGGGCGATCCGCAGAAAGAGAAGCTGCCGACGGCCTGTAATGACTGCCATGCCCGCGACGATGTACATCAAGGTCGCAACGGCACGGACTGCAAGCGCTGCCATGGCAGCGGCAAATGGTCTCAATCCGTCTTCAATCATGACCGCGACACCAATTACCCGCTGCGCGGCCTGCATGCTAAAGCGGTCTGTCAGGCTTGCCATACCGCGTCAATGCGTACGCAGAAGCTCGAAACGGCTTGTTATGCCTGCCACAAGACTGACGACGTTCATCGTGGCCAGGAAGGTCGTGACTGCCAGAAATGCCACAACGAAAGTGGCTGGGGCAAGCAGGTGAAATTCGAGCATGACCTGACGCGCTTCCCGTTACTCGGCGCGCATGCCATCGCTTCCTGCGAGGACTGTCACGTCAGTGCGGCCTACAAAGATGCCGCACTGGCCTGTATCGCCTGTCATGGCAAAGACGATGCCCACAAGTCCCGGCTCGGCAAGGACTGCGCGTCATGCCATAACCCCAACAGTTGGAAGGCCTGGAGTTTCGATCACAACACCCGTACCGATTTCAAGCTGGATGGCAAACATGTAGGTCTCGATTGTCTGGCCTGCCATACCCGGCCGGTCGACAAGAAAGTCGTGACGGCATCGGCCTGCAACGATTGCCACGCGCGCGACGATGTGCATCAGGGTGGTTTCGGTGTGCGCTGCGAGCAATGCCACAACACAACGAATTTCAAGCAGGTCGAGATGTTGCGCTGAGACACGTCGAGATTGAACGGATGACGATACAAGCGATTCAAGAGGGCCGCGGCCATGAGTAAAAGATTGCACATCGATTCGATGTCGGGCTGGATGATATTGCTGCGGGCATGCCTGGTGTTGATCTGCATGGCGCTGGCCGGTCCTGGCATGGCCGTCACGGCGGGCAAGAACTTCGATCACAATAAGACCGGTTTCCCTCTGGTCGGCGCGCATGAGCAGGCGAAATGCGAATCCTGCCACGTCCAAGGTATATTCAAGACCACGCCCAAACGCTGTGAATCCTGCCATCTGGTCGGTGGCCCAATTACAGCAAGTACCAAACCAAGCAATCACCTGGCCAGCACCAATGCCTGCGGCGACTGCCACACCAGCAATGCCTGGGCGCCGACACATTTCGACCATACCGACGCAGCCGGTAGTTGCAGCAGCTGTCACGATGGCAAAACCGCATCGGGAAAATCGGCCACACATATTACCACCGGTGCCACGTGCAGCGATTGTCATACCACTGTCGCATGGTCACCTGCACGCTTCGATCACAGCGGCGTGAGCGGCAGTTGTTCCAGTTGTCATGACGGGAAAACCGCCACTGGCAAATCACCCGCCCACATAGTCACTGCGCAGTCCTGCGAGACCTGCCATTCCACCACGGCCTGGAGACCGGCGAGTTTCGATCATGTGAATGTTACCGGCACCTGCGCCAGTTGCCACAACGGCAAGACCGCTACCGGTAAATCGGCCACACACGTCGCAACTACCGCTGCCTGTGACACCTGTCACACCAGTACTTCGTCCTGGTCATCGGTAAACTTCGTGCACGGACCGTCGATGAGCGTTTGCAGCAGCTGCCACAACGGCAGGACCGCCACGGGCAAGACGACTGCTCATATTTCCAGCACCAGTATCTGCAGTGACTGCCACACCACGACGGCCTGGAAACCGGCGCATGTCGATCACACTGCGGTCATGGGTACCTGTGCCAGTTGCCACAACGGCAAGACCGCTTCCGGCAAGCCGACCACGCACGTGATCACCAGCGATGCCTGTGATACCTGCCATACCAGCACCGCCTCCTGGGCGACGGCTACCTTCGTTCATGGCCCTGCGACAGGCGTCTGCAGCAGTTGCCACAACGGCAACACTGCCACCGGCAAGACCACTACGCATATCGCCAGCACCGCGGTCTGCGATGACTGTCATACGACCACGGCATGGAAGCCGGCACGGGTCGATCACAGTGCCGTGAGTGGCACTTGCGCCAGTTGCCACAATGGCAAGACCGCTTCCGGCAAGCCGACTACGCACGTGGTAACCAGCGCCGCCTGCGACAGCTGCCATTCCACCACGGGTTGGGTGCCCGCGCATTTCGATCACAGCGCAGTGACCGGTGCTTGTTCGAGTTGCCACAACGGCGCTACCGCTACCGGCAAGACCGTCACGCATATCGCCAGCACTGCAGTCTGCGACGATTGCCACACTACGACGGCCTGGAAACCGGCGCATGTCGATCACAGCGCCGTGAGTGGTAGCTGCGCCAGTTGCCACAACGGCAATACCGCCACCGGCAAGACGACCACACATGTTGCTACCAGCGCCGGCTGCGACAGTTGCCATACCACCATAGCCTGGTCGCCTGCGCATTTCGATCATAGCGCGGTGACCGGCGCTTGTTCGAGTTGCCACAACGGCACTACCGCCACTGGCAAGACCGCCACGCATATCGCCAGCACCGCGGTCTGTGATGACTGCCATACGACCAGTGCGTGGAAACCGGCACGGGTCGATCACAGCGCCGTGAATGGCACCTGCGCCAGTTGCCACAACGGCAAGACGGCAACCGGAAAAACCATCACCCATGTGCCGACCAGTGCCAGTTGCGACGATTGTCATACCACCACGGCATGGATACCGGCACGCTTCGACCACAATGCGGTAACTGGAACGTGCTCGTCCTGTCACAACGGCACAACCGCCACCGGCAAGACAGTGACCCACATCAGCACGTCATCGGATTGCGGAACATGCCATAGCACCCTGGCCTGGATACCGGCCAACTTCGATCACAATGCCGTGACCGGATCCTGTTCCAGCTGCCACAACGGTACCACTGCCACCGGCAAGCCGGGCACGCACTTCGTGACCTCGATACAGTGCGATGAATGTCACACCACCACCACCTGGACACAGTCGATCTTCCGTCACAATTCCGCAAACTATCCCGGCGATCATTCCGGCAACCTGTCATGCACGGCCTGCCATCGCGCCAACAGCCAGACTGTTACCTGGACGAGCAGTGCGTATCAGCCGGATTGCGCTGGCTGCCACGCGGGCAACTACAAACCGAGTGCGCACAGCAATGTGTCAGTTGCCACCAACAGGGATTGCGCGGGTAGCTGCCATATCGAGGGTAAAGCGCGGAGTCCTCATCATCGTGTCACGGACCGCAGCTTCGGAGATTGATATGAAATCGGCAATCCAGAGGAAAATACCTGCATGAGACAACTGATGAATATGGCGCGCGTTGCCGGCTTCGCATGCGTCATGGCCTGCATGCCGATGCGGGTCGACGCCCAGGCCGACGTACTGGGTATTCTCGACAGCCTTGATGTCAGTAGTTCTGACGACGCCGAAGTAGTGACGATCAAATTCAATGTGCCCATCCACTACGTGCGCCACTTTCCGGTTAACGACGGCGACTTGGTGCAAATCACCCTGCAGGCGGTGGCGGTGGGCAGCCTGAACGACGAGCAATTGCAGCGTCGGGAGTCCCTCACCTGGACGCCCACCCGTGAGTTGCCGCTTACCGAAGTGAGTTACGAGGGTGACAGTAGCAGCGGTCCGAATTTGGTCGTGCATTTCCGACATCCGGTCCGTTTCAAGGTGGAAGAGGGGGCTGACTCGCGCAGCATTGTCGTCACTGTCCTCAAACCGCCGGCGCCACCCAGGGCGCCAGCGGCCGATCAGCCCGGCGCTGCACCGGTACCCGTACCGGAGTCGATGCCGGGCGCGCCGATGCTGGAACCGGTACCGGACAGCAAGGCCGAGGTATGGATGACTCAGGGCCGGCAGGCCATGACGACGAAGGACTATCCGCTGGCGATCCGTATCTTCACCAAGGTCCTGCAGCATCCTGGACACAAGTATTTGCAAGCAGCCAAGGAATTACTCGGACTGGCGCGCGAGCGCAATAAACAGTTCGCGCATGCCACGGCAGAATACGAGGAATACCTGAAATTGTATCCGCAAGGGGAGGGTGCCGAGCGTGTCCGTCAGCGTCTCGATGCGTTGCTTACCTCGCGCGAACCCGGCAAGGAAAAGTTGCGCAGTGCCAAAGGCGGCTTCAAATCGGCAGCCGGCGGCATGATGGTTAACGGCAGCTTGTCGCAGTATTACCGGCGCGACGTGAACAGTACCGATCAGACGGGTTCGATTGTCACTCAGTCCGCGCTGACCAATTATATGGACATCGGCACACGCTGGCGCGGTGACCGTTACGATATGCGCAGTCAGTTCACCGGCAGTTACATTCACGACTTTCTGCGCAATGATACCGGCGGTGGCGGTACTACCGGCGTGCGTGTGAGTTCGCTTTACGTCGATGCCAGCGACCGCATACACAAGCTGTCCGCCAAGGTTGGCCGGCAGACGCGCAGCAGCGGTGGCGTGCTGGGACGTTTTGATGGCGGTTTATTCACAGTTGGTCTCGTGCCGAAGTGGAAACTCAATCTTGTGGCCGGCACACCCGTGGAACTGAGTTCGGACAATGGCATTCAGACCGATAAGTTGATGTATGGCGCGAGTCTGGACGGCGGCACCTTCGCCCAGTGCCTGGATACCAGCTTCTACGCGATCCATCAGACGGTAAATGGGATTACCGACCGCACGGCGGTAGGCTCGGAATTGCGGTATATCACTGCCACTGCCTCGGTGTTCACGCTGGCAGACTATGATGTTTCCTATGCCTTATTGAATACCGTACTGACCTTGGCAAACTGGCAGTTCGAGAACGGCGCTGGGCTCAACCTTGTGCTGGATTATCGTCTCAGCCCGACGCTCACCACCAGCAATGCGCTGCAGGGGCAGACCTTCACCAGCATCAAGGATATGCTGGCGGTCAAGAGCGAGTCAGAGGTGCGGCAGCTGGCGGTGGATCGTACGGCACGTTCCAAGTCGGCGACGGTTGGCGGTAATGTGCCGCTCAACCAGAAGTTGCAACTCTCGAGTGATGTCACTCTTTCGAATCTGGGTGGTATGCCCGCCTCCGGTGGCGTCGACGCGATCGAGGGGACGGGCAATGAGTACATCTATTCCGTGCAGATGATCGGTAGCAGTCTGATCAAGGAGGGCGATGTCTCGATTCTCGGCGTGCGCTACTATGACGCCAAGGATTCCAAGACCAGTTCGCTGATCGTCAATACCCGCTACCCGGTAACCAACAACTGGCGCATCAACCCGCGTCTGCGTATCGATTACAAGACCAGTGCCACCAGCGGCAACACCGTCTCCTACAAGCCTCAATTGCGCACCGATTACCGCATGCGCAGGGAGCTTACCTTCGAATTGGAAGGTGGTCTGGAATGGGACAATCAGAGCGGTATCGCCGCGGCGCAGAATACAAAAGGCTATTATTTCAGCGTCGGTTATCGCTGGAATTTCTAAGCCGGAGTTGCTGAATTACTAGCATGGTCGGTGTACAAGCAGTTTATGGAGCAGCATCTCGACAGGAAAAGTTCGCGCAAGTTCCCCGGTAGGCGGAATTTCCGAAGCTTATTTTTGTCAGCCATCGCCGATGAAGTTGCAATGGTGCTGGCCTCTCAGTGCGAGTCGCAGTCAGTTTCCTTATGGTCTGAATGGCCATCCTTATGAATCCCCATTAAATAAAACCCTGTCAAGCAGTCCCGCAGCGGCCGACTTGATGTTTGTTCGAAGCGCGAGTGAGTATGTGCGGGAGGATTTTGTAGGTAAATATCCTACAGTTGACGGGCGTTATGCCCTAACTGCGCAGGCTGTATGGGTGATATTATCGCAAGACTTCCACTTCAGCAGGGATGAGCTGTCGATGCGTTCGTTTAATCAACTCCTCCCTGAAGAGAGAACCTACGATAACAACAAGTTACACTTGTTTGTTGAACGACTATGCCGTACGCCACCGATTCCAGCAAGGCACGCCCTCCTCGTATCAACGAGATATATCTCCGTACGCGACTGTTTCGTTGGCTGGATAACGCCTGCGCGAATAATCCTGTCATTTGGATAGCCGGCCCCCCGGGGTCTGGAAAAACCGCACTTGTCAGCAGTTATCTCGCGCATCGTGATGTGAAGCATGTCAACTGCGTTCTTCAATCATCAAATCTCCCTCCGAGCACCACGCAAACAAATTCCGGACGTCAATGGCTGACGGATGTTCACGCTGAATGTGGCAGGGCGGGTCAAGAATACACAATTGGCGACACGTACTTGCCCTTCAGTGGCAGCGAGGCAATCAGCGACCTATGTACGCGATTATCCGCTCAGATGATTGTATTCGATGGGTGCGAGGACTTGGCCGATGAAGCTGATTCATTTCATCATCTTGGCGATGAGTTGGAGCGTTTGTCTGAGGGTCGCACGATAATCTTCGTCAGTCGCAGCGTGCCGCCGCCGGCGTTCACGCGTTGGACGGTTAATCAGCGCATGGCCGTGCTCGGTTGGAATGAGTTGCGTCTGACTCCGGAAGAGTCGCAGGGGATAGCGCGACTGCGCGGCTGTACCGCGCGCGAAGACGCTGCCGTGAGGCAGGCCCATGAACGGGCTGCGGGATGGATGGCCGGCTTGTTATTGCTCCTGCAGGAGATGCTCTCCAGGCGCCAGAGTAGCGCGCCACTCGTAAGCACAGCGGAAAAGAGCATTAACGATTATTTCCAGGCGGAATTATTCAGTCGTCTGGATGCGCGCAAGCAAGAGTTTCTCCTGGCAACTGCGCTGCTCCAGGGGATGACGGTACAAATGGCGGCGCAGCTGACCGGTGACCGTGATGCGCAGGATACCTTGGCGATTCTTTGTCATAGACATTGCTTTATCGATTCTCATGCGACGCAGAACGATCACTATCAATTCCATCCATTGTTCAGAAAATTTCTTCAGGCTCAGGCAAAGCTTCGCCTGACACCTGCGCATTTGGCGGAACTGCAATGTCGCGCGGCTGAATTGCTGGAGCGCAATGGTCAGCTCGAATATGCCGCGATGCAGCTGATAAAGTCACAAGCCTGGGAAGCATTATTGCGGCTGATTGCACGGCACTTCGAGAGTTTGCTCAGGCAAGGTCGTGCACAAACAGTAGAATCATGGCTGCACGCGCTTCCTGCGGCGAATATTGCTGACGATCCCTGGACACTTTACTGGAGGGGGGCATGTCAGCTTGCCCACTGTGATCGCTCCGCGTGCGCGGACTTTTCCAGTGCATATGCGCTGTTCGAAAAAGCAGGCGATGCAGAGGGTATTTTTCTGTCGTGGTCGGGGACGGTCAACGCGCTGCTTGTGGCCCATGAGTATCGCGAATTGGATCAATGGATAGACAAAATGGACGAGTACATGGCGGGCGATAATAGCTTTCCTTCACAGGAATGCGAGCAGCGCGTTGCGAAGAGTATGTTTGCTGCGCTCTTAAGCAGGCAGCCGGGACGGAGCGACCTTGGTTACTGGCAAGAACGGGTCAAGACCTGCGTGCATCAATCCGGAGATGCCGCGCAGATCATCGAG
>JBBQDK010000010.1:0-38613 GCA_038319625.1 Gammaproteobacteria bacterium
CATTCACTGCCAGACGCTTTTCCAACCCAGCAGGCAGGCATTCGGGATCCAGTACCGGCCTTTTTTACGAATCATTTCGAGTTCTCTTGAGTAATTACCGGGCCAAACCGCGTTGGTGAAGTTCTGTTCCGTCACCTTGACTGATTGCGAGGCCAAGTTCACCGCCGTGATGACAGCAACATGACCTGTGTTCTCATATTCACGGGAGTAGATCAGCAGATCACCAACCCGTGGGGCGCGTGTCGAGCCATTTAGATAGGCATCGAGCAGGAATTTTTTCTGATCCGTGACACGGGTAAGGTATGTGATGTGATTCCAGATATCCGCCGCGACATCGACATCACCGTAGACAAGACCCTTGTTGGCCAGCAACCAGCGTCGTGCGAATTCTACGCATTGCCATTTGATGCCGGTATAGGTACCCGCCTGCACGTTGGACTCGGTGATGACACAATCCGCACTGCAATTGGAATAGGCATCCACCTTGCCTGGCGCAACCCCGAGCACCGTTCCATACGGTGTCACGCAATGGCTGGTACATGCCGCTGGCACGGTTTGGTTTGTCGAAGCATCCGTAAGGGCCGGCATGGAATGCACTGCGACACTCGCGCAGAGCAACAGCAGGCCGAGTCTTATCATCTTACTCTGGCTGTCATGCATCATTCACATCCTGTCCGTCAAATGATTTGATCACAGGAGTGCCCAGTCATTTCACCAGCACCGGAAACATACCTTTAATGCCATTGGCAATAAACTCGATGGCGATTGCCATCAAGATAAGACCCATGATACGGGTAAAGATATTAATGCCGGTCTGACTGACATGCCGGGATATCCACGGTACCATCTGCAGCACAGTCCACAGCACACCAGTAAGCACCAGAATATCGACTCCCATCAGCAAATAATGACTCCAACCAGCACCTTTGTTCGCGTAGAGGATTACAGTGCTGATCGCGCCCGGCCCGGCCAGCAGCGGCATGGCCAATGGCACTACCGCCACCGAGGACTTGGATTCACTTTCACGCGCCTCCTCCTTAGTGTGCGACACCGGACTGATACGCGCCTGCACCATGGAGACCGCCATCAGCATGATGAGTATCCCGCCACCGACCGTAAATGAATTGATTGTAATGCCGAAGAAGTGCAGCGCCGCCTCACCGAACAACAGCGATACCAGAAGAATGATCGCGACTGTCAACACGACGACATTGGCGATGTGCTTGCGCTCGTTGCCCTGCGCATCCGATGTCAACGCGACAAATATCGGTATGGCACCGATCGGGTTGACGACGGCCAGCAGAGCGATCAGGAATTTTGTGTATTCGGTGTAGTCCATGGAGGGTCCAAGGGGATACAAGTCAGTATGAAATAATGGGCTACCCTTCGCGCGCGAGATGGCAGATCAAAGCAACGCTTCACTCGTGATCATCGCAGCCGCAAGTTTGTCGGAACACTTGATATCGTGCCAAGTCTAGCCTTTAGCCAACGACAACTCAAACTGGACATGCGCTTACTCGACTGATTCTTCGCCGGGATTCCTCCAGCCAGGGAACGGTACGCATTCTCGGTAGTCGTACAGTATTCTCACGAACAACTGTTGCCACACAGATCGGTCGCGACAGCCTGCTCACCCGGAAAGACAGTGGCACCAACCGCACTGAGCGGGGGTGCTGCACACATCGATCTGTTCAACTATATCAGCCCCATTCGTTAGAAACTTCCCCACCCTCTCTCGCCCTGCTTGCGGGGAGAGGGACAGGGAGTTGGGCGTGTGAGTACCAGCTGAATTGGTAATGCTCAATAGTTGCCTTTGGCTCGCACACGATCGGATGCATACCATTGCTCACCCTGTCGGCGCCGCTCCCGCAGCTGTCATCCAGGCTGGATCTGACACATAATATCCGATCGTCAAACATCGTTGAACAATGTCCGGCGTTTAATGTCTGAATGCCGGACCCGACTCTCGTGGCTGTTCCTCATGATCATTTATGCAATCCTGATTTTATGTCTCGCCGCCATTCTCGGCATGAGCCTGATCTTCATTGGCGTGCGTTATCACCGGGGGTCATTGGCGCTGGGCCTGGGACATGCCGGTGTCGCGGTATCGGGACTGGTGTTGCTGGTGTTTGCCATTTTCCGTGAGCCGGTCCGGCATATTCTCTATAACGACGCCGCGTTCCTGTTCGTGCTGGCCCTGACAGGCGGCGTGCTGCTGCTGGCATTGCGTGAAGGCCGCAAGCCGCCGCCGATGCCGGTCGTCGCCATGCACGCCGCTATGGCCTTGATTGCCTTGTTCCTGCTGATCTATGGCTATCTGCATCGCTGATTCCAATAAGTGTTTTGAGTGATTGCCCGCCCGGCAGCCAACGTCTGACAGCGCGGTCCGGCGGCGCTGGCCCTGCCGGCGTGTACCGGGTTATGCTCACGACGGGTCATGGGTCAGGCGCACTATGTACGGTCAGAATCGCGATGAGATCCGCCGCGTCTATTGCGCGGCCTGGGACAAACACCTGCAGGGCCGGCCGCTCGAAGCGCTGGAGGAACAGCTGGTCGCTGTCATCGGTCTGCATCCCGAGTATCACGCCCTGCTCGCCGATCACGCCGCCGCGCTGGCGCGCGACTTCACGCCCGAGATGGGGCAGACCAATCCCTTCCTGCACATGGGCATGCACCTCGCCATTCACGAACAACTCGCCACCGACCGACCCGCCGGGATAACCGCCACCTTCGGGACGTTGATGGCACGCGTACAGGATGCACACGAGGTCGAACATCGTATGATGGAGTGTCTCGGCGAGGCCTTGTGGCAGGCCCGGCACGACGGACAGGCACCCGACGAAGCGCGTTATCTGCAGTGCCTGCAGCAACTGGCCCGGAGCTGAGTGGCGGCTATTCGTCCGCTTTCAGTTGCGCGAGGCTGTCTTGCAGCTGCCGCGCGTCGGTAAAGAAATGGTCGAGGTCATGATAGGCGCTGACTCTGAAAGCCGGCGGTTTCAGGACGCTGTCGTATTTCGGCAACCCCGAGAAATCCATGTCGGCAATGTGCTGGGTCAGCAGGCTCAGGCCAATCAGCATGCCGGCGATGGTGCCGCTCATCAGCAGACGCGGGCGCGGCCGGTACGCCGAACTGAAACGTAGATGTGCGGCGAACAGCGCAGACAGCAGCACAAATGCGCCCACGTAATTGAGAATGTCCGCTGACAGATCCGCCGCCAGCGCGAACCGGTAGTAGTCGAGCAGAATGTCATAGACCATCCACGCCAGCAGTACTGACAAGGCGATCACGCCATGCGCGAAGAACGCCGGACGATGCGCGAACACCCGACTCGCCAAGGCCCAGGCTCCGGCCCAGATCAGCACCATGATGAGTGTCACGAATACATAGAATAGCAGTTGCGCGGGCTTGGGTTGTGTGAAGGTATTCCAGCTCAACTGCATGAACAGCGCGACGGCACTCACCAGCAGCAAGGCCGCGAGCACACGCCCGCGATTGATAGAACGGACGCCGGCAGCACCGTTGGGCAGATCGATTAGCGTCCTGTTCACGGCGAAATCGGCGCGGCGCAGACGTAACTGCGTGTTGCCGATGCGCAAGGCCGTGTCGACTTGCAGCGTCGCGCGCGTCAGGCGCCGACCATCGGCAACATAATAGCTGCCGTTGTCGCTCTGCGTATCGACCAAACACAATTGTCCACCGTCATCGCGCCCGATGGACAGATGGTGCGGCGAGACATATGGGTCGTCGACAATGACGGCACAGTCATAGCCGCGACCGATACGGGCCGGGAAGTTCGTGAGACGGACCCGTTCCGTCACCCGCCCGGCGCGGTCGAGTACCTCGACGACGATCAGTTCATCCATGCGATGGTACCCAGATAGGCATGCATGAAACGCAGCGCATTGCCGAAACTGACTCCTGCCAGCGCAACGGAGGTCTGCAACCCTTCCGTGTTGCTGTTCAGCGTCGCCGCCCTGAGTTCGACATCGTACAGACCATCCAGCTTCAGATAGCGGCGCAGACACAGCACGGCCTTGAGCTTGATACCCTTATTGACAACGAAATCGGTATGGCAGAGGTATTTACTCACGTCTTCCTTACCTGCCATGATTGGGTTGTAGGGACTGCTGAAAATTTTCTCGTAGAGCATGTAAAAGCGGAAGCGGTTGAGCTGGCTGGAACTGATCAGATTGTATTTATAACTCACTATACCGGTGTTCTGGGTGCGTGAAAGATACAGGTCATCATCCGTGGCACACTGCTGGACGACCGTCACGAACAGGTTTTCATGCTGACGGTTGGAATCACCCCAGCACTTTATATATGACCCTATCTTGCCCGGCACGCGGTAATGTCCCATGACTGCGGTCGGCAACGGTCTGGCCAGCAGTTGCGACATATAGCCGTCCTGATTGCGCAGCAACTGATCGCGGACCTGCGCCAGTCCCGGGACAATCTGCGTCTGCGCGGGCGTTATCGCCAGCAGCTTGATCACATACGCCGCCGGCACCAGAAAGCTGATCTGATTGCCGGCCGTGGCAACATTCACGCCGATGACACTGCCATCCGCCAGCAGTGCCGGTCCGCCGCTCATGCCTGCGTTGATGGAACCGGTGAAGTGAATCTTCTCGTACAGGGATTCCTGGAGCAGACCGCTGTACGTGCCTTCGACGATGGTCATGCCCAGATCCAGCGGCGAGCCCAATGCATACACGCGGAAGCCTTTTTCGATCGGCGCGCTGCTCAGAATAAGATGCGCGACCACCGGCACATCGGTGCGCACCAGCGCAAGATCGTGCACGACATCGAAGTTGAGCACGCGCAAGGCGCCGATCTTGCCGTTCGAGTGCACGATCTCGGCACGGTACTGTCCGGGCTTCTGGATCAGATCGGCGATGACGTGGTAGTTGGTGATGATACGGCCGTCGTCGCCGACGAGAAACCCGGAGCCCAACACCGCCCTCGCGCCGGTCGATGCCTCGAGGATGCGGATCTGGACAATGCTGTCCTTGTAGTGGTCGAACACATCCTGCGTCTCAGGTTGAGCTGCCTGCACTACCGTGCTCAGCAGACACAACAGCACTACAACAAACCCGCGCACACCACTCTTGTTCATTATTATCTAAGTAACCTCTGATTTATTCGTTGATTATAAGAGTGAATTCGGCTTCGCCCCCTCTCTCAACCGGCTTCGCCCCCCTCGCTTCGCTCTCCCCGCAAGCGGGAGAGGGGAGCAAGCGAACTAATGCGAATTAATCAGACTTTCTCTGATTCCTTGTGCCGAGCATTGCAAGTTGTCTCCCTCGCCCTCCGGGAGAAGGGACGTCCTTGCAGACTTACGCACTCATCAATCATGCGGCACATGCTCCGGATACAATGTACTCTAATAATGTGCTTATCGCGGTAAGGCGTTCTGGCTCTTCACCACGCTCATGGCCGTGGCAATCATGCCGCCGATGTCGGCGAGGTTGCCAGGCAGGATCAGCGTGTTGCCTTTCTGCGCGACATTGCCGAAGGCTTCGACATATTTTTCCGCGACTTTGAGGTTGATGGCGTCGATACCGCCGGGCGACTGGATGGAGTCGGCGATGACCTTGATCGCCTGCGCGGAGGCGTTGGCCACCGCCGTGATGGCGCCGGCCTCGCCCTCGGCACGGTTGATGGCGGCGAGCTTGTCGCCCTCGGAACGTTGTATCGATGCCTCGCGCTCGCCGGTAGCGATGTTGATCTGTTCCTGCTTGCGGCCTTCGGAGGCGGCAATCAACGCGCGCTTCTCGCGCTCGGCGGTGATCTGTGCCTGCATGGCGTGCAGGATGTCCTTGGGTGGCGTCAGGTCCTTGATCTCGTAACGCAGCACCTTGACACCCCAACTCACGGCGGCCTTGTCCAGTGCCTCGACCACGGTATGGTTGATGCCGTCGCGCTCCTCGAAGGTGCGATCCAGTTCCAGCTTGCCAATCACGGAACGCAGTGTGGTCTGCGCCAACTGGGTGATGGCGAGGATGTAGTCACTGGAACCGTAGGACGCGAGTTTGGGATCGGTCACCTGGAAATACAGAATGCCGTCGACCTGTAACTGGGTGTTGTCGCGCGTGATGCAGATTTGGCTGGGCACGTCCAGTGGAATCTCCTTGAGACTGTGCCGGTAGGCCAGCTTGTCGATGAACGGCAGCACGATGTTCAGACCCGGCTGCAGCGTGGTGTGATAGCGGCCGAGACGCTCGACCACATAGGCGGTCTGTTGCGGAACGATCTTGATAGACTTGAATACGAAGATCAGTGCGACGACAAGGCCTATCAGTGCGATTTCCATAAGTTTCCTTTGCTCGGGTGTTGAGGGTCAATCGGGTTTGTGTTGGCTCAGAATCAGTACCGAGCCACGCTGGTCTTTGATGTAGAGCGGCACATCCCGGCGGGTGTCGGCCGCATCGAGTTCCGCATCCCACTGCGAGCCGCGATATTGAACACGCAAGCTGCCATCTTCGCGCCAGGTCTCCACCTGCACAGCCTGGCCGATATCGGGATTGCGATCGGCCGACTGATGCGCGCGACTATCAGCGTTCTTCCAGGCGCGCAACGCCCGGGTACCGATGATGCCGACCAGTGTCGCGGCAATCAATTGCACGGTGAGGCTGAAATGGAAATAGGCGGCAATGCCTGCACTGGCGGCCGCGATGCTGAACACGACCATGTAGAAGGTTCCGCTCAGCATTTCCAGTCCGAGCAGCGCGAAGGCCAGCAGGAACCAACCGATATATCCTTGCATTATTCCGCCCCCGCGGTGACCGTCAGATTTTTTTTGTCCGTCCGGCGTCTATCAATCATGCCTGCCGGATATGTTAACAGGTCTGCCACGCTAGGGTGCGGCACCGTTACCGCGTCCCAACAGATAACCAAGGAGGCCGAGCACGGCAAGCACGCCCACCCCGGCAAGATACGGTTCAACAACCTTCAGCCACACCAGCACCTGATCCAGGTGTTCCCCGAGACGGTATACCCCATAGCCCCAGACACCGACCCACAATGCCGCGCCGAGCGCATTGAATCCCAGGAACCGCAGCCAGGTCATACCGCCGAAACCGGCCACCACGCCATTGAGCTGGCGCAACACTTCCAGGAACCGGGCGACAATGACGATGCCGCCACCGTAGCGGGCGAAGAAGCGCTCCACGTGTTCGACATGCGTGGCCCGCAGTCCGGCATGCGCGCCGTGCCGCAGCACCAGGCGGCGTCCGCCATACCGGCCGATGGCATAACCGATATTGTCGCCGAGCACCGCGGCCGACCAGGCGACCGTCGTCAACACCGCAATGTGCATGTCGCCGCGGGCCGCGAGCAGTCCACCGGCGATGATCAGGGTCTGCCCCGGCGCGGGCACGCCGAAACCCTCCACCAGCACCATGAAGAATACAGCAACATAGCCGTACTGATGCAAGTAGGGACCGGCCAGATCAAGATAATGTGCAAGCACGTGGCGAATCTTTATGCGAAGTTGCCGATTTGATCATTGCAGAGGTAAAACGTTCAGACCGTCCAGAAGTAGCGGGTTCCTGACCTCCACCTGTGCAAGAATAGCTGTGCAAAGATTTTACTGGAACAACCCGTCCACCGACAGATAGTACTCGCCACTATCGTAGCAGAAGATCAATACGCGATTGCCGGTGGAGATTTTCGCTATCTTGCTGTTGATCGTCGCCAGACCGATACGGTCTTTGATGCTGCGGCCTGGATTGACTCGCTCCAGCTTCATCCAGACCTCGGCGGGAGCCGGGAACAAACGGTTGATACGAACGTGCGGGGTATTACCTATGGTTTCGAGGATATTATTGGCCTTCATGCCGTCTCCTTACAGTATGGATAATACGATCGGCAATACCCCGTTATGCTATTGCGCAAGCGCGCGCTCGGAAGTGAGGATGGTCAGGGCGGCCTGCGCATGTTCAGCCGCCTCGCGGCCCAGGTCCGTGAGATATCCGCCATCCTCTTGCGTCACCAGACCCTTCTCATGGAGGCGCAGCATGGCAGCGATCAT
This sequence comes from Gammaproteobacteria bacterium, assembly GCA_038319625.1. GTDB lineage: Bacteria > Pseudomonadota > Gammaproteobacteria > JBBQDK01 > JBBQDK01 > JBBQDK01. The sequence continues at coordinate 8,034 of JBBQDK010000010.1, forward strand.
GGCAGGATCCGCCGTGTGATGGGCCTTCAAGCCCTCGTCGATATTGGCCAGGTTGTAGTGACTCAATATTTTCAGTTCGTCGACAATATTCAGGGTATAGGGCATGGCATATCCTCACAGCTGATTGAACGAACGCCAAGCATATGCTCCACGAGGAGAGCAGAGCAACCGTTGTGCGGCATAGCGCACTGTGATCGGGACCTTTTCACTTCTCATGCCGTTTAAGACCGGCGCGGACATAAGCCGGGATCGCCGCATGAATGGGCATATCCTTGTGTCTTGATTTGTACGTGTCATTCTCCTCACACCTCGCAGTATAATCACCGCGATGTTCGACGCCTGCCGGAATTCCCCGACCCCTGTCACCGCCTCGCGCCGGCATCCGGCACCGCACCCCACTACCCGAGACCGATACGTGAAACCACACCCTACGCTTTCGATACTTCTGATCTGCTTCGGCGCCTTACTGACATCCCCGTGCTTCGCCGTCCCGCCGGCAATCACCGACCACGCTACACCGGTGGTCGAACTGCCCACACTGGACACCGGTAACGACGTACTTGTGGTCATCTTCTCCGGCGACGGCGGCTGGGCTGACCTCGACCGCAACCTCGGCAATTCCTTCCAGAAAAAAGGCCTGGCCACGGTCGGCTTCGACTGTTTGAAATACTTCTGGCAACCACGCCGACCCGACGAGGTGTCACGCGACGTCAATGCGGTACTGCGCCACTATCTGAGCACATGGCACAAGCAAAAATTGTTGCTGGTCGGCTATTCTTTCGGCGCCGCCTGGTTGCCCTTTCTCATCAACCGCCTGCCACCCGACCTGCAGACCCGAGTAACGTTGGTAGCCCTGCTGGCGCCAGCGAAGTTCGCCAACGTAGAGATCAAGATGAACGACTGGTTCACCGATGCCCACCGCCCCGGTGCACTCGATGTGGCCAGTGAAGCGGCACGCATCCGTCTGCCGGTGCTGTGCGTCTATGGCGCAGAAGAGGAAGACGAGGCGCTCTGCCCGGTACTCGAGGGAAGCAACGTACGCAACCTGCGCATGCCCGGTGGTCATCACTTCAACAATGACTATGACACCGTGAAAGCGGCGATATTGAAAAATATCGAGGTGTCGGAAAAGCCTTGAGAAGGAATTCTTGACTCATTCCTTCGCTCCGCTCTCCCCACAAGCGGGGAGAGCGGTAGAGAGGAGTAATAGAATGGCTTGTGCATTTATCACGAAAATTTCAATTTGATCTTCGCTGCCTTGAGATATGCAACTTCCTGGACGAGATCGGCAGTGGTGAGCGGATGGCGCTCCAGCCAGTTGGGCGGAAAGCGCAGTCGTAACTGATTGGTCGCGGCGGTGATCTTCATACGCGGTGGCGCCTGGTTGGCGCGGGCACGATGCAGCAGTACGGCCAGGCGCAACAGCACACACAGATATTTCACGGCACGTTGCGACGTACGCGGCAGTACCTGCAAGGCGGTGCCGGGAAATTTGCGCCGGTGGCCGCGCACCAGCATGGCGAGCAGTTTCTGCTCTTGCAGGGAAAAACCCGGCAGATCGGAGTTATCGATCAGATAAGCGCCGGTCTTGTGAAAGCGTGTGTGCGCCATTGACAGGCCGATTTCGTGCAGCCGCGCGGCCCAGCCCAGCCGGTTGCGATACTCACTGGTCTTGAGTCCCCAGGGCTTCGCCACGGCATCGAATGCCATAAGCGCCGTCTTGCGCACCCGCTCGGCGTGTGTAGTCTCCACATGATAGTGCGTGCACAAGCCCTGGATGGTGCGCTCCCGCACGTCCTCGTGACGGATGCGACCGAGCAGGTCATACAGCAGGCCCTCGCGCAGCGCGCCATCGGAGACCGTGACCTTGTTCAGATCGAAGGCCTCGAAGAGGGCGATAAGAATCGCTACGCCGCCGGAAAATACCGGCGCCCGGTCGCTGCTGAGTCCGTTGAGTTTGAGCTTGTCGACATGGCCGGCGTCGAGCAGCGCCTTGCGCAGGCGCTTCAGGCCACGCAGGGTGATGCCGGTCGTGCTCCAAGCTTGCAAGCGCAGCACCTCGCGCACGGCAAGCATTGTGCCGGATGCGCCGATGGCGGTCTTCCAGCCGGCATTCAACAGATTTTCCTGCACCGGCTGCAGCTCTTGATGCGCCGCGAGCTCGGCGGCCGCGAATCCGGCACGCTTGATCACGCCATTGGCGAAGTGCGCAGCGCTCATGCTCACACAACCCATGTACAGACTTTCGCGGTGTAGCGATTCGAAATCCTTGCCGATGATCAGCTCGGTACTACCGCCTCCGATATCCATTACCAGGCGTTTGTCACGAGTTTCCGGGCCGCTGTGCACCACACCCAGATAGATCAAACGTGCTTCCTCACGGCCGGCGATCACCTCGATGGACTGACCGAGTGCGCGCTGCGCACGCGCCAGGAATTCTTCGGCATTGTGTGCTTGGCGCAAGGCATTGGTGCCGACGCAGCGCACATTGTCCGGCGTCATGGCACGCAAGCGCTGACCAAAACGGCGTAGACAGGCCAGCGCTCGGTTTTGCGCCACCACGCTCAGCTTGTTACGTTTATCCAGCCCGGAAGCAAGCCGTACGGTCTCGCGCAGCCGATCGACGATATGCAGCTGGCCATTGCTGACCCGCGCCACGATCATGTGAAAGCTGTTCGAGCCGAGATCGACGGCGGCGATGAGATTGGTGGAGGGGTTCACAGGCATGGCGCATCATAAAGCCATGACAGTCGGCTGTCACGGTGTGCATCGTTATCAATAGGCTCCCGGATGCCCTGCTTGCAGCGTCATTATCCATATGCCTGCAATCACACCTTAACACCCTGCACCGATGCGACTATCATGGAGTACCATAGCCACGCATGCTCCGATGCGCTTCACCCCCTCCATGCCCGTTTTTCCACACAAAACATGCGGCGCACGATGCATTCGTCACCGGTCCGGCGTCCTGCTGATCCTGTGTGTGCTGAGTCTGCCGTGGTCCGCCGCACAGGCCGCTGTGAAGGTAATCTTGCAGGGCCTGAACACGGCGCAGCGCGAGAATGTCCAATTGTTTCTCGGGCTACAGAATTCCACTCCGACAAAATCCGAAACCCGCCTGCGGCGCTTGTACCGTCAGGCCCCGCAGGAAATCCGCACGGCACTGCGCGCCCTCGGCTATTACCAGCCCGAGATCGAATCCAAACTGGAGCAGCGTGGCCAAGACTGGGAAGCACGCTTTACCATCAAGCCCGGCGCGCCGGTGCGCATCACCCTAGTCGATATCGCCATCGATACGCCGCCGGATGAGCCGGATGGCGTTTTCACGAAGCAACAGTCGGGTTTCCCGCTGCACATGGGCGATGTGCTGAATCACGGCCTATACGACCAGGCCAAGCATGACTGGCGAGTACTTGCCAATGAACGCGGCTACTTCGATGCGCACTTCACCAGCCATCGCATAGAAGTCGATGTCGCGAACAACAGCGCCGCCATCCATTTGCACTATGCTCTGGGCCAACGTTATCACCTCGGTGCAGTGAGCTTCACACAACAGGGCTACGATACCGATTATCTGGATCGCTTCGTAAATTTCGAAACGGGCACGCCTTACCACACCCGCCATCTGCTCGAACTGCGCACGCGCCTGGAGAACAGCGATCAGTTCTCCAGTGTTGAAGTGAACGCGCCACGCAAGGATGCCAAGGATCATGTTATTCCGGTACGGATTGCGCTCGTCAATCGCCCGAAGTACAAGTTCACCTCCGGCATCGGCTATGGCACCGACACCGGTCCGCGCCTTACACTCGGTTGGGAGAACCGTCGCGTTAACAGCGCCGGCCACCGCTTCACCAGTTCAATTACGCTGTCCGGCATCGGCAACGGCGCGACCGCAGTGTATTCGATACCGCTGCGCGATCCCTCACGTGAACGCCTGGAATTCCTGGCCAGTCATGTCACTGAAAACACCAGTACCACCGACAGTCGTACCACCACCCTCGGTGTGCGCCGCACCAAGGTCCGCCCCGGCAACTGGCTGGAAACCATCTACCTCAACGCCCAGCAGGAAGCCTTTCAGGTAGGCACGGACAACGGCAAGTCGACCTTGCTGCTGCCCGGCATAAACTGGACTCGCACTCGCAAGCGCGCCGGCGCCTATCTGCAAAGCGGCGACCGATTGTTCTTCGAACTGAAAGGCTCGGATACCTGGCTCGGTTCCGACACTCGCTTCGTGCAGGCGATCGCCAAAGGCAAACTGATCAAGGCACTGAACCAGCGCAGCCGGGTACTGGTACGCATGGATCTCGGCGTCAGTGAGGTCGGCACTTTCAGCGAACTGCCCGCCTCACAACGTTTCTTCGCCGGCGGCGATCAAAGTGTGCGCGGTTACGCCTACAACAGCCTCGGTCCCAAGGATGCAGCCGGCGCGGTGCTCGGCGGCCGTTATCTGATGGTCGGCAGTCTCGAATACGAACGGCAGATCCATGACAAATGGAGCGTGGCGCTGTTCTACGACGCCGGTAATGCCATGAATGTTCTGTCCGATCCGCTAATGCACGGCGCCGGCATCGGCGTGCGTTGGCAGACACCGGTCGGCCCGGTACGCATCGACATCGCCAGCGCCCTCGACAAACCCGGGCGGCCGTTGCGGCTGCATCTGTTTTTCGGACCGGACCTGTGAAGACGTTGCTGAAAATCGTTTCGCTGCCGCTCGCGCTGCTGCTATTGTGTGTCATCGCGACGCTGTTGCTGCTCACCACCGAACCCGGTACGCGCTGGTTGCTGCAACGCGGCGTAGCGCTGACCCAGGGACAATTGCAGATCGGCGCCGTGCACGGCAATGCGCTTGGTCCGTTGCGGCTGGACGACATCAGCTATCGAAACAACGATGGCACCCTGACAGTAGCGAGACTGGCACTCGACTGGCGGCCGGTGGCGCTGTTCTACGACACGCTGGATATCAGCGTCATCAAAACGCAGGGATTGCACTGGCGACACTCGCCCAAACAAAGTCCCACGCCGCCTCTGACCGTACTCCCGGACATCAAACTGCCGTTGCGCATCGTCATCCGGCACGCGGAAGCGCTGGACAACGACCTGATGATCGGTACCACGCACGTACCGATCAAACAACTGTTGCTCAGTGCCTCCGGTGATCGCCGTGGTCTGAATATTACTCGCATGCAGATCGACACCGCGGAATCTCACATTGAGTTGCGCGGCAAGCTGCAACCGCGCGGCGCCTATCCGATGCAGTTCAACCTGAGCTGGTTGCCGGGCACCTCGGCCACCTATCCCCTGCAAGGCAGCGTCAAACTGACGGGGACGCTCAATCAACTGCACCTCGCACTTGACCAGACCGGGCCATTCCCGCTCACCGTCGACGCCACCGTGCACGAACTGCTCAGCCGCACACCGCGCATTGTGCTGAGTGGTCACTGGCGCGATGCGCGCTGGCCCTTGCAAAACAGCGCGCAATACACCAGCGCACACGGTGAACTGCAATTGCAGGGTACGCTCGATGACTACACCCTGACACTCAAGGCCGCGCTGCAAGGCACGGACATCCCGGCCGGAGAATGGACCGGCATGGGTCACGGCGACAGCAAATCAATCACCTGGCAACCGTTGCATGCCGTCACACTGGACGGCACGCTGGAGCTCACCGGCCGCCTCGCCTGGGCACCGACCCTCAGTTGGAACACGCAACTCAGCGGCCGCACGCTCAATCCCGGTGTGCAATGGCCACAATGGCCCGGCCGGCTATCTTTCGACATCGCCAGCAAGGGCGATTGGCAAACACCGGCTGACCTTGCCGGTCTTGCCACCGAACTGCACATCAAAAGTTTCAGCGGCACGCTGCGCGATCATCCGGTGGCCGCACATGGCAGTCTTGCCTACGATAAGGACACACTGCACCTCGACAGTCTGGCATTCGATTCCGGCTCCGCCCGTCTCACCGCCGCCGGCACGCTCGGCAAGGACTGGCACATGGACTGGTCCATCGCTGCGCCGCAACTCGAGCATCTGCTACCGCAGGCACACGGTGCGCTGACCGCCAAGGGCACGCTGCGCGGACCGCGCGCCAAACCCTTCATCGACGCCCGTATCGACAGCACCCGCCTGGGCTATGCGCAGCAGGTTGTCAGTACCCTGCACGCGTCAATCGCGCTGGATCTTGCCGATCTGCGACCTTCGTCGCTCGCCGTGACGATGACTGACATCAGCAACGCCGGTCGTCCCATCGGTAGCTTGCAGGTCGATGCAGAAGGTCAGCTGCGCAAACACACGCTGACGGCCAGGCTTGCCAACACGGACTCCCGGAGCATGCTGCAACTGAGCGGCGGCTGGGATGGCAAACGCTGGCAGGGTCGCCTGCAACAGGCCGAGTCAGGCGACACCGCCAAGCATGAATCGTTGGGCCACTGGACCCTGGCGGCGCCCGCGCCACTGCACGTGACGCCGGGCACCGCTTACGCCGCCGAGCTTGCCGAGACCTGTCTGCGCAACGGCGCTGCGCGCATCTGCTTCACCGCACACTGGACACCGGCCGACTGGCGCGTCGACGGTCGACTCGAACACATCGAGCTGCGCCTGCTAAGTGCTTGGCTGCCGCCCGATAGCGAACTGAACGGCAAGGTGGACGGCACGCTCGTCGCCCATGGCGGCGGCACCCGCGACACCCGCGCACAGTTGCAACTGACTGCCGCACCCGGCACGCTCAGCTATCGCGGCAGCAAGGACGAACGCGTGCAAGTGGCCTACGAACAGGGCAGCCTTGACGCCACACTCGAACACCGTGTACTGACCGGCACTGCGCAACTGGTCCTGGCAAAGCAAGGACAATTGCGAGCTGATCTGAAAATCACGCCTTTCGATCTCGCGACACCGGAGAAAAGCCGCCTGCAGGGCAGCCTGCACGGCGAACTCAGTGAACTCGGCCTGCTCTCCGCGTTTCTGCCAGCCGCTGAAGAAACCCGTGGCAAGCTCGTCGCCGATCTCGGCATCGCCGGTACACTGGCGCAACCGCGCCTCACCGGCCATCTGACTCTCAGCGATGCCGGCGCCTATCTGCCGCAACTCGGCATGCGCCTGGAAGCACTGCAACTGGACTTGCGCGCCGACGGCGGCACACAACTTGCCGTCAGTGGTCAGGCCCGCTCCGGCAAAGGCAACCTGCAAGTGGCAGGCAGTGTCGACTTGAATCCCGCACAGGGATTCCCCGTACAGCTCGCCATCACCGGCAAGGACTTCGAGGTTTTGAATCTGCCCGACCGGCAAGCGACGGCCTCACCCGATCTCAAGCTGCTGCTGCACGACCACAGCATCGACGTGACCGGCACGCTCGATATACCGACCGCCAGCATCACAGTGCGCAAACTGCCGGAGAGCGCGGTGACGGTGTCGAGTGACGAGGTCATCGTCGGCATGCCGGCAGTGCCACAGGCCCGCTGGACGATCAATGCGCAAGTCGGCCTGAGCCTCGGCGACAAGGTGCACTTCAGCGGCTTCAACCTGGAGTCGCGCATCACCGGCAAGGTGCAGATCGAGGAGCACACCGACAGACCCACCAAGGCACAAGGCGAACTCAAACTCGTCGACGGCAAGTACAACGCCTACGGCCGCAATCTCACCATCAGCCAGGGCCGATTGATTTTCGATGGCCTGCTGGACAATCCGCGCATCGACGCGCGCGCCGTGCGCAAGGTCGGCACAATCACCGCCGGCATCCGCGCCGTCGGTCCGCTCACTGCGCCGGAACTCAGCGTGTATTCCGAACCGGCGATGGATCAGGGCGACGCCTTCGCCTACCTACTGCTTGGCCGCCCGCTGAATCAGGCCAGCGGCGCTGAAGGCCAGATGCTGCAACAGGCCAGTACATCGCTGGGCCTGAGTGGTGGCCTGTTCCTGGCCCGCCAGATCGGCAGCCGGTTGGGACTGGAAGACGTACAGATCGAGGACGATGCCAACGGCACCGACGCCAGTCTGGTAGTCGGCAAATATCTCTCGCCGAAACTCTACATCAGCTACGGCATCGGTCTGTTCGCCCCGGAAAACCTGTTGCGCCTGCGCTACCAGTTCAATCACTGGTTGACATTGCAAACCGAAAGCGGCACGCAGAGCGGTGCGGATCTGTTATATACGAAGGAGTATGACTGAGGCTGCGGGCTGCGGACTGACGTAGAATAAATCCGTGTCTACTCACAGTCCAGCCGACGTGCATGCGCCGCCAGGAGATCGCTACGCGACAGAATGCCAATTAAGTTGCCACTGCTACGATCGATAACCGGCAAGCGTCCCACATGTTCACGTGCCATGTGATCCGCGGCTTCCCGCAACGTATTATCCTGGTGTGCCACGATCGGTGCGCGCTTTATTAAATCTTGAATCTGTGTTTCTGGAGCGACTTTAGGGTCCAGAATATCCCGGTAGGTCACAACACCCAACAAATTCGATGCTTCACTTAATACCGGAAAGCCCTGATGGCTCATCGTAGAATTATAAATGAAGTGGCTACGCACAGAGGCTACAGTTTCATTACCTGCCAGCGTCACAACATCACGTGTCATCATTTCATCAACAGCTACCTGGCTGAGGTAATCAACCGAATACTCCGAGTCAATATGTGTGCCGCGTCGAGCCAGCTTTTCGGTCATGATTGACGTACGCATCAGCAATACAGACATTAGATAAGAGGCACTGCATCCGACCAATACTGGAAGAATACCAGCTGGTTGATGAGTAACCTCGAATGCAAATATCACAGATGCCAGAAATGCGCGTGATGCGCCGGTAAACATCGCCGCCATGCCGACAAGACCGGCGACAGCGATGCTGATCCCTAACTCAGGCGTGATGGCTGCACCGGATAACCCAATCAGCGCACCCAGGCCACCGCCAATAATGAAGAGTGGTGCAAGCGTTCCGCCTGAAGTACCGCTTCCCAGGTAAACAGACCAGGCTATATATTTAAATAGAACCAGTGCCACCAGACTCCAGCCGATTAGATGTCCGGACAGAATCATTTCGATTTGTTCGTAACCGACGCCGAGTGCTCGCGGTTCGAAATACCCTACGATACCCACTACGATCGCACCGAGTGCCGGCCACCACATCCAATGAACAGGCAGGTGTTCAAAGGCATCTTCAATCAGGTAGATCGATTTAGTAATGTATACGGAGACAACCCCAATCACTGCACCAAGAATCAGGTAAAAGCCCATCGCGGCCATACCCGGATCCATGATGGTCGCCATCGGGAACATCGGACCTTTTGCAATGATGAGCAGTCGAACAATCGCCGCCATCGATGCCGCCAGTGCTACCGGAATGATGGAGCGTGCCCGATATTCAAATAGCAGCAGCTCGATAGAAAGCAGCACTGCGGAGACGGGGGCACCAAATGTCGCTGACATCCCTGCCGCGGCGCCGGCTGCCAATAACACTTTTCTCTCATCGTTCGTTACGCGCAATATCGTCCCGACGACAGAGCCCAGTGCGCCACCCGTCGCAATAATCGGACCTTCCGCACCGAAAGGTCCACCGGTACCAATTGCAAATGCAGCCGAGACAGGCTTGAGAAACATCAAACGCGCGGAAATTTTACTGCGGCTGAACAGTACCTTTTCCATCATTTCCGGGATGCCATGTCCGCGAATCGCCGATGAACCGTAGCGTGCCATCACACCTACGATCAACGCACCAATCACTGGAATTACAAGTATCCAGTCACCGACAAACTCCGCGTTAATCGGCTCCAGAATTGTGGAGAAATGCCCATGAAACGACAAGTTGCTGATGATTGCGATCAGGGCAAGAAACACCTTGGCCACGATCCCGCCCGCGATACCGATCAAAATTGATAAACCGGAAATGGTCAGCAGGCGATGGGTAACCGTCCTTTCTACGATCGGTACCGTCAGCGAGGCAAGGGCCACATCCATTGACGGCGCTATTGGTAAACCCTCATCGATATTTCTATTTTTTTGTTCTGACATCGTCTTCGCGCTAAAAATTCTTTGCACAACCGTTCCGGCCTGCGGTTATCCTTACGTATTTTCCTCTCCCCGACAGAATAAATCCAGTAAATTAAACTGTCCCGACACCTATGAAGCTGGCTTGTCTTCCACACGCACATGGAGCATCGCTACTGTGATGGGGCATAGTTGCCGTTTTTCCTACTGAGTAACCGGACACCGTGGACTGACTAGCGAAATACCTCATCAGTAGCGGCTAGCTTGATACTGAATCGGCGCGATACTCGAGTTGGAGAGCTACACGTAAAACGATAAGAGGTAGTACCTTACTGGCACTGTGGGCTTCTCCGTAACGATCACAGCAATAATTTCCCGGGCCATGTGTTACCGCTGCGACGGGAATAAACTGATTCACAACCGTTCGTCTCAAGGAGAGAATGAATATGACGGAACGTTGCAAAGATGGCGATCACGTCACCTGGGATTCAGAAACCGGGCCTGTCAGCAGAAAGATTATCAAAGCACGCACACAGGACGTGACTTACAAAGGCGTATGCATCATGCGACTTTGGATGAGCCGCAATATGAAATAAAAAGCGATAGAACTTGGTTTGTCGCCATGCATAAAGGGCCGGTCTTGAAGAAGTTCGGGGGAACCTGAGCAATTCATAGCTTCATAACCTGAATAATATTCTGAAGCTCCGACACCAATTCCTCTTCGAACCACGGATTTTTAATCAGCCACGGCTGGTTGCGCGGTGACGGATGTGCCAGTGGCAGATAACCCTGCGGTAAATACTCTTGCCAGGCCTTGACAGTAGCGCTAAGCGTTGCCTTACGGTGTTCGCCTAGATAATAAGCCTGTGCGTATTGTCCTATCAGCAGTGTCAGCGTGACGTCGGGTAATTGGGCATTCACTTTCTTCTGCCAGAGGGACGCACACTCCGGACGCGGCGGATTATCGCCGGAGGCGGCTTTTCCCGGATAACAAAAACCCATGGGAATAATCGCCACTTTGCGCGGATCGTAGAATTGCTCCGGCGTCAGATCCAGCCAGCGGCGCAGCCGATCACCGGAGGGATCGTTCCAGGGAATGCCGGTTTCGTGCACCTTTCGACCGGGGGCTTGGCCAACAATGCACAACCGGGCCGATTTATGCGCTTGCACGACAGGGCGAGGACCGTGTGGCAACACCTCAGCGCAATGCTTGCAAGCACGAATTTTCCTAAGCAATTGCGGGAGCTTCATTCACAATTCCATTGGCCAAAGAGTATGAACTATCACAGCAATGTCGCTTGCTCGTGCGGATAAGTCACTTGCACACCATCGAGCTGCGCGAAAGCGGTAAGCTTATGCATACGGAAGCTGCTCTCCGAGAAAATCTCCACCACCGGCACGGCGCGCGCATTGAGCGCGTCGGCTACCAGGGAACGATGGCATCGCCACGGCACTGCTTCGGCACACATAATGGCAACACGTTTCTGGTGGCTCATCCGCATGAGCGTCTCAAGCGCAGTCTGAAACGCCTCTGTTTGCATATAATCTGCATAGCCGCGAAAACTGGTATTGCGCCAGCCGGTGTTGACAGAATCTTTACGCGCGTGCCGCAAGCCGCCCAGTGCCTGCATATGTGTATATTCGATATGTTCTGCCGCCAGGCTGACTGCCAGATCCGGTCCGTTGAATTGTGGATTATGGCGCGAACGGGGCATGGTGCGAACATCCACGAGATGTTCAATACCATAGGTTTTCAGTATAAATATAAAGCGCTCAATGGGCAGCGTGGAATGCCCGATAGTGAATAATACGTCTTCAGGCCAATGTGTTTGTCGTGGAGAGTGATGGTCGCTCATCACAACGAGTATGAACGCCTGTCTTGTCGTGTCAAGCGCATCGGATCCGGCACGATCTAGAACAAAAATAACGCCGTAATTCAGCAATTCAACTGGCCCTTCCGGGCACTCCTCTCCGCGCTCTTCGCAGCTCTCGTTGCTTAGCGAAGGTCGGCCGCAGGTATACTGCTCTTGCTTTCACTCTCTCCTTTACCCTCTCCCGCCGGGAGAGGGGATTCCTTGGCGGCACGCACGGTCGCAAGCTTCTCCGCCTTCGGCCCGAACCAGATAATCACGTCACCCGGTTTCGGGTTGATGTCATGTTCGGGGGAATTGAACTGCACCGTACCGTCCTCTTTGATCGCGAGTATCGGCAAGCTGTCGACTGGCAATGCAGCAATACAGGCCTTGTAGTCGAAGTTTTCGGAGAGCTGGGTTTTCTGGAAGGTCCAGCCACGGTACCAGTTGGCATGCAGTTCTTCATACCAGGCGCGCTCCGCCGGCGTGATCAGGCCACGGCGCGTCAGTGGCAAACGTTTCGGGTCCTTTTCTTCGAGCGTGACATCCGGCAACTGATAGACATGCGTGCGGCCCATCTCCGCACCGAAATGGCTGCACACCAACGCATTGTAGGCGTCGTTGTCGGTGGCGGCGAATAGTAAGCCGTAATCATTGAATTCCAGACGCTGCTCCGAGGCCTCGGCGAGGATCTCGCCATAAAATGTTTTCACGCCCGCCAGTCGCGCCATGCGCAACCGATGCCAGGAACTATCGACGACCATGACCGGGATTTTTTTATCCATAAGCGCTTGCGCGAGTCCGGTACTCCAAGGATTGGCACCGACCATGAGCACACCGTGACTGCCAGTCGCGCTCAGATCGAGCCGACGACTCAACCAGCCGATGCTCAGTCCATGCGCCAGCACCGTGATCAGGATTAAGGCAAAGACCAATGGCAACAGCAGCTGCGCGCCGGCGAAACCCTGTTCGGTCAGTGCCGGACCGAATACACCAGCCACCGCGGCGGCGACGATGCCGCGCGGCGCAATCCATGCCAACAGCGTACGCTCCTGCCAGGTCATCTTGGCGCCGATGGTGGCGGTGAAAATGCTCAACGGTCGCAGCACGAACAGCACGGTCAGCAACAGGGCGAGACTGCGCCAGTTGAGCTCCAGCAGAATGCCGGGTTGCAGATCGGCGGTCAGCAGGATGAACACAGTGGACACCAGCAGCAGTGCGATGTATTCCTTGAAACGTCGCATCTCATCGATACTTGGCAGGCGCATGTTACCGAGCGTAACGCCGAACAAAGTGGCGGCCAGCAATCCGGCCTCGCTGAGTTCGTAGTTGGCCAGGACGTAAACAGCGAGTGCCCCCGCAAGCGCAAGCGGGCCCTTGAGATATTCGGGGACCAGACCGCGCCGGAACCCTAGACCGAGCAGATATGCCGCTCCCACGCCCAGCGCGGCGGCGATTGCCAGGCCCAGTCCGAGCCGCTGCGCCATCTCGGGCAATGTGATGCCGCCTTCGATAGTCAGATATTCGAAGATCACCACGGCGAGCAGCGCGCCGGTGGGGTCGTTAATGATGGCTTCCCATTTCAGATAGGAGGCGGCGCGTCGTCGCAGTCGCGCCTGACGCAGCAGCGGAATGATCACGGTCGGCCCGGTCACCACGATGATGGCGCCGAATACCCAAGCCACCGGCCAGGACAGCCCGCCGATATAATGCGCCGCCGCGGCGCCCAGCGGGAAACTCAGAGCGACCGCCAGGGTCACCAGTCGCGTCACACCGGTGGCGGCCTGACGAAATTCATGGAAGCGCAGACTCAGTCCGCCTTCGAAAAGGATGACGGCAACGCCCAGTTTGATGATGGGCGCGAGCAATTCGCCCAGGTCGCGGCTGGGATTCATCCAGCCGAGTACCGGACCGGCCAGCAGCCCGCTGACCGTGAGCAGCACGATCGCCGGCAGCTTGAAGCGCCACGCCAGCCATTGCGCGCTCATGCCGACGACGATGATTGAAACTATGATCAGGGTGATGTGCTGTTCCACGACTCAATCCCGGTTGCGCATCGCCATGCCATCTTCAAGAACCACTCCCGGTCACGTATCTCTGGGAGAAAGGAAGTATAATGGGCGTGCTCTGCCCTCACCAGCATCCATTGCATCGTAGTTTGCCAGCGTCGCATTGGAAATCCGCGCTCCTGCACAAGATAACGACTCAGCCGAGACCGTACAGGCCGGCCAAATATCTCCATATACACACACTCGACGGTATGCTAGAGCGGCTGCCACTAGTGACGGTCCCTCGCCATCGACGCCATCATCTCGAGCCGTTACGCCTACCTGGGAAAACCGTTTGCGGTGCTGGTCAACGAAGTGATCGTCGACAACTATCTCGCTGTGGCTTGCGCGTGAAGGTGTATATGCTGGATATGCGATACGAAAAGTCACTGGAGACCGACGTAACCGAAAGGGTTCTGGAAGGTTTCAGCAGTGCCGGCGTGCAGCCGCCGGCGCTGCTGCATCGCAATCGTGGCTGACACACATTTATGCGCCCGCACTCTCCTGATCAACGTCAATATAGGAGACTGAAGCGGGAACAGAGCCCCATCATTCCACACCCCGCTCCAAGCGCCGTTCGATTGCTTGTTGCAGGTCATCCAGCGCGGAGCCCATGATTAGGCCGGCGCAGTGATGGTATAGCCAGAGATCGCAGGCAATAGGTTCAAACAGGTTGTCACGGCCATGAGTCTGGAAAGCCCGCCAGGCCAGTACCAACTGGTCATCTGCGAAACCGTCTACGCAGACCCAATTGTCGTCATATAGGATGACTTCCAGACCGCGGTGCTGTGTCAACGTCAGGCGTAATGGATTGTCCAGACGCAACAAGGCCAGACGCACCCGGTTGTAACATGCCGCCTCGATCCGCTTGGGCATGATGCGCAACGGCGGTATCTCATCTGAGGCTTTCATGTGCTACAGCGTCGGCGCCATGTGTGGTGATCCCCTCGTCTGTCGGAGTTGGGTTCCTCTCAGGCTCGTTCTCAATAAGTCAGGCCCGTTCCCGCTGTTTATCGTGCATGACTCGGGACGGTGCCGCTTCGGCCATGGACAGGAAATCAATGCTGATGCGGTTGCCGGTGATCGGGCGGAACATGCCATTTGCGAAGGCTATATGATCGGGGTGGTCGCGGTAACTGGCAATCACCTTTTCGTGCACGAACTCGATGAGCCAGCAGAAGCGGTAACTCGGCTTCTCTGTCACCGCCCAGCCGGTAACGACCCGGCGCACACCGGGGATCTTGTCGAGCACCGCGCGCCCACGCGCCATCATTGCCTCGACCTGGGCGTCCGTCGCATGTTCGACGTTGTAAACGATGACGTGTTCAACCGGCCGCCAGGTGGTGCATTGCACAATTACCTCGGCCGCGCGGCCCGCGGAACCCCACGAGCGCATGCAGCGTTCAACCTCATTACGGATGCTCTCACCCAGGTCTTTCACAAGGCCGATGTAGTCGCAGCGGCTATCGGCACGCGCATTGGCCCGGACACTATTAGCGGCGGCAGCGGCGAGCGCGGTACAACAGTTGATCTTCGCAACGCCGTGTGCGATCAGCCGGCGATACTGGTCATCGGTGAGCCCGGCATCGTTCTGGATAACCAGCGGAATCCTCACCGCGTCATTGAGGCGTTTTAGCCTCTCAAAATCGAGCTTGTATCTGCCACGCAGGCGACTCTGCCCCGTGCCGATCGACACTGCCAGCGAATCCACGCCCGTGCGCGCGACATAGGCCTTGGCCTCCGCCACTGAGGTGGACTGCGCGTCGCCCGAGGCATCGGTGATCTCTTCGCCCTCCACAGCACCATCAGACCCCAGTTCGCCTTCGACAGCCACGCCACAGGCGTGCGCCATCTCAACCACATGACGTGCCTGCGTTACATTCCCCAGGAACGAGTCTGAAGACACGCTGACTGTCACGCCGTTGCAGCCGAGATTAATGGCGCGCACCGCGGCTTCGAGCGAGCTACCACGGTCCAGATGAATCGCAACCGGCACAGCGGCACGATGCGCCGCCTTCTCCGCAGCGGCCATGGCCAGTTCGAAATCGTAATGCGTGTGGTGGGATTCAGCCAGACTCAGGATGACAGGCGAGCGGCAGTTCTCCGCCGCTGCGACGACGGGCTCGATGAAGTCGATGCTGCCCAGGGCGAAGCCGCCCACGGCATAGCCATTGCTGTAGGCATGATTCAGCATGTCTTTCATATCCACCAGTGGCATGATTCCTCCTGATCTATCAGTGCGTGCTATGCGTTGCTTTTCTGCTTCTCTGTCTTTCCTTCAACCACCTTCGTTGTCGAGCTTGCCTTCGACGAACACCCGACTGGCGAGGATATCTTCGGCCTCAATTGTCATGAGGTCGACCTTGCTGAGTGATTTCGTCGCGCTGGCGAACAAGCGATTGGCCTGACGCAAACGGGCGCGATCGAGCGCGTTGCGCACCGAGCGCGCATTGGCAAAATGTTCCAGCTTCATGCGCAGGCTGATGTAATCGAAGAAAGCTTTTTCGGCATCGGTGCTGAAGCGGTAGTTTTGGGTCGCCAGCATCAGCTTGGCGATTTGCAGTAATTCCTCGGCGCTGTAATCGGGGAAATCGATATGGTGCGCGATGCGCGAGCGCATGCCGGGATTGCTGTGGAAGAACTTGTCCATGCGGTCTTTGTAACCGGCCAGGATCACGACCAGGTCATCACGGTTGTTTTCCATGACCTGGAGCAGGATCTCGATCGATTCGGCGCCGTAGTCGCGCTCGTTCTCGGGCTTGTAGAGGTAATAGGCCTCGTCGATGAACAACACGCCGCCCATGGCCTTTTTAATCACTTCCTTGGTTTTCGGTGCAGTGTGGCCGATGTACTGGCCCACCAGATCGTCGCGGGTGACGGAGACCAGATGGCCTTCACGCACATAGCCCAGACGATGCAGAATCTCGGCCATACGCATGGCAACGGTGGTCTTGCCGGTGCCGGGATTGCCGGTAAAGTTCATGTGCAGCGTCGGTGTTTCGGAGGTCAGCGCGAATTGTTTACGCAGACGGTCAACCAACAGCAGCGCCGCGATTTCGCGGATACGGGTTTTGACAGGCAACAAACCGATCAATTCGCGGTCGAGCTTGTCGAGCACTTCTTTTACATTGGATGCTTCGAATTCGGCCTCAAGGTTGACGGGGGTATCATCTGCCAATATTGCCCGGGTTGTCGCGCCCTCTGAATCATTCATATTGTCTATTCCAACAATTGCGGTTATTTGACAAGGTAAATAGTGGTAGCGGGCGCACGAGCGCACCCGCCACCGACTGATATTGACTGACTACTACTAGTACCGTTCACCTTCCGCTTTGTCAGTCGCGTAGGAATGAATGGTGTAGCGCATAGTGCGACCATTGGTTTCCTGACGCACCAGACCGAAGCCAGGCTCTTTTTTCGGACGATTGACGATATACGACATGCACACGCTTTCCACGCCGCGCACGGCGCTGAATGCGCTGACGCGGATATAGTGATTCGGGAAGGTTTTCCGGCAGTTATTCACCTCCAGCAGGATGCCGGCGGGATCCTTAAGATCGAACATCGGATTGCCGAACATTTCCCAATAGGTGTTGCGCGGGTGCGGATCGTCGGTGTACTCGACGCTCAGCGCCCAGCCTTTGCCCAGCGCGTATTTGATCTGCGCGGTGATCTGCGCATCGGTCAGGTCGGGCAAAAAAGAAAATTGCCCTTGCGTGATGCGATTGCCAAGATTGGTCATCATAAACAGGTTCTCCTTAAGAATTAGACGCTGGTCGTTGCAGTCGGCACGAAGTCAGGACTGTCGGTGGACTCGTAGTTGAAGGTGACATCCTTCCACGTTTCCAAACCGGCTTTGAGCGGTGCACACCATTTGGCGGCATCATTCAAAATCTGTGGGCCTTCGGTCCAGATGTCGCGGCCTTCGTTACGCGCCTGGATCATGACTTCCAAGGCGGTGCGGTTGGCGATTGCGCCGGCTTGAATGCCATCGGGATGGCCGATTGTGCCGCCGCCGAACTGCAGCACCACGTCGTCACCCAGGTAGTGCAGCAACTGATGCATCTGACCGGCATGAATGCCGCCGGAGGCGACCGGCATGCACTTGTTGATCGAAGCCCAGTCCTGATCAAAGAAAATACCTTTTTCGAGCTGGATCGGTGTGTGGGTGTCGAGCAGCGTGTCGTAGTAACCGCGGATCATCAGCGGGTCGCCTTCCAGCTTGCCCACGACGGTACCTGCATGGATATGATCCACACCGGCCATGCGCATCCACTTGCAGATGACGCGGAAGCTCATGCCGTGATTCTTCTGACGCGAATAGGTCGAGTTGCCGGCGCGATGTAAATGCAGAATCATGTCGTTGTCGCGTGCCCACTTCGCCATCGACTGAATCGCGGTGTAGCCAATCACGAGGTCGATCATGACAATGATCGAGCCGATCGACTTGGCGAATTCAGCGCGCTTGTACATCTCTTCCATGGTGCCGGCGGTCACGTTCATGTAGTGACCTTTGACTTCGCCGGTGGCGGCGGAGGCCTTGTTCACCGCATCCATGCAATACAGGAATCGGTCGCGCCAGTGCATGAAGGGCTGCGAGTTGATGTTCTCGTCGTCCTTCATGAAGTCCAAGCCGCCTTTGAGTGCCTCGTAAACAACGCGGCCATAGTTGCGGCCGGACAGACCCAGCTTCGGCTTGGTGGTGGCGCCCAACAGCGGACGGCCGAACTTGTCCATGCGCTCGCGCTCGACGATGACGCCGGTCGCGGGGCCCTGGAAGGTTTTCAGATAAGCGACCGGAATGCGCATGTCTTCCAGACGCAGCGCCTTTACCGCCTTCATGCCAAACACGTTACCGATGATCGATGCTGTCAGGTTGGCAATGGAACCAGGTTCGAACAGGTCTATGTCGTAAGCGATATAGGCAAAATACTGAGCTTCAGTCTTGGTGCCCGGCCCGGTGTTCGGCACCAGATCGACGCGATAGGCCTTGGCACGATACATTTCACAGGCGGTCAGTCGATCTGTCCATACCACCGTCCAGGTCGCAGTGGAGGATTCACCCGCCACGGCGGCCGCGCATTCATCCGGCTCGACCCCGGCTTGAGGCGTAATGCGGAACATCGCCAGCACGTCGGTCTCTTTAATCTTGTAGTCAGGCTCCCAATAGCCCATCTTTTTATAGGGTATAACGCCTGACTTGTAGCGCTCCTTACCTTCTTTCATAGTTTCAGAAGCCATGTGATCTTCTCCGATGTCAATAGTTGAAATAAAACTCACGCTCAGGCAGTGACACTTTCTAAAACTATAAATTGAAAGCGGCCAGAGTCGGGTCAGTAGGGATTCTGGTACCGTAGCATGATAAATAAAAGTATAAGTTTTCGATCGTCAGCATAGATGATAGTCTATGATAAATAATCAGGGGGGATTCACGCATGCGCCATTCCACATTCCGCCAACTGGAAGTCTTCGAAGCCCTCGCCCGCTTGGGCAGCTTCACGCGCGCGGCCGAAGAACTGTTCCTCACCCAGCCTACCGCGAGTATGCAGATCAAGAAACTTACCGATACGGTCGGCCTGCCTCTCTACGAGCAAATCGGCAAGCGTATCTTTCTCACTGATGCCGGCCGGGCACTGCATGCCACCTGCCGCGAGATATTCAGCGTTCTGGATAGCTTTGAGATGCAAGCCGCGGATATGAAGGGTTTGAAGCAGGGCAAACTGCGTTTGTCGGTCGTCACCACAGCAAAATATTTCGCACCGCGTCTGCTCGGTACTTTTTGCCAGAAATATCCCGGCATCGATGCGTCGCTCAAAGTGAGCAACCGCGAGCGGATTCTGGAACGTCTGAACGACAATCAGGATGATCTGTATATTCTGGGACAACCACCGGATGGCCTGGACGCGATCACGGAGCCGTTCATGGATAATCTGTTGGTCGTGTTGGCCCCAACCAATCATCCATTGGCTGGCGTGCGCAACATCTCACTGGCACGCATCGCCAAAGAACCGTTTCTTATGCGCGAGCCCGGGTCCGGTACACGAATCGCAGTGGAACGCCTATTCAGCGAACAGGGCCTGCCGATCAATGTGCGCATGGAACTCGGCAGCAACGAAGCGATCAAGCAGTCCATTGTCGGTGGCCTCGGGGTTTCCGTGCTGTCGCGACACACGCTGGCGCTGGATGCCGCCATGGGACATCTCACCATACTCGATGTGCAGAACTTCCCGATCAAACGTCAATGGCATGTTGCCTATCCCACGGGCAAACAACTGACGACCGTGGCCCAGACTTTTCTGGATTATCTTCGTAATGCTGGAGACGTAGTGCAGGACATTCCCAGTCACCGTGCCGTACTGGCAAGCGACCGTCCACCAAGTACGGCGCCGGCGGCTGCCACGCGACGCAAGACGCGCGGCAAACCCCGCAACCATTCTCGATAACCGGATACGAGGACTCTATCCTTCACCGCTGACCGTAGGACTTAAGCTTGCGGTACAGAGTACGCTCGCTGATGCCGAGCAGGTCGGCCGCCTGGCGGCGGTTGCCATTGCAGCGTTGCATCATCTCGGCGATCTGCTTCTGTTCCAAGGCACGCATGGGCAGCACCGCCTCTGCGCCTGTCGCAGTCGATGCACTCGCTCCCGCCGGTACCTGGCCATGCAGACCCAATTCGCGGATACCGATCGCACCGTTGCCGCTCAGCGCCGCGGCGCGCTGCAGGATGTTGCGTAGTTCGCGCACGTTGCCGGGAAAGTCATGTTTTATCAGCCGTTCCATGGCGTCTCTGTTCAGAAAACAATGCGTTTCGTTGGCCTGGTTGATACGTGCCAGCAGCGCTTCGACGAGCGCAGGAATATCGCTGCGCCGCTCGCGCAGTGACGGTAATTGAATGGTGATGCAGGCAAGGCGGTAGTACAGATCTTCGCGGAACGTACCCGCTGACACGCGCTGGCGCAAATCCTGATTGGTCGCCGCGACGATGCGCACATCGGCGTGCAGCACCTCGCGTCCGCCGACACGGCGGAATTCACCGGCTTCGAGTATACGCAGCAGTTTGGATTGCATCGGCAAGGGTATTTCGCCGATTTCATCGAGAAACAGCGTGCCACCGTCGGCCAGTTCGAACAGCCCCTGTTTACGGCCGATGCAGCTGGTGAAGGCGCCGCGTTCATGACCGAACATCTCACTCTCGAACAAGGGCTCGCTGAGCGTCGCGCAATCGACGCTGAGGATAGGGTTGTTGCTGCGTGAACTGCGCTGGTGCAGATAGTGTGCAGCCAGCTCCTTGCCCACGCCGCTCTCGCCGAGCAGCAGGATATTGGCGCTGCTGCCGGCGCTCAGCGTCAGTTGCTCGATAGCGCCCAGCAGTGCCGGCGAACGACCGACCATACGCATCTCATCACAGTCCAGATCCTGCGAAATCGCCAGCCGATTGATCGACTCACCGAGATACAGTTCGCCATCGGGGCCAGTGATCGGATGGCCCTTGATGCAGACATGTTCGGCCTGGCCGGCCTGATCGTAATGCGTGTGCAGCACGCGATGCATCTCGCCAGTCTGAAAGACATGCTGATGCGGGCAATCCTCGCCGTAGAGAAAACAGGGACTGTCGCGGCGATGGGAAATTTCGTAGCAGAACTTGCCGACCACCTGATCGGCGGCGACGCCGTGATTGGCCTGATAGGCGCGATTGGCCGCAAGAATGTGGTAACTGCGATCGATCAGAACGAAGGGATTTTCCTGGGCATCGATGAGTGACTGGAGGTAGGGCTTATTCAGGGTGCTCATCATTTTCACTCGCACTGTTACGAACCGGCCCGCGATCATTCGCCTGACAGATTGTCATGTCAGTCTGTCAGAGATGTCAACGCTGTCAGGTCAAGACTCAGTCCATTACCAGGACAACCAAGCCCTTAACAACTGGCACAACGGTTGCTATCCGATGTTATCGACACGCTTGCGTCGATCCACAACTCAAAATTCCGGAGGGCTGCACATGATGAATTTCCAGGGGATCAAACTGGCCGCATTGGGCGCGACCATGGCACTGACTGCGGCCGGCACTGCGCAGGCCGCGGTCAGCGAGGTCGACGGCGCGGGTGGTGGCGGCATCGTACCGTGGGCGCTGTTGTCGGGGGATGACGCCAGCAAAGATTACGGCGCGGTTGCTTCCTATACATATATCAATACCGATGATTTCACACTACACAGTGCCGGCGCAGCCGTCAGTCTGATGCATCGCGTGGAATTGTCCTATGCGCGCTGGTACCTCGAAGTGCCTGCCGCACTGGGCTTGCCGACCAACAACATTCAGGCCGACGTGCTGGGCGCCAAGGTCAAACTCATGGACATGAGCGACGGCCTGCCGCAGATCGCCTTCGGCGTTCAATACAAACATAATACAGAAGGCACGCTGGTCAAGAGCCTGGGCGCGAAAGACGACAGCGGCACGGATTTCTATGTTGCAGCGACCAAGGTCACTGCGCTGGGCGGCAAGAATATCCTGCTCAACGGCACGCTGCGCGAAACCAAGGCAAACTGGATGGGACTGGTTGGCTTCGGCTCCGCCGCCAATGACAGCTACAAGCTGCAGTTCGAAGGCTCGGCCGGCGTTTTCGTGAACGATCAGACTCTGCTCGGTGTCGAATACCGCAGCAAGCCCGATAATCTCAAATCCGACGGGTTAGCCGAGGATGACATCGGCGATGTGTTCGTCGCCTACTTCCCTAACAAGACCGTGGCGCTGGTGGCCGCCTATGCCGATCTTGGACAGATCACCACCGCGACATACAAGAACCAGCGCGGCCTGTACCTGCAACTGCAAGCCACATTCTGACGGTTGTTCAACTATGCTCTTTGGAGATATGCTCCAAAGAGCTCTTTCCGGGGTAGCTGGCTACCTCGCAACAGGTGGCCAAGACTATGTCTGACAAATTGCATTTGATTCTTACCTCCGGGACCCGCGAGAAACTCCAGATGGCCGGCATGATCGCCGCCGTTGCCGCAGTGACCGATACCGAGGTATCGGTATTTCTATCCATGAACGCCCTGACCTATTTCATCAAGGGCCGCGACAAGCAGGCGCCCGCCGAGGGCGAACTTGGCAAGCTGATGAACGAGAAAAACGTCCCCAGCTTCACCGACCTGTTCAAGCAGGCGACGGAACTGGGCGATGCGCACATTTACCCCTGCTCCATGGCGATGGATGTGCTTGATGTGACTGAAAACGATCTCGATCCACACCTGGAGAAGCCCATGGGGCTGACCAAGTTTCTGGATGGGATCGGCGGTAGCCATGTACTGACATTCTGATGCTAAGGTCGAGAGGGTAATTGAAGATGAGTGATATCAAGACAATCGACGCCCGCGGTTCGTTCTGTCCGGGACCGCTGATGGAACTGATTGCAGCCATGAAACAGGCCACAATCGGCGACGAACTGGAAGTCCTGTCCACCGACAAGGGCTCCGCAAACGACATCCCCGAGTGGATCAACAAAGTTGGGCACGCCATGGTGAGCACGACCGAAGTAGATGGCGTTTATCACGTCCGTGTCCGCAAGATGAAGTAACGGTTCCGTATGAGAGCGAAGAAGCACACTCAATTTCCAGGAGTCTCATCATGAAAAAAATTCTCATTGTAGGCGGTGGCACCGCCGGTACGATTCTGGGTAACAATCTGGCGCGTCGCCTCAGTGGCGAGATCAAGGCCGGCAAGCTGCGCATTATCCTGCTCTCGGCGTCCGACCGGCACATGTATCAGCCGGGCCTACTGTACGTCGCCTTCGGCAAGATGGCACCTAGCGAGCTATACGTGGACCAGGCCAGCCTGCTGGAGCCGAGCATCGAATTTCATGTCGATCCCGTCGAGCAGTTCAACCTCGACGGCAACCAGGTCAAGACCAAAAGCGGCAAGACCTACGACTACGATTACCTGGCTATCTGCACCGGCTCGCGCCCCGAGATGTCGGGTGTACCGGGACTGATGGAAAATTCACACCATGTCTACACCGAAGAAGCCGCGGTAAAGACGCTCAAGGCGCTCACTGATTTTCAAGGCGGCAAGATCGCAATCGTGACCGGGGTGCCGCACAAATGCCCCATGGTGCCATTGGAAGTCACCTTTATGATGTACGACTTTTTCAAGGACCGTGGCCTTCTCGACAAGGTGGAGTTCTACTACACCTATCCGATCGGTCGCATTCATTCGTTGGAGAATGTCGCGAAATGGGCTGTTGGCGAGTTCGATCGCATGGGCATCAAATACGAAACACTGTTCAACGCCAAGGAAGTAGATGGTGCCAAGAAGCAGGTGCATAGCGAGGAAGGCACGGTCATCGATTACGATCTGCTGATCTCAATACCGCCGCATAAGGGCATGGAGGTCATCGAGACTAACAAGCTCGGCGGCAGCGGCTGGATACCCACTAATCGCGCGACCTTGCAGATGGAGGGACGCGAGAATGTCTTTGTACTCGGTGATACCACCAACATTCCGATCAGCAAGGCTGGCTCCACCGCGCATTACGAAGCCGAAGCCATGGGCGACAATCTCGTCGCTCTGCTGACGCACGGCCACATGGTGCGTGAATACGAAGGCAAGGTGTTCTGCTTCATCGAAGCCGGCAAGGACCGGGCCACCTACGCGGCCTTCGATTACAAAAACCCGCCGAACCCGATGCCACCCTCCAAGGTCATTCACTGGTTCAAGCTGGCCTATAACAAACTGTACTGGAACAGCGTACGCGGCTTGCTCTAAGGGGGATGGACCATGACGACTTCAGACAATACGGCGACGGCAAGCACTCTCGATACGGATGCCGCACTGACAAGGCTCGGTCAGGGCGCCTGTGACGCGTTGACCGACGAGATGATCGGGCGTCTCAGTGAAACAGTCAGCAGCGGCATGACGCTACTCGATCAGATCAATCGCTCGGGACTGGACAAGGCCATTCCGGTACTGGCACAGATGGCACAGAACGGCGATCTCGAACGGGTCGCGGACATGGTACGCCTGCTCGGCTCGGTACAGGATTCGCTTACCGACGAGATGGTCGGCCGGCTCGGCGCGACGGTGAGCGACGGCATGACACTGCTCGATCAGATCAATCGCTCGGGACTGGACAAGGCCATTCCGGTACTGGCACAGATGGCACAGAACGGCGATCTGGAACGGGTCGCGAACATGGCACGCCTGCTCGGCTCGGTACAGGATTCGCTTACCGACGAGATGGTCGGCCGGCTCACCGAGATGGTCAGCGGCGGTATGACCTTGCTCGACCAGGTTAACCGCAACGGCGCATCACGCCTGGTCAGCATAATGGCACGCCTGGAGACCGTAGAGGCCATGCTCGAAGGCGTGCAGGAAGCGGCGCATGCCGTCGAGCGCGAACCGCCACCTGCCGGATTGCGCGGTTTGTGGAAGATGATCACCAACCGTGACAACCACAAAGTCATCCATTTCTTCATGGCGGTAGGCAAGGAATTGCAGCAACGCTGCAGCAAGGGGTGCTGAAATTCAAGGAAACCCTGATTTATTACTTGAACCGCCAAGGGCGCCAAGAAAATCTGTTTTGAAATTCAAGAGGAAATATCTTGGCACTCTTGGCATCCTTGGCGGCTGATGGGTTTTTCAGACATTCCTTAATACATGTATGCCAAAACGTCCAATCGACTCGACGTCACTGCAACGCTAACCGGGCAGCTTCGCGGCCAAGCCTTGCGCCAGGCGATAGACATCGATATCGCGCGGTATGGTTTTACGGCGGCGCGCCGCCCAGACCGGATCGGGAAAGTGTGCGTCGTCGGTGAAACGCGGGATCACGTGCCAGTGCAGATGCGGTACCTGATTGCCAAACGAAGCGAGATTGATCTTGGCCGGCTGCATCAGTTCGCGCAGTACTGTCTCGACAGCCAGCACTACCGCAAACAGATGTGACTGATCAGCGGTATCGAGGTCTGTCATCTCCTTGATATGCGCCTGCCAGATCACTCGACAGAAACCGGCATAATCGGCATCGTCGATCAGGATCACGCGACAGCGCGAATCGCGCCACAAAACATTCTCGGATTCCGTTTCGCACAATGGACAGCTTGTCATTCTTGCCTCGGGTTCTATCAATACGCTGTCGTTCCCGCGCGGACGGCAATGTCGGCTTTCCGCAGCTAGCCCGATTCAGCCACCGCAGCGTCCCCCAGGGACAGGTTTTCACCTGCTTTGAGACGTTTCCAGGCGTCCAGATACTGCAGTGATGCGGGGCCGGCGAAGGCGCCGAGATCCGCTGGCAGGGTATCGAGCATGGACACGCCCGCCGGCAGATCACGCGGGAAACAGCCTTCGCGCGTAAACGCCACTCGGCCGATCACCGGCACACTGGGCAGCAGCAGCTTCAGCGATTGCACGCGCAGAAAGTTTTCAGGTAAGGGATTGGTGAACTTGAAACTGCGCGCCCTCACCATCTGCGACCAGAGCGGTGCATTCTGGGCGCCGAACAACGCGCCGCGGTAGTTCTTCACATCCAGCACCAGCACCCCACCGCGCAACAGCACCAGGAAGTCGGTCTGGATGGTGCCGCCGACACCGTCCGGGATAATCAGATCACGGACATAAATACCGCCGAGCTCGCGCAACAGGCGCGCCACCTGATGGCGTTTGGTATACCAGCGCCATGCCAATATTGTCAGCACCGCAATGAGCAACAGCGTGGTAAGCACGGCGCCCCACAAGGCGGCATCAGGGCGTGGCAATATGTTATTGAGATTATCCATACCAACTCTCGCGTTGTACCTCACGCCGCGAACGGCTATAAAGTATGACGTGCTATTTTGATGAAGCGATTATATACGGACTTGAACCGGGAAGCGTACTGAATGTGTTTTACTTGAATATTGTCTCGCATGTGCTTGAAGCATCAGGGCGAGGAAGAAATTCAATGGAAATGCACAGCCACCCCGTGCAAGCTACAGGCTGATTATCCGCAATGCAGACACTCGAATCCCTCACCTTCGACAACCACTTCGCGCAGCTGCCCGCGGCATTCTATACGCGCGTCCTGCCCACACAGTTGCCCGCACCGTATCTCGTCAGTTTCAATGCCGCAGTGGCGCAGCTCATCGATCTCGATCCTGCCGAAGCGCGGCGCCCGGATTTCGCCGACTATCTGTCCGGCAATCGCCTGCTGACCGGCAGCGAGCCGTTGGCCATGCTCTACGCCGGCCATCAGTTCGGCCATTTCGTGCCGCAGCTCGGTGACGGCCGCGCCATTCTCCTCGGAGCGGTGCGCAACAGCGCGGGTGAACGCTGGGAATTGCAACTCAAGGGCGCGGGACCGACACCCTTCTCGCGCTCCGGCGATGGCCGCGCCGTATTGCGTTCGACTATCCGCGAATACCTGTGCAGCGAAGCCATGCATGGCCTGGGCATTCCGACCACGCGCGCACTGTGCATCGTTGGCAGCGATGAGGAGGTCTACCGAGAGACCATCGAAACCAGCGCGGTATTGCTGCGCATGGCTCCTTCGCATGTGCGCTTCGGCAGCTTCGAGGTGTTTTATCACCGGCGCCAGTATGACCAGATCAGACAGCTCGCGGATTACGTCATCGACACACATTACCCGGAACTTGCGGATGCCGCTGATCGCTATGCCCTGCTGCTCGGCACCGTGATCCGGCGCACGGCGCGATTGATGGCACAGTGGCAGGCGGTAGGCTTCGCGCATGGCGTAATGAATTCCGACAATATGTCGATACTGGGACTGACTCTGGATTATGGTCCATACGGTTTTCTCGACAAGTACGATCCCGGCTTCATCTGCAACCACTCCGATCACCACGGCCGCTACGCCTTCGATCAACAACCCGGTGTCGGACTGTGGAATTTGGGACGGCTGGCGCAGGCGTTGACGCCTCTGCTCCCGGCCGCACACTGCACCGCGCTGCTGGCCGAATATGAGACGCACTTCGACACGTACTATCTGACGGCACTGCGCGCCAAGCTCGGGCTGCGTACCGCGCAGTCGGCCGATGGGGAGCTGGCTCATGCGTTGCTGCAGACGATGCACAGCAACCGCGTCGATTACACCCTGTTGTTCCGCGCCCTCGGCGATTTCGATTCCAGTCCGGGCGCACGCAATGCCGCATTGCGTGATCAGTTCCTGGAACGCGCAGCGTTCGACAGCTGGGCCGCCGATTACCGTGCTCGTCTCACCGACGAGCAAAGCGATGATCGCGAGCGCCGCACGCGCATGAATCGCGTCAATCCGAAATACGTGCTGCGCAATTATCTCGCCGAGACCGCCATCCGCCGCGCCCAGACGCACGATTACAGCGAAATCGATCGCCTGCTGGCGCTCTTGCAACAGCCCTACGACGAACAACCGGAACACCAAGGCTACGCCGCCGTACCGCCGGACTGGGCTGACGAGATTGCGGTGAGCTGTTCCTCGTGACGCTTATTGAGTATTACATGATTGCATTACATGGTTTCATACAGTTTTCACCACGGGAACACGGGGATTACAGCAGTTATCACTGCGTCCTCCGTGGCAATCGCTTTTCTGTGCTTATGACCTGTGTGTGCGCGCGATGACCTTTGCGTCCTCTGCGCTTCGGCAGCTGAAACGACTGTCCGCCACCCCATGAGCAACACAGATTTACGTTGCAGCACCCGGGTCGATCAGGCCGGCATGGTGCGCGGCCTCTTCCATTTGTTCCAGGCGGCGCCGGGCCTCGGACAGATCATGACCTGTGGAACCGAGTGGCGCCAACAACTCGCGTGCCTGCTGACACAATATCTGCAACTGCGTCGCATCGAACAGCATGAGCACCGTGCGCACGGCGTCCTCGGTCTCGCTGAGCAAGGTGGGAACGAGCGCTGCCTCGGCAATTGGCGAATCGGGTCGTAACAGCGTGGCGACCAGGGGTTGCTGCAGTAGCTCGTGATGCAGGCTGCGCGCGTGTTCTTCCTGTTCCAGTTCGGAATGGGCGTGCGGATCATCACCGGCCCCGGCCCAAACCGCCTTCATGATGACGCCTATCATGCGCGTCAGACTCTGTTTCTCGCGCTCATGCTCGCCGGGCAGACCGGCGCACTGATCGTAAAGCTGATCCAGGCGTTCTTTCAGCTTGAGCAGCACATCGCTCTCCACTTCCGGCGGCATGTCCAATGCTTCGCGCAGCGTGGCACGCAAGGCTGCCTGAAAGTCGCGCTGCTCTTCCTGGTCACGGCGTCGCGCGGACTCAACCTGGTCTTGTGTAACGACGCGCGTCTCGAGGGAAAACAGCGGGTTGTCGTGCTGGCGTTGCAGCTGACGTTCGAATGCGCCAGGGTCTTCACTGAATTTCAAGCTCATATTCGGGTTCCACATGCCAGCCTGGTGTTGTGAAGCATGACATAAAACCACTAAGCTATGGAGTACTCACTGCAGTTCTCCGACATCGGACACGTGACACATACAACAGCCATGACAGAACAGCCCCTGCATTTCGTCCGCAAGCGCCAGTACACGCGCATCGCCAAGGACAAGGTCGTCACACTCAAATCGGCGGTACTCGATGCCACGACTGATGCGCTGATCGAATACCGCAATGACCTGACCTATCTGCACGGCGGCTACGGTGGCGCGCCCGCCAAGGTCGAACAAGCCCTGGAAGGGCTGACCGTAGACAGCCGCGTCGAGGTGACGCTGAGTCCGGAGGAAGGCTACGGCGCTCATGACCCGCAGTTGGTGATGGTCCTGCCCGCGGCGGAACTGCCCGCGCAGGCGCAACAGGTTGGCGCGCAGGTGGACGGGCAGGCTGAAGATGACAAGGTAGTGAAGTTTCGCGTGCTCAATGTGGAAGACGGCATGATCACACTGGACGGCAATCATGCACTGGCGGGAAAAACCGTAAAATTCGTGCTGGAAGTGGAGGCGATACGCTCTGCCACCGCGGAGGAACTTGCGGCGGGTTATGCCTTCAGGCACACACCCGCCACAACCGGTAACTAATTCGCGTTGGCGGTAACCAGCGAGGTGATACGGGCACTGCTGTTTTTCCCGTAGCTGGTGGACTCAAGCCATTTCTTGATGCGATTGGCGTCGCCGACACCGGAATATTTGCCTTGCGCGTTGAGCAACACGATGATCATCGGCCGATTGACGATCTGTGCCTGCATTACCAGACAATGCCCTGCTTCGTTGATATAACCAGTCTTGCTCAGACCGATACGCCAGTCGTTGCTGTCCTGGTTCTTCACCAGCACGTTGGTATTGCGGAATTCCATCGGCGCATGATGCGCCGCATCGACCTGATAGGAGGTAGTGGTGGTGATCTGCCTGATCAACGCATAGTTGTCAGCCGCCTTGACCATCCGGGCGAGATCCTCCGCGGTGGCCCTGTTATCGCCATCCAGACCGGTGGGATCGGCGAAGTTACTGCTCTTCATGCCCAGCAATCTCGCCTTCTTGTTCATGGCGACGACACAGGCAGGTTTGCCGCCGGGATAATAACGTGACAGTGCGGATGTGGCGCGATTTTCGGAAGACATCAACGAAAGCTGCAACAATTCACGACGTGACAGCGTGGTGCCCGGCCGCAGCCGTGAAGAGCTGTTGCGTAGGTGATCGATATCGGCATCGCTGATGGCCAGCATCGCTGGCATCGCCTGATGCGCATCCAGCACCACCATCGCAGTCATCAGTTTGGTGATCGAAGCGATCGGCAT
>JBBQDK010000011.1:0-31636 GCA_038319625.1 Gammaproteobacteria bacterium
TCCATGACGTATTTGCCGGAAGGTTTCAGGTCGGCGAGGAACGGGACGTGATCGGAGACTTTTTGAAAGTCGTCGATAGTGAGGGGCACGTCCACGGCACGCGCCATCGCGATCAGATGCAGCACCGCATTGGTGGAGCCGCCCAGCGCCATGACGATGACCATGGCGTTTTCGAACGCGGCGCGCGTCATGATGTCGCGCGGCTTGAGATCAATCTCCAACAAATGCCTGATCGCCGCGCCGGCGGCGTGGCATTCCTGGATCTTGGCCGGATCGACCGCCGGATTGGATGAGCTGTAAGGCAGGCTCATGCCCATTGCCTCGATTGCCGAGGCCATGGTGTTGGCCGTGTACATGCCGCCGCAGGCGCCGGCACCGGGGCAGGAATGCTTGACGATGTCCTGGCGCTGCGGCTCGTCGATCTTGCCGGCAATGAAGGCGCCGTAGCTCTGGAAGGCCGAGATAATGTCGAGGGTCTGCTGGTGCGAGTGACCGGGCTTGATGGTGCCGCCGTAGACCATCAGTGACGGACGGTTCAGGCGCCCCATGGCGATGATGCAGCCGGGCATGTTCTTGTCGCAGCCAGGGATGGAGATATTGGCGTCGTACCACTGCGCGCCCATCACCGATTCGATGGAGTCGGCAATGATCTCGCGCGATTGCAGTGAGTAGCTCATACCGTCGGTACCCATGGAGATGCCGTCGGACACACCGATGGTATTGAAGCGCATGCCCACCAAGCCAGCCGCGACCACGCCTTTTTTCACTTCCGCAGCCAGGTCGTTGAGGTGCATGTTGCAGGTGTTGCCCTCCCACCAGACACTGCTAATGCCGACCTGGGCCTTGCCCATATCGGGTTCGGTCATGCCGGTGCCGTAGAGCATGGCCTGCGAAGCGCCCTGGGATTTTGGCTGGGTGATGCGGGAACTGTAGCGGTTGAGTTTCTGCGACATACGGCCCTCGGGCAGCGTGGACTGGGTCTCGATGCAAAGATTTGCGAGAGGGGAAATTATAAAGCATCGGGCAACGATTTTGTGCTCCCGATGTAGCCCGGACTCAGCCCGGGCTACATCGGGTAGATTATTTTTTGGCGCGCAGCACCTTGGCCGCCTTGGTTACCATGGCCGGCTTCACCCACAACAAGGCACCATAGCGGCCGGCGCCGGCACAGGCGGCATCGATGGCGGTGACATTGATCTTTTCGGCCGCGAGCTTCTTCAGCACCGACGCAACCGCGCCGGGACGGTCCTTGCCCCGCACCAGAAACCCGGTTTTCTTGGCGCTCAGTTTGAGGCCTTCTTTGCGTGCCACCTTGGTCAGCGCCGGCGTGTGTTCCGGGATCAGGTCGATCTGCGCCTGCCGCCCGTTGGGAAACCCGGTAAACGCCAGCAAATTCACTTCGGCATCGCGCAATGTGTCGAGCACGCGCAATGCGGCGCCCGGATGGTTGGATATAGCCATGGAAAAATAATCCACCTTGCGAACAGTATCGGCCATGATGTCCTCCTGGGTTGGTTTCGTGTGGTGTGAACGACACGCCGTAGTGTCACCCTGAAGTATAGTCGCTGATTTTTTCGACATGGCGCGCCGTGCGCGCTTGCGCGACCACGCAGCCGCGTCCAGAATCACACCATGACGCTCGCCGCCCCCAACCTGATGCAGATGCTGCGCGCACTGATCGCCGCGCCATCGGTGAGCAGTGTCAGCCCGCAGTTCGATCAGAGTAATCGCGCCGTCATCGAACTGCTGGCAACCTGGCTGGACGGGCTGGGATTTCACAGTGAGATCCTGCCGCTGCCACATCACCCCGACAAGTACGATCTGATCGCCACGCTGGGTTCGGGATCGGGCGGCCTGGTGCTGGCCGGTCATACCGACACCGTGCCCTACGATGCCGAGGGTTGGCACCATGACCCGTTCACCCTCAGCGAGGCCGATAACAGGCTTTATGGTCTGGGCACGTCGGACATGAAATCGTTCTTCGCCTTGGCCATCGAGGCGGCACGCCGCTACCGTGCCGAAGACCTCGCCGCACCACTGATTCTGGTTGCAACGGCCGACGAGGAGAGCAGCATGGAGGGCGCGCTGGAGTTGGTGCGCGCCGGCCGACCGCGCGGCCGTTACGCCGTGATAGGCGAACCCACCAATCTGAAACCGGTACGTATGCACAAGGGCATCTTGATGGAGGCGATTCGCCTCTACGGCCGCTCCGGTCATTCCAGCGATCCATCTCTGGGCGTCAACGCCCTTGAGGGCATGCACAAGGTGATCGGCGCACTGCTGATGCTGCGAGCCGAATTGCAGGCCAAGTATCGTCATGACGGATTTTCGGTGCCGGTGCCGACCCTGAACCTCGGCCATATCCACGGCGGCGATAATCCCAATCGCATCTGCGCCGACTGCGAGTTGCATATTGATCTGCGGCCACTGCCGGGGATGGACATCGATGAGTTGCGCACGCTGCTCAAGCAACGCACCGCGCAAGCCCTGACCGGCAGTGAGCTGCGCTGGGAGGTGACACCGTTGTTCTGCGGCACGCCGGCCATGGAAACCCCGGCCGACTCACCCTTGGTACTGGCCGCCGAGCAACTCACCGGCGCCCCCGCCGGTGCCGCTGCCTTCGGCACCGAAGGGCCGTATTTCCGTGAACTCGGCATGGATGCGCTGATACTGGGACCAGGCGATATCGCCCAGGCACATCAGCCGAACGAGTATCTGGCGCTGGACCGTATTACGCCCACCGTCGATCTGTTCGGGCGCCTGATCGAACGGTTCTGTATCCAGCCGGCACAGCGCTGACCTTGTACCTTTGGACACTAGGCAGAGCCCTCTAAATGGATTACCTTTAGAGCCGTTATTCCAAGAAGAGTCGGCAGGTGCACTGCCGCGAATGCCGAGACCTGATATGTCCACTGCAAACAGACAATTCAGCATACATAGTCTGCCCCGTCAGGCCGGTGTGCTGCTGTGTCTGGCGCTGGCCTTGCCGTTGCTGGCTCGGGCGGCCGACGCAGGAGATAACGGCATGAATGCCTTGTCGGAGGCCCACTCGCTTGGTGGCATGGGTCTGGCCGGGGGTGCCATGCTCGGCGGATTCAAATTTGAACCGAAATGGTCTTTGGATGCCGATACGATCGATCTCGGTTCCGGCGCCCTCTCGACCGGCATGGTTACCGATCCGGGCCAGAATCAGACCAATGATACAGGCAACGGTGGCATCTACTCGCTACAGGGTATCCGGTTGTCCGGCACGGGGACCTTGCCGATCAACCAGGGCTTATCGCTGTTCGGCAAATTGGGTGTGGCGAATCTGGCCAGGACCGGCAACGGCGCTGCGCTGTTCAATTCCAGCGGCGGAGCGGGAGTGGATCTGAGTTACGGTGCCGGCGGCCAATACATCTTCAGTACCGGCCTGAGCCTGCATGCGGAATGGGATCGCTACACCATCAATCAGTTCGATATCGATTTGTTCTCTGCCGGCATTCACTACAACTTCAAGTAAGCCGGCCGCACGGCCGCCGTGACACTTTCTATTCCCGCCCCGCTCAATACTGCTGCCCGTGTGGCCATCGAGTCTGGCAGGCGGCTACCACTTATAAATCACCCAAGACGGTATCAGGATCTTAGGATCCAACTCGCTGCGTCGCGAATCCAGCTTGCCGTCGCCATCGGTATCGACCAGGTAATAGGGCTTTCCTATTTTTGGTGTAACCTTGATCATGTAGAGTTGATTGTGGATGCGAAATTCCTCAATGGTCTCGTTCTGGTGTTGGATGATCGTGACCTGCGGCCCGGTATCGGCTTGCGATGCATCCGGTGCTGCTGAGGAATCCGGCGCTGCATCGGGCACCGGCTGCAGTCCCGGCGGTGGCGGTGGCTCCGCAGCCAGTGCCGTACCACACAGCAACGCCAGCAGCACAATTGATTTACGCATCTTGATTCCCCATTGATTGTTTCCGAACCAGCGCCTTTTATCGCGTTCCTTGATGGAAGGCTTGCAACACGGTATTCCGCTAAACTGTGCCGGAAGCCGACACCTGTCATTCTACAGTTCGAGTAGCAACTCACGTTCCTTGGCGGAAGGCTCGAAACCACGACTTTCGTAGTGCTTGAAGATAGCATCCACTACGTCACCCGGGTTGTCCAGTATCTGAAATAAATTGAGGTCATCGGGGCTGATGGTGCCTTCGGCGATCAGCGATGCTTTGAACCAGTCGATCAGCCCGGTCCAGAATTTCGCGTTCACCAGGATAATCGGAATGCGCCGCGTCTTGCCGGTCTGCACCAACGTGAGGATCTCGGCCAGTTCGTCCAGCGTGCCGAAGCCACCTGGTAGCACCACATACGCGGAGGCGTATTTGACGAACATTACCTTGCGCGAAAAGAAATGGCGGAAGCTGAGCGAGATGTCCTGGTATTGATTGCCGGACTGTTCGTGCGGCAGCATGATGTTCAGACCGATGCTGGGCGCCTTGCCTGCGAACGCGCCTTTGTTGGCGGCCTCCATGATGCCGGGCCCGCCGCCACTCACCACCGAAAACCCGGCATCGGAAAGCATGCGGGCAATCTGTTCGGCGAGCAGATAATTGGGGTCATCAAGCTTGGTTCGCGCGGAGCCGAAGATGCTCACCGACGGCTTGATGCGTGCCAGCCGCTCGAAGCCTTCGACGAATTCCGCCATGATCTGGAAGATCTTCCAGGACTCGCGGGTCAGATACGCATCATTCACGGGGTTCAGCCCCGGATGATCGAATTTACCGTTATCTTCCATAGTCATCCACGTGGGGCGCGCCACGCGCGCCGGTTGTCATACACTGAGCTGCCATCACGGGCCGCCCTCCGGAAAGAATCCAGCAATAGTCATACCGGAAAAGGGTGACGCCGCCGGTAATCCAGCGATAATACCACCAACGCTCCTGCCGCCATGAACCCGATGCCATGACCAACCCTGCAGCCAAACCCCTGATCCTGGTCGACGGCTCATCGTATCTGTACCGCGCCTTCCACGCCTTGCCGCCGCTCACCAACTCGCGTGGTGAACCGACCGGTGCGGTCCTGGGTGTGACCAATATGCTGCGCCGACTGCTCGATCAGTATCAGCCCGAGCGTATTGCCGTGGTCTTCGACGCCAAGGGCCCGACATTCCGCGACGAGCTGTTCGAGGATTACAAGTCGCACCGCCCGCCCATGCCCGACGATCTGGTGGGACAGATCGAACCCCTGCATGACTTCGTGCGTGCCATGGGTCTGCCGCTGCTGATGGAAAGCGGCGTGGAGGCGGACGATGTCATCGGCACGTTGGCGCAGCAGTCCAGCGCCGCAGGAATGGCGGTCGTTATCTCGACCGGCGACAAGGATATGGCGCAGCTGGTCGATCCCAACATCACGCTCATCAACACCATGACCAACACCGTCATGGACCGGCAGGGCGTGATCGACAAATTCGGCGTGCCGCCGGAGCGCATCATCGACTACCTCGCGCTGATCGGCGACACCTCGGACAACATCCCGGGCGTGCCCAAGGTCGGACCGAAAACCGCCGTGAAATGGCTGACCGAATACGGCAGTCTTGATGGCATCGTCTCGCATGCAGCCGATATCCCCGGCAAGGTCGGCGAGAATCTGCGCGCCAGCCTGGCGCAATTGCCCCTGTCGCATCAGCTCGCCACTATCCGCTGTGATGTGCCTCTGGACGTCGGCCCCGCGGAGCTGCAGCGTCTGCCGCCGGATGAGTCCGCCTTGCAGGCACTGGCCGAGCGGCTGGAATTTTCCTCTTGGCGCAAGCCAGGTGCTGCGGTCACGCCGGCGCCAGCCGCGACTGCCACACCGGAGGTCGCGCCGGCCAATACGGATTACCAGACCATCTTCACTGAAGAGCAACTCGATCGGTGGCTGAAACAGCTCGCCGCCGCCGAGCTGATCGCCTTCGACACCGAAACCACCAGTCTCGATTACATGCAGGCCGAGATCGTCGGCGTGTCCTTCGCCGTCGACACCGGTAAAGCGGCGTACGTGCCGTTGGCCCACAACTACGTCGGTGCGCCGCAGCAACTGGATCGCGAGGCAACGCTCGAAAAGCTTCGTCCGCTGCTGGAAGACCCTAACAAGGCCAAGCTCGGTCAGAATCTCAAATACGATATGAGCGTGCTCGCCAATCATGGCATCGCCCTGCGCGGTATCCGTCACGACTCGATGCTGGAAAGCTATGTGCTCGACAGCACCGCGACGCGTCATGACATGGATTCGCTGGCGCTGAAATATCTTGGCCACAGCACCATTCATTACGAAGACGTCGCCGGGAAAGGCGTCAAGCAGATTCCATTCTCGCAAGTGGCCATCGAACAGGCCGGGCCCTATGCCGCCGAGGATGCCGACATCACGCTGCGTCTGCATCAGCATCTGTGGCCGCAATTGCAGGCTCTGCCACCCTTGCAAAAACTCTATGAGGAACTGGAAATGCCGCTGGTACCGGTGCTGTCGCGCATGGAGCGCACCGGCGTCGCCGTCGATGTCGCCATGCTGAAAAAGCAAAGCGGTGAACTCGCGGTGCGTATCAAGGAACTGGAAGAGCGCGCTTACAGCGCCGCCGGCCAGCCGTTTAATCTCAGCTCGCCGAAACAGATTCAGGAAATTCTTTTCGACAAGCTCGGTATCCCCGTGCTACGCAAGACACCGACAGGGCAACCGTCCACTGGTGAGGATGTCTTGGAAGAACTTGCCGAGGAGCACCTCCTGCCGCGTATTATTCTCGACTACCGCGGCATGAGTAAACTCAAATCCACCTATACCGATCGCCTACCCGAGCAAATCGATCCGCGCACCGGCCGCGTACATACCTCGTATCATCAGGCCGTCGCCGCCACCGGTCGCCTGTCATCGTCCGATCCGAATCTGCAGAACATCCCGGTGCGCAGTGAAGAGGGTCGGCGCATCCGTCAGGCCTTCATTGCGCCGTCCGGTTATAAACTGCTGGCCGCCGATTACTCGCAGATCGAGCTGCGCATCATGGCGCACCTGTCCGGCGATACCGCACTGCTGCGCGCCTTCGCCGAAGGCCGTGACATTCACAGCGCCACCGCCGCCGAAGTGTTTGGCACAGCACTCGATCAAGTGAGCGCCGACCAGCGTCGCGCCGCCAAGGCCATCAACTTCGGTCTGATCTACGGCATGTCAGCCTTCGGTCTGGCACGCCAGCTCGACATCGAGCGCGGTGCCGCGCAGCAATACGTCGATCTGTATTTCCAGCGCTATCCGAGCGTCAAGGCCTTCATGGACGAAACCCGTGAACTGGCCCGCCGACAGGGCTATGTCGAAACCGTGTTCGGCCGTCGCCTGTACCTGCCCGAGATCAATTCACGCAACGGCCAGCGTCGTCAATACGCAGAGCGCACCGCCATCAACGCACCCATGCAGGGCACTGCTGCCGACATTATCAAGCGCGCCATGCTGACGCTCGATCACTGGATAGAAACTGGCGGTGTGGACGTGAAGATGGTCATGCAGGTGCACGATGAACTGGTGTTCGAGGTGGCGGAAGC
This sequence comes from Gammaproteobacteria bacterium, assembly GCA_038319625.1. Taxonomy (GTDB): domain Bacteria; phylum Pseudomonadota; class Gammaproteobacteria; order JBBQDK01; family JBBQDK01; genus JBBQDK01. The sequence continues at coordinate 7,539 of JBBQDK010000011.1, forward strand.
TGAACTGGACAGCGCCCGCGTCGCCATCCGCCAGGGCATGGTCGACGCTGCGACGCTCAAAGTACCGCTGGTGGTGGATATCGGCGTGGGCAAAAACTGGGACGAGGCGCACTGATCGGATGCTGCTTTACAACGCCTGCCTCCGTCGGTGAGAGAGGATGTACTGTGGGAGTGTCGATCATTGTCCGGTTATTCCCATGTTTGGCTTTCAATCTGTCAGCCACTGCCCTTGCCCAAGGATAATCATTCGCCTCCACCTCCATTTTCGCTACACTACCCGCACTTGCGCCGTCTGACAGAAGGATCACCGGGTGCCCAAGAAGACCGACAATCTCAGTTTTGTGCACGCTTTCCGTAATTCCGCGCCATACATTAACGCCCATCGCGGCCGCACCTTCGTCATCGTATTCGGTGGCGAAGCGGTGTCCGATCCGGCCTTCGCCCATCTTATCCACGATATCGCGCTGCTCAACAGTCTGGGCGTGCGGCTGGTGCTGGTGCACGGCGCACGACCACAGATCGAGAAACGGTTGCGTGCACGCGATGCCGAGATCCGCTATGTCAACGACCTGCGCGTTACCGACGACGCTGCATTGCCGGCGGTCAAGGAGGCCGTCGGCTGCGTACGCATCGAGATTGAAGCGCTGCTCTCCATGGGGCTGGCCAATTCGCCCATGGCCGGAGCGCGCATTCAAGTAGCCACCGGCAACTATGTCATCGCCAGGCCCCTGGGCGTGCGCAACGGTGTCGATTATTGCCATACCGGCGAGGTGCGTCGCATCGAGACCGAAGCCATTGAGCGTCAACTCAGAGACGGTGCCATCGTGCTGCTCTCGCCACTGGGCTATTCGCCGACCGGTGAAGTTTTCAATCTCAGCGCCGAGGATGTGGCCGGCAGCGCGGCGCTGGCCCTGCGTGCCGACAAGCTGCTGTGTCTGGTAGAGGGCACCGGCCTGCTTGATGCGCGTAAGCGGCTTATCCAGCAGCTCACGCCGACGCAGGCCGACGCGATCCTGAATTCGAAACGTGCGCTGCCCGAGGACGTCGCCCGGCACCTGGCCAGCGCGGTCCGCGCCAGCCGCGGCGGTGTGCGTCGCGCCCATCTGGTGAGCCGCAACACGGACGGCGCGCTGTTGCAGGAACTGTTCACGCGCGACGGTATCGGCACGCTGATCACTGCCGAGGCCTATGAAGAAATCCGCCCGGCCGGTATCGACGATGTCGGTGGAATATTGGAATTGATCGCGCCGCTGGAGGCGGACGGCATGCTGGTACGCCGTTCCCGTGAACGCCTGGAGACCGAGATTGGCCTCTTCACTGTCGCCGAGCGCGATGGCATGATCGTGGCCTGCGCAGCCCTGTATCCGAGCGTTGAAGAGCGTGTCGGCGAACTCGCCTGCCTGGCCGTGCATACCGATTACCGTGGCGCCGGCCGCGGCGATGCGCTGCTCGCGGAACTGGAACGTCAGGCGGGCGGTATGGGTTTGCAACGCCTGTTCGTGCTCACTACGCACACTGCACACTGGTTCCGTGAGCGCGGCTTCGAGGCCTCCGATACCAGGCATCTGCCAGTGACGCGGCAGGCCTTGTATAACTGGCAGCGTAATTCAAAGGTGTTCATCAAGAAGCTGCGGTGAGGGTGGGAGTTGTGCGGTGCTCCTGCGAATGAAAACTATCCCGAGACTGGCAGGCGAGGCAAGCATGAGCTCCGACAAGATCCGCATCGTTCAATTCACGGATATGCACCTGTATGCCGATACACGCCGCGACCTGCTCGGGGTACCCACCGAGCAATCGTTTCTCGATACCGTACAGCAGGCGCGTCGCGAGCGTTGGCCGGTGGATCTGGTACTGGCCACCGGTGATCTGGTGCACGATCACGAACCCGCCACCTACCAGCGCTTGCGCACGCATCTTGCGGCGCTCGAGGTGCCGGTCTATTGCCTGCCCGGCAATCACGACGATGCCGTGCTGATGCGTGAGTATCTGTGCGGCAGTACCGTGCAGATGAGCAAGGTCGTCGATCGTGGTGCCTGGCGCATCGTGCTGCTCGACAGCACGGTGCCGGGCAGTGACGGCGGTCATCTCGCTGTCACGGAGCTGGCGCTACTCGAAGACCAATTGAGTGGCGCCGCGAACCGGCATGTGCTGGTCTGTCTGCATCACAACCCGGTGCCGGTCGGCTGTCCCTGGCTGGATCCCATGATGGTCGACAATGCCGCGGAGTTTTTTGCCGTGCTGGCCCGGTACCCCTCGGTCCGTGCCGTACTCTGGGGTCATGTGCATCAGACCTACGATCACATGCGCAATAATGTGCGACTGCTGGCCAGCCCATCCACCTGTATTCAATTTCAGCCGCAGAGTTCGGGCTTCGCCTTGGACGAGGCGCCGCCCGGCTACCGCTGGCTGAGCTTGCATGACAATGGCACGATCGATACCGGTGTCGAGCGCCTCGCGAACTACACCGCCACGCTCGATCGGCAGTCGGGCGGTTATTGACGCGCTTTCCGGCTGTGGCCATAACGCCAATACACCAGTCCGCAAAGGGCGCAGACCGCGCCACAAGCCACCACGGTGGTCTGCACGCCAAGCCAATGCGCGAGCGCGCCGGCGAGCAGATTGCCGAGCGGCGCGATGCCGATGAAGGTTACAGAAAACAGCGCCATGACCCGGCCACGCAAGACGTCCGGCACCTGGTTCTGAATGAAGGTGTTGATCGATGCCACCAGGGTGGTCAGCGACAGGCCGATCAACAGCAGCATAGGCAGTGCCAGCCATAATATCGGTGTCAGTGCGAATATCAGCAAGGCCACGCCGGCGCTCAGCGCGGCACTACTGATCACGCGGTCCAGTCCGGTAGGGTTGGTGCGCTGCGCCAGCCGCAGGGCGCCAAGCAACGAGCCGGCGCCCGCTGCGCCCAACAGCAGACCGAGCGTTCTGGCGCCGCCGAGAAAGATATCGCCAGCGAATACCGGCATCAGCACCATGTACGGCACACCCGCCAGACTCACCGCCGCCAGCATCAACAAGGCCTCCCGGATCGGGCGGTCCCGCCAGGCGAACCGCAGGCCTTCAAGCAGATGATCGCGCGCCGTGGATTGCCGGGGTGGTGCGCCCAATCCCATGATCCCCGCTACATACAAGGCGCCGAGCACGCCGATGAAACTGGCGCCGTTGAGAAAAAACACCCAGCCTTCGCCGAGCCAGCCGACCAGCACGCCGGCCAGGGCCGGACCGATAAACCGTGCCATATTGAACATGCCCGAATTGAGCGCGATGGCATTACCCAGATCGCTATGCGGTACCAGTTGGGCGATCAGTACATGCCGCGCCGGCATCTCGAAGGCGTGCACCACGCCCAGGAAAAACGCCAGTGCCATGATTTGCCACACCTGGATATGTCCGGCCAGCGTCAGCGCGGCGAGCAGCAGGGCCTGGAGCATGGCGATGGTCTGGGCGGCGAAGAATAACTTGCCACGCGGCAAGCGGTCCGCCATCACACCACCGAACAGACCGAATAGCAGTACCGGGATCAGCGCGCAGAACGATACCAGCCCGAGCATGAGGCTCGATTGGGTCAGGCGATACACCAGCCACGCCTGCGCGACGTTCTGCATCCAGGTGCCGTGCAGTGATACCAGTTGGCCGAGGAAGTAGTATCTGAATTCGCGATGACGCAAAGAGCGTAGCAGCACGGGGAAATGCATTATCGAGTGCACCGGCAGCGAGTGGATGCTGCGGATCGGGATGATTCCGCGACATCATCAATAACAATGTTAGAGTATCCGGCAAAATGTCCGCTACGACCAGCGCTGGCGGCTGTGGTGACGTCGATCAGACAAAACAACAATCTTCACAGGTTCGATGGATGAGCACGGTACTCTACGTCTGGGAACTCGGTGCCGACTATGGCCATGTCAGCAGCTTCCTGCCGGTGGCGCAACAGCTGCGCGCCCGGGGTCATCGGGTGGTGCTGGCCGTCAAGGATCTCGCGCGCACCCAGGGACTGGCCGGCGTGTGCGATTTTGAGGTTGTGCCGGCGCCGGTATGGCTGTGTGAGGTCGGCGGACTGCCCGAGCCCATGGTCTGTTATACGGATATGCTGCACCGTTTCGGTTATCTCGACAGCCTCGGTCTGCTTGGCATGGCCAAGGCCTGGCGGGCACTGTTCGATCTGGTCTGTCCGCAATTGCTGATCGCCGATCATGCACCGACGGCATTGCTCGCGGCGCGGACACTGCCATTGCGTTGCGCCATGTATGGTAACGGCTTTCAGTCGCCACCACTCACCACGCCCTTGCCTGGAATGCGGCCCTGGTTGCAGGTGCCCGCTGCGCGCATCGAGCACAGTGAAGCGGCGGCCTTGCAGACCATGAACGAAGTGCTCGTACAGCTTGGCGCCGCCGGCTTGGACAATGTCGCGCAGTTGTTCGAGGTGGGCGAGAATTTCCTGATGACGCCGGAGGAACTCGATCACTACGCCATGCGCGGTGACGCTCACTACTGTGGCGCAGTGCTCAGCAATGCCGGCGGTGTCGCGCCGCCCTGGCCGACAGTGCCGGGACTGAAACTGTTCGCTTATGTGAAGCCGGGTTACAAACATTTCGACGCGTTGCTGCAGCAACTGCGCGCGGCGTCGTGCGCCGTGCTGATGCATATCCCCGGCCTGTCCGAACCAGATCGCGCTGCGCTGGAATCGACGCATCTGCGCATCAGCCCCGACCCGGTGGACATGCGTTATGCCTGCCGCGAGGCGGCGGCGGTGATCTGTCATGCCGGTTTCGGGACGGTTCTGGATGCGCTGCTTGCGGGCCTGCCGACGTTGCTGCTGCCCATGCAGCTGGAGCAGAGCCTGACGGCACGCAATGTGGAGCGACTGGGCGCGGGACTGACGATCGATAAGGACGTGCAACAACCGGATTTCAGTACGCCGCTGCGAGCGCTGTGCGACGATCCCGGTTACGGAGAGCGGGCCCGGGTCTTCGCCGGCAAGTATGCCGGTGTCGAACAGGCCGGGATCATTGCAGCGGTGGTACAACGCTGCGAGCAATTGCTGTGGCGGAGTTGAACCGTCCGGATTTTCGGGCGTAGTACCCGGGGATACTCTCGGCGGCAAGGCGGATGACGGATGGAGCCGTTCACAATGAATTGCGGCAGGTGTTATTCCTGCAAGCTCAAGCCCGCACAAGCCGCCGGCTTCGGCGCGCTCTCCACCGCCGCAGCCGGCTTGGCCAGCGCCGGCTTCCGGTTGTCTTCCGCTTCGCTGTCGGTCAAAGCCAGATTCAAACCGGTATCGCGCGCCGAGGCATTCTCCGAGAGGTTGATCTTAAGGCGCAGGTTATTGGCCGAGTCGGCATTGTGCAGCGCATCGACCTGGCTGATCTTTCCTTCCTTGTACAGATTGAACAAGGCCATGTCGAAGGTCTGCATGCCGAGGTTGGCGGACTTCTCCATCACTTCCTTGATGCCGGAGATATCGCCGCGTCGCACCATGTCGCAAACCAGCGGTGTGCCGATCAGGATCTCGATGGCCGCGCAGCGCTTGCCGTCCGCCGCGGGGATTAGCCGTTGCGAGATGAAGGCGCGCAGATTCAGTGACAGATCCAGCAGTAACTGATTGCGGCGCTCCTCAGGGAAGAAGTTGATGATGCGGTCCAGGGCCTGATTGGCATTGTTGGCATGCAGGGTGGAGATCGCCAGGTGGCCGGTTTCGGCGAAGGCGATGGCATGCTCCATGGTCTCACGGTGGCGGATCTCGCCGATTAGAATCACATCCGGCGCCTGGCGCAGGGTATTGGCCAGCGCGTCTTCGTAGCTGTCGGTGTCCATGCCGACCTCGCGCTGATTGACGATCGATTGCTTGTGGTTATGGATGAACTCGATCGGATCTTCGATGGTGATGATATGCCCGGCACTGTTGCTGTTGCGCACGTCGATCAAGGAGGCCAGCGAGGTGGATTTGCCCGAACCGGTGGCGCCGACGAACAGAATCAGGCCACGTTTGGACATGATCAGGTCAATCAGGCTGTGCGGCAAGCCCAACGACTCCATGTCCGGTATCGTTGTCTTGATGTTGCGCACCACCATCGATACCTGATTGCGCTGCTTGAAGATATTGACACGGAAACGGCCCACGCCGGATTCGGAAATTGCCAGATTCATTTCGGGTTTGCGTTCGAACTGGGCGCGTTGCTCGTCATCCATCACCGCGTAGGCGATTTCCTTGACTCGGCCGGGGAGAAGTTTGTCGCTGTGCAAGGGCAGCATCTGGCCGTGCACCTTGCAACTGGGGAATGCGCCGGTGCTCAGATAAAGGTCTGAGGCATCGCGCTCGACCATAGCTGTCAGATATTCTTTTAACTCCATTATTCCCTCCGGCACGTATGAATGCGCGGGTTTTCGATGAAAAACAATGCGGCTGCCGGTGGTTTGCACGGAACAGCGGGGTCGGGCAACTGACCGGCCGCCCCTGCTGGTATTGCCAAGTGCAACACTGGCGTTATCGACATGGCGCAGCCGGACTGAAGAGCCATCGTCTGGTTGCCAGCGTGCCCGGGGGGCCATAAGCTGAGTCCATGAAAAGCGCGCCCCTTTCCAATCCCTTGCCGGCCGCCACGCGCATTCGAGTGCTCATGGACCTGCCTGAGCCGGTACGCACCGAGGTCGAACGGGTCTGGCAGGCATATCTCGAAGCGGCGGCAGAGCAGGGCGTTGCCGTGCCGCGCCACGCCGATTTCCATGCCGTGCTGCTGCGGGTTTGGGCCGGCAGCGATTTTGTCGCACAGACCTGTGCGCGCGCGCCGGCATTGCTGGCCGACTTGCTCGACAGCGGTGATCTGCTCGGTGATTACGCGCCCGGGGAATTGGCGCACAAAGCGCGCTGTGCCTGTGCGGGGGCAGCGGACGAGGCGGCGCTCGACAGCGCCCTGCGCCAACTGCGCCGCCGCGAGATGCTGCGTATCGCCTGGCGCGACCTGGCCGGCTGGGCCGATCTGCGCGAGACCTGTGTGGACCTTTCCAATCTGGCCGGTGCCTGTCTCGACGCCGCGCTGGCACGGCTCGATGCCTGGCAGCGCAAAGAATTGGGCACGCCGCGCGGGAGCACCGGCAAGCCGCAATCACTGGTGGTGCTGGGCATGGGCAAACTCGGTGCCGACGAGTTGAATTTTTCCTCGGACATCGACTTGATTTTCGCCTATTCCGAGGAGGGACAGACGCGTACCGATGGCATCACCAACGAAGAATATTTTATCCGCCTCGGCCAGCGTCTGATCAGCGCCATCAGCACGACCACTGCAGAGGGTCAGGTGTTCCGCGTCGATATGCGACTGCGGCCTTACGGTGACAGCGGACCGCTGGCCATGGGTTTCGAGGCGATGGAAGAGTATTACCAGCATCAGGGCCGCGACTGGGAGCGCTATGCCTTGATCAAGGCCAGCCCGGTGGCCGGCGACCAGGACGCCGGGGCCGTCATGATCGAGACCCTGCGCCCCTTCATCTACAGGCGTTATCTCGATTACGGTACCTTCGCCGCGCTGCGCGAGATGAAGGAAATGATCAGCCGCGAACTGGAGCGCAAAGGGTTCGCCGACAATATTAAGCTCGGTCCCGGCGGCATTCGCGAAGTGGAATTCATCGGTCAGGCCTTTCAGCTGATCCGCGGCGGTCGTGAGCCGGACTTGCAGGAGCGCGGCATCCTCATTGTCTTGGCACGGCTTGCCGAGCGGGATCATCTGCCTGAATATGTCAGTCGGGGTTTATGCGAGGCCTATATATTCCTGCGCCGCCTGGAGAACCGCATACAGGCCTATCAGGATACGCAGAGCCATGAGTTGCCCACTGATCCGCTGATAAAGGCGCGGCTCGCGATCGCCATGGGCTTTGCGGACTGGTCACTCTTGCGGCGTACGCTGGACAGGCACCGGCATCTGGTGCAAGGTCATTTCGAGCAGGTGTTCGCCGCACCGCAAGCCGCCGGCACGGCGCTGCCGAATTCGGATCTCGACGCGGCGTGGCGCGGTGTCCTGACCGGCGCGGCCGCAGCAGCCGTGCTGTCCGGCGCCGGACTGGACGATGCCGAAGAGGCGCTGCGCCTGCTGACGCGATTGCGCGAGGGTTTCGGGTACCGCTCTCTCAGTAGCAAGGGTCGTGAGCGCATGGATCAGCTACTACCGATGCTGATCGGTGCGGTCGGCGCCGTAGTGCAACCGACCACGACCTTGCAACGTGTCATCGGCCTGCTGGAAGCGGTGGCCGGACGCAGCGCCTATCTGGCGCTGCTGGTGGAAAATCCCATGGCCTTGTCGCAGTTGGTGCAGTTGTGCGCCGCCGGCCCGTGGATCGCGCGCCAGCTCACCCGCCACCCCATCCTGCTCGACGAGCTGCTCGACCCGCGCAGTCTGTACGCGCCGTTGGATAAAAGCGCCCTCGCGCAGGAATTGCTGACACTCATGGAACCCGTACCGGATCAGGATCTGGAGCGGCAGATGGAAGCGCTGCGCTGGTTCAAACAGGCCAATGTACTGCGCGTCGCTGCCGCCGACATCACCGCGGCCATGCCCTTGATGGTGGTCAGCGACCACCTTACCGAGATCGCAGAAACGGTGCTGCGCGAGGTGCTGGGTCTGGCCTGGGGACATCTGGCGGCGCGTCATGGTCGCCCGCAGTATCAGGTCGACGATGTCTTGCACGAGGCCGGTTTCGTCATCGTAGCCTATGGCAAGCTTGGCGGCATCGAACTCGGTTATGGCTCGGACCTCGATCTGGTGTTCCTGCACGATGCCGCCGGCACGGAACAGCGTACCGTCGGACCGAAACGCGTCGACAACGATGTGTTTTTCGCCCGTCTCGGCCAGCGCATCATTCACATGCTCAACACCCACACGCCATCCGGCGTGCTTTACGACGTCGACATGCGGCTGCGCCCGAGCGGCAATTCGGGTTTGCTGGTCAGCAGTCTGGAGGCCTTCGCCGATTATCAGCGCAACGAGGCATGGACCTGGGAGCATCAGGCCCTGACGCGCGCGCGCGTGGTAGCCGGCGACCCGGCGCTGGCCAGGCGCTTTGTCACGGTGCGCAGTGAGGTACTGGAACGCCGCCGCGATGTCGATGAACTACGGGTCGCAGTGCGTGACATGCGCGAACGCATGCGCGTTGAACTGACGACACGCGACGCGGATCATTTCGATCTTAAACAGGACCGGGGTGGTATCGCCGATATTGAATTTATGGTCCAATACGGCGTACTTGCCTGGGCGTCCAAGTATCCGCAATTGCTGGTTTATACCGACAATATCCGCTTGCTCGACGGCTTTGCCCATGCCGGTCTGATGGCCGCCGCCGACAGCCGTTTGCTGGCCGACGCCTACCGCGCCTACCGCGTGCGGTTACACCGCCTCACCCTGCAGGAAGAGTCCGCCGTCGCCGACGCCCGGGAATTCCAGGAATACCGGGAGGGGGTTACCGCGTTGTGGCGGAAGTTAATGGAAGCGGAAAGATAAAAGGGTAAAGATAAAAGGGTAAAGCAAGAAGTTTTACTTTACTCTTTTATCTTTCCTCTTTGCTCTTGGAGTATTCATTATGACAATGGATGACCGCGACGGCGTCATCTGGTTGGATGGCAAGCTGGTGCCCTGGCGCGATGCCAAGGTCCACGTGCTGACCCACACCCTGCATTACGGTATGGGCGTGTTCGAGGGCGTGCGTGCCTATCAGACCGACAAGGGCACGGCGATCTTCCGCCTTGACGCGCACACCGACCGGCTGTTCCGCTCGGCGCATATCCTTATGATGGACATGCCTTTCGACAAGGCCACGATCAATGAAGCGCAGCGCACCGTGGTGCGCGAGAACAATCTGGACACAGCGTATATCCGCCCGATGTGCTTCTACGGTTCCGAAGGCATGGGTCTGCGCGCCGACAATCTCAAGGTGCACGTGATGGTCGCTGCCTGGACCTGGGGTTCGTACCTCGGTGCCGAGAACATGGAGCGCGGGATTCGTATCAAGACCTCGTCGTTCACGCGTCACCACGTCAACATCACCATGTGCAAAGCCAAGGCCAACGGCAACTACATGAACTCGATGCTGGCGCTGCGCGAGGCGCTGTCCTGCGGCTATGACGAGGCCATGCTGCTCGACAACGAAGGTTATGTCGCTGAAGGCAGCGGCGAGAATATTTTCCTGGTCCGCAATGGCGTACTGTATACGCCCGATTTGACCTCCGCGCTGGACGGTATCACCCGCGACACCGTGTTCACCCTGGCCGCCGAAACAGGCCTGAGCGTGAAAGAGAAGCGCATCACCCGTGACGAGGTCTACGTCGCCGACGAGGCCTTCTTCACCGGCACCGCTGCCGAAGTCACGCCCATCCGTGAGGTCGACGGCCGCAAAATTGGCAGCGGCACGCGCGGCCCGATCACGACACGCCTGCAGACGATGTTCTTCGATCAGGTACATGGTCGACGTGCGCAGTATCCCGAATGGCTGACGCTGGTGAAGTGATGTAGAGAGAAAAGGGTAAAGATGAAAGATAAAAGTAAACATCTCATGCCTTTTCCTCTTTAATCTTTACTCTTTTCTCTGCCAGGTTGATGAAGATGACTGCCAATAACCAAACCGCCCGCACGCCCAACGCCGAAAGTCACTACGAAGTGACGCGCGCCGATCTGCCCTTGCATTGTCCGCTGCCGGGTACGACTTTGTGGAATTCGCATCCTCGGGTCTATCTGCCGATCGAGGCAACCGGCAAGGCCAAGTGTCCCTACTGCGGCGCCGACTACGTGCTCAAGGATTGATGCGTTCCGGCTCTTTCCCAACCACGCCACCGCGCCACCCACTCAAATTCCCTCTCCCCGATGGGAAGAGGGGTAGGGAAGAGGGGGCAGGTTGACCACCGACCCCGTGACAGATGCCACTGCTCCTCTTGTTGTCTGGCACTTCAGCGATGACAAGGCCGGTCACGACAATCAGATTCGCGGCCTGTTGCGTGCGCTGAGCAAGCGCGTGGCGCTGCAAATCCACACGCTGCACATGCCGGAGCCCAATGCGCGGCGTTGCCTTGCGACGCTTGCCAACCTGCTGCGCAGCCGTTGTCCTTACGGGCGTCATCTTCCTGATCCGGATTTCATCGTCGGCGCAGGTCACGCCACCCACCTGCCGATGCTGACCGCGCGCCGCGCGCGAGGTGGTCGTGTCATTGTCTTCATGAAGCCCAGTCTGCCGTTGCGCTGCTTCGATCTGTGCATCGTGCCGCAGCACGATGCGGTTCCGGCGCGCGCCAACGTGTTGCCAACGCGCGGCCCGCTGAATGTCATCGAGCCGGCACCCGCGAAACTGGAGTATCGCGGGCTGATTCTGCTCGGTGGTCCGTCCAAGCATTTTCGCTGGTCGGATCAGGCCATGCTCGAAAACATCACGACACTGGTGCATCGTGATCATACGTGGTCATGGACAGTGGCCGGCTCGCGCCGTACGCAGGAATCGATGGAGCGCATGCTGCTGGCGGCGCAGCTGCCGAACCTTGTCTATGTTGCCGCCCGCGACACCGGCCCGGAATGGCTGCCGTTTCGGCTTGCCGAGGCGTCGCAGGTGTGGGTGAGCGAGGACAGCATGTCGATGGTTTACGAGGCGCTGAGCGCCAATGCCGCCGTCGGCGTCCTGCCGGTGCCACGACGCGGGTTCAGTCGCGTCTCGCGTGATCTGGAGCAATTGCAGGCGGAAGGTCGATTGACATCATTTGACGTCTGGCGCAAAGGCCAGGTAATACGGCAATCGGGTGAGCCGTTTAATGAAGCGGCGCGTTGTGCGCAATGGATAGTTGAACAGTGGTTGCCGGGGGATTGAAAACTCTTGGGCATGACGGGTTCCAGCTAACCAGATTTTCTTGAGAATTTTGCAGAGAACACCATGACCGACTGTTGGCTGCTGACCGAAGATAAGGCGGGTATGTACAACCAGTGTCTGGGCCTTGCCGAAGCACTGGGCGTAACCGCGCAATGGAAACGGCTGGTGCCGCGCGTGCCGTGGAAATATCTGCCACCGCAGTTGTGGTGCTGCGCGCTGCAGGCCGTAGGCAAAGGCGGCGATGCGCTGACGCCGCCCTGGCCCGATCTGCTGATCGCCACCGGCCGTCCGACCGTCGCCGTGTCGCGTGCAATCCGCCGCGCCAGCGGCGGCAAGACCTTCACCGTGCAGATTCAGAATCCGGGTATCGCCCTGCGCCACTTCGATTTGGTTGTGGCGCCGCAACATGACCGCCTGCAGGGTTCCAACGTGATCAGTACTCGGGGAGCCATGCACCGCGTTACTCCGGCGCGGCTGGCGGCGGAGGCGCAACGCCTGGCGCCGGCGTTGAAACATGTCCCGCAGCCGCGGGTGGCGGTGCTGTTGGGCGGCTCCAACCGCAATTACCGCTTCACGCCGGAACTGGCCGCTGAACTGGGTGCGCGCCTGGCGACCCTGGCGCGCGACGGCATCGGGCTGCTGGTCACGCCATCGCGGCGCACCGACCCGCAGGTGCTGGCGATATTGCGCGAGGCCCTGGCCGATACCTCGGCCGTGATCTGGGACGGCACGGGCGACAACCCTTATTTCGCGTACCTGGGTCTGGCGGATTATCTGCTCGTCACCGGGGACTCGGTAAACATGGTGTCCGAGGCCTGCGCCACCGGCAAGCCGGTGTACGTGATCGAGTTGCATGGCGGTTCGGCGAAATTCAAGCGTTTTCACGCGGCCCTGCAGGAGGCCGGCACGACCCGGCCGTTTATCGGTGAGCTGGAATCCTGGCACTATGCGCCGCTCGACGACGTCGGTGCAGTCGCGACAGAGATTCGCCGGCGCATGCACAGGTAGGACTGAGCGCAGGCAGGGCGGGATTCTTGCCCGCTCCGATGCTGTACTGTCGCGTGTGATTGCAGGGTTGTTTGGACGGGTATTTGGGAGCGTTTTTTTGGCGTGAGTCAGTACCATTCCTGTTCGGAGTCGTATAATGTCACCCGTCAACCGGGTCGGATGGCGGAAAATCAGCGGCAGTGGTGGCGACAGACAGCAACTATGGCATTCCTCGATATCAATGCATTCAATGCCACGCCCCTGGTGCGTGAGCCGTTCGAGTATCTGATCACGCCCGGCTTTCTCAAGTCCGAGTCGCGTCAGCAGATCAACAGTGCTTTCCCGCGCATCGACAAGCCGGGTAGCTTTCCGGTCAGCGAGTTGAGCATCACGCCGCTGTTCACCGACCTGCTGGCGGAACTGCAGGGCCCGGCTTTCACGCAGGCGATGGCTGCGAAGTTCGGCATCGCCGATCTCGCCGAACACCCGACCATGGTCACGGTGCGCGGCCGTTGCCAGAAAAAGGACGGACGCATCCACACTGACACCGCCAGCAAGATTATTACCGTACTGGTTTATATGAACGAACATTGGGACGATCAGAGCGGCCGGCTGCGGTTGCTGCGCAGCGCGGACGACCTTGAAGATGTGATTGCCGAGGTACCGCCGGAATGGGGCACCTTGCTGGCGTTCCGGCGTGCCGACAATTCCTATCATGGGCACAGACCGTTCGTGGGCGAGCGTCGTGCTCTGCAGCTCAACTGGGTGACCGATCAGAGCGTGGTGGATCACGAGCAGACCCGGCACCGTTTTTCAGCGCACCTCAAGCGCCTCAACCCCTTCGCCTGATTTCATGCAGCGCGCAGACAAACGTGCCCACGATGCGGCACCCCGGCGGAACACCATGGCGCTCAACATCGAGACCTTCAGCAACGTTAAAGGCGGCAACTGTTTCTTCAAGGCCATCGGTCACCCGCTGGTCACCGCCAAGGCTCGCGCATTGTTCGCGCGCCTCGCCGCGCGGGGCCGCATCGCGGTCTACGATCCATTGGGCATGGCCGACGCGCTGGCGCAGTTCTACGATCTCGGCGCACTGGATATCGACGCTGTGTTTGTACAGCGTATCGAGGAAATCGGCAGCAGCCTGCTCGGCCGCCCGGCGCAACCCATCGCCGCGATCAGCACGACTAAGTCGACTACGTTGCTGGTCGCGGCCTTCGATGCGCAACGACTGATCGATCAGGTGCGTCATCTGCTGCCGGCGAGCGTCGAGGTGGTGAGCCTGGATGAACTGCGCCTGCCCGATGCGATGCTGAGCAACACACGGCGCTATCTCGACCCGCTCAACTTCGCCACCAATCTTGCGCTGCTGCGCGATGCCGACGGCCGGCACACACGTGTGGTGAGCTGCAATTACTGGCACGGCTGGGGCGTGAAGAACACGCAGCTCTGGCTGTGCCTGTTCGATCACGCCGGCGCGGTGCTCGCGCAATGGCAGGAGACGTTGCCGGAGGCTGCCGCCACGCTGACCATCGACAGTGCCGCGGTGCGGCGTCGCTTCGATCTGGGCGAGTTCACCGGTACGCTGTTCATTCACGCCCTGCACATCGGCGGCCATGATATCGTTAAGTATGCGCTCGATACCTACGGCGATGCGCCGACGGAACTGTCCTGCACGCACGACGCCAACGCCTGGCCTTCCGATCTGTACGCCGGTCTGCCGGCGCCGTGTGATGACGAGCGCGTGGTGTTGTGGCTACAGAACAGCCATCCGATCCCGATACCGGCCGGTGCCGTGGGCCTGAACAAAATGGGCTCTGACGATATTCGCACGGTGGCTGTGGAGATCGCGCCCTTCGGCACCTATGCGCTGGATGTCGCCAGCCTGTTCCCCGAAGCGCGCTGGCCTGAACAGTTCGAGGTACAGGCTGGCAAATACTGCGTGCGACCGCGCTACGAAGTCAGCGTACACGGCGGACGCAGCCGCATGGCGCATGTGAACGTGGAGCGCGCCGATCTAAATCCCGATCCGCAACTGCCCAGCCTGGGCGACCTGGTCGGCAAGGGCTATCTGCTGCCCGCGCCGGTGCTGCCCGTCGCGCACTATCACAGCTTGGCATTGCCCACGCCCATGGCCACCTGCCAACAGCAGTTGCCACTGGCCGTGAAGGTGTTCGATGCCGGTGGAACGGAAATCATTTCGCACCCATTCGGCAACCTGGCACGTCACGACAGCGTGGCGCTCGATATCAACGGCCTGCTCGAACGCGCCGGCAAGACGCTGCCCAGCGGTTACGGCCACATGGAACTGATCTACGATTTCGCAGCCGGCACCGAGGCCGACGGCTGGTTGCACGCGTTGTTCCGCTATCAACAGCGATCCAGCGGCCATATCGCCGAGACCAGCTTCGGCGCACATATGTTCAATATGCCCATCACCTACAAGGATGAGCCGCAATCCTACGCCGGCCGACCGCCGGGCCTGAGCACGCGCCTGTTCCTGCGTCTCGGCAATGCACCGCTCGATACCCTGTGTCATCTGATCTACCCGAGTTCGACAGCCTGGCACCCTTACTCGGCGACGTACTTACATCTGCATGATGCCGCCGGTGTCGAGATCGCAGTGCACGAAGTGACAATCCCGTGCAGTGGTTCGCTGCTGTGGCGTTACCATGAGCTGTTCACGGAGCACGAAAGGGCGCGCGCTGGCGAACGCGCCTACATCATCGTGCGCGATGTCACCTGCCGCCTGTTCGGTTACCACGGTCTGCTGCGCGGCACGGAGGCGTTCTGTCTGGATCATATGTTCGGCTTCTAGCCGAGCAGCACAACCGCTTCTGTTTGGAGATGAACCCAAGCCCATCGATCAGAAGTAGTGCTAATAAATGGGTCCCTTCTCCCTCAGGGAGAAGGACAGGATGAGGGGAGTTGATGGCATCATTACCAATTCCCAGTACCCGGGCACCAAAAACAAAAGGTACCGATGCTGCAACCGGACAGGCCGATGTGTGACCCCAAACTGACCGTGTTGCAACTCCTGCCCTCGTTGGAATCCGGCGGCGTCGAGCGCGGCACGCTGGAAGTCGCCAACGAGCTGGTGCGGCGCGGCCACCGTTCATTGGTGATGTCCTCCGGTGGACGTCTGGTCGAGGCACTGGAACGCGCCGGCAGTAAGCACATCACCTGGGACATCGGCAAGAAATCGCTGTTTGCGTTGCGCTTCGTGCCGCGTCTGCGCAGCATTCTCTCAGAGCAGCGCATCGACATCGTCCACGCCCGCTCACGCCTGCCGGCCTGGATCGCCTGGTTGGCTTGGCGCGGCATGAACCCGGCGACCCGGCCGCATTTCGTCACTACCGTGCACGGACTCTATTCGGTCAGCCGCTACAGCGCCGTGATGACCCGCGGCGAACGCATCATCGCCGTATCGAATACAGCGCGCGATTACATTCTGAAAAATTATCCGCAGGTCGATTCGGCGCATATTGTTGTGATACCGCGCGGTGTAGACCCGCAGGAGTTCCCCTACGGCTATCGTCCCTCCGCACAATGGCTGGCGGCCTGGCATGCACATTACCCGCAGCTCGAGGACAGGTTCGTCATCACCCTGCCCGGTCGGTTGACGCGACTCAAAGGGCATGATGACTTCATCACCCTCATGGGCAAGCTCAAGGCCGCCGGCTTGTCGGTGCACGGACTGATCGTCGGCGGCGAAGACCCAAAGCGCCAGGCGTATGCGCGTGAGCTGCATGAACGCGTCGCGACTGAAGGTCTGCAGAACACCATCACCTTCACCGGTCGGCGCGACGACATCCGCGATGTGTACGCGGTCTCCAATCTGGTGCTGTCGTTGTCGACCAAGCCCGAGTCCTTCGGTCGCACGGTGCTGGAACCGCTGAGCATGGGCGTGCCGGTCATCGGCTATGATCATGGCGGTGTGGGTGAGATTCTCGACACGGTTTTTCCAGACGGGGCGGTGGCGCTTGGCGATACGGCCGCGTTGGCGGCGCGTATCGGCAACTGGCGCCATTCACCGCCCGCCGTTCCGGCCACACATCCGTACACATTGCGCAATATGCTGGATGCCACCATGGCGTTATATGCAGCCGTTGTGTGACTGGACGTAAATGTTGGGTGGGTTAGGGAGGCAGCGGAGCAAGTACATTGACTCCTTGATCCCTTGATCGTGATCGCAAAAGCAGACGTTCACCGGTCTGCCGAGACTTTTGTTGATTGGAGCCTGAGAAAAGGGCCTTTACAAGCCCGAAAAATGGCGTTTATGCTTCTATACTTTCAATGTGGCGGGCATGGGGTCATGCTGGCCAATTATTTTAAGAGATTACAACAATATGAATTCATTTCACCGCGTGCGTAGATGTATACCCAGAACATGGAAATCCTTTCTTTCCCGCAATCTTTTCGGTCTCCTGCCTGATGCAGATCGCAGGATTCCAGAGATTATCAGGCATAACCGTCTCGTGCTTGCTTCGCGCTACCTGAATGGATCAGGCATTGAAATCGGCGCGCTGGGAACGCCATGCCCAGTTCCTCCGCACTTGACCGTCAAGTTCCTGGATCGCTTCGACGATAGCGGCCTTTATAAAAATTTTCCCGAACTCACCAACAAGAAGTTGTTGCGTCCCGATATCATCGACAATGCCGAAACAATGGAAACCGTCGCGGATGCGTCGCAAGATTTTCTGATCGCAAACCACGTGATCGAGCATCTTCCGAACCCTCTCTTGTTCCTGAAGAATGCTTCCCGCGTTCTGAAGAAGGGCGGCATTTTATACCTCGCGATCCCTGACAGGGACAAAACTTTCGATAGCCAACGCCCTGTCACGAGTTTCGAGCATCTCCTGAAGGATTTCACCGAAGGCCCGGCTTGGTCTCGTGCCGCACATTACGAAGAATACGTACGTCTGGCTGATACGCACAACACCACCCAGGCGTGGAAAACAGAGGCGGAGCGCCTTGCGCTGACGCAGCAGCTTATGGACGACGATTACAGCATCCATTATCACGTATGGGATGTTCACGCGATGATGCAGCTGTTCTGCGCCGTGCGTGAAAAGCTTGGTCTACCGATCATCACCGAATCGATGGTTTCGAGCGGTAATGAATCAGTGTTTATCCTGCGTAAACAGGGATAAATTTTGGTCGTCTTTCCGGCGTGCTGAGGTATTGGGATATGAAGGCATGCGGATAAACCGCATGCGCTAACTTGCCGTTTCTTTGTAGATGACAGTAATAAAATAGCCGCGCGTACAGAACACTCTGACCGCTTTCCGGAAATTCTGCGCCCGTCACGACTGACTGCTAGGGGTCGGTTGCGTGGGTCACTGGCCGGTATATCATCCGGCAGCTAACCTAAAAAACAACGACTCCATCTGTGACCGGGTGCGTTTAGCCAGAACACGAGTTCCGATGCGGCGTCTGCGGCTGGTTTAGGTGGTGGGCTCAACCGATCGACGCAACACATGCGTTAAACTTTTCTGCCGGTGTTTCGTATCCTAATGTCTTGCATGGCCGTTCGTTCAGCTGACTCGCCACTTTGTTCAACGCTGTTTTCTAATGCACCGGCAGGTCTGTGCTTTTCGGAAGATACTGGCGAACCATCCGTATCATATCGTACGGCGTGGATATAACAGGCAAGTAGTTTTTGCCGCGCCGCACGATTTCGAGCATTACCTGGAAACGCTTGCAGAGTTCAAATCGCTGTTCGGCATCAAGGTGTGCGCCTGAGTAAATGGAGGTCGGACTGCGATTTCATTTTTCGGCGAATCACAGCCCCGTAAATTGCAGTCTGACCTTAATTTTCTATAACCAACCCCTGTGCCAGGCAATCGCCAGCCACCATCGGATAATGAAGTTTTGGGGCCGGATTGTTGCCCTATCACCGAAGGCTAGCCGCGCACGGCGCTTTCGGCGTCGCAGTGGCGCGCATTGGTAATCCATCGTTCTGTTGTCAGCGACGAGCAGTTGCTCCTGGTTGCCCGAGCGAAACGCTCTGGCATCGGGCCAATCATCAGGTCCGATAACGCGGCCGTCCCGATCCACGATTGCGATGCGGTTGCCGGAAGCCATGATGTTTCTTGTCATACTGTCCGGCCCGGCCTCAAACAGATTACAGTCGCGTTTGGTCTGCACACGTTGAGCGAAGGTCAGGTACCGGGCGCGTTCTATCAGAAAAGCATTCGTGCGGAGCGCTACATTTGGAAATGCCGTATCGTCGCCGATCGATTCCCAACTACCGGTTGCGCCAACGACCGCGCCCGGTCCGAGACTTTCAGCTGCGGAATCCAGTTTAATCAACCAATCGGCAGCAAGCACCTGTGAGTAGGAGTTGAAGAACAGTAGTTTGATGCAATCAATTAGCTGGGCCGCTTTGCGGTAGGCGGTCAGGTCGAAGCCTTCGTCAGACACCTCGACAATCTCTGGCATGCATCCGTCGGGAGTCGGCCAGGACCTAGTCAGAGGATGTATATAGCCCGGCGCAAACCCTTTCTGAATCAAGACGGCTTGGTAGGACATCCCGGCGGGGTAACGCCGCAGGCTTTTGAGAAAGGCTGCAAAAAGACGGTCAGGATTGCCGTTGCGCAGGAGATAGAAGACGGCAATCTTTCGGGCATGCTCCGGGCTGGCGTTTTGCCCTGATAGGAAAACTGTCTCGTGAAGAATATTCATCGGCTCGTGAATGTCATCGGATTTCGGTATAGCAACGCCAAGTTATAGATCGTTGGCTTGTATATACTATACGAATTCAAGTCAGCTGGAATTCACAATTGAAGCACTCTTAAGTAAACTGCCACCGGTGAACAAGTTAAACTTGCAGATGACCCTGTTGTGAGATGCAAAGGAAGACGGTATGAAGGCGGTTATATTGGCTGGCGGAATGGGTACGCGCATCAGCGAAGAGACATCTGTGCGTCCAAAGCCGATGGTGGAAATTGGCGGCAAGCCGATACTCTGGCACATCATGAAGATTTACAGTTCCTACGGCATCAATGAATTTATAATTTGTCTAGGCTATAAAGGCTATCTTATCAAGGAGTATTTCGCGAATTACTTTCTGCATATGTCGGATGTCACATTCGACATGGTGAATAACAAAATGGAAATCCACCAGAACTTCGCGGAGTCATGGCGTGTGACGCTGGTGGATACGGGCGAAGATTCCATGACCGGTGGACGATTGGCTCGGGTGCGTGAGTACATTGGCGATGATGATTTTTGTTTTACCTATGGCGACGGACTCAGCGATGTTCCCATAGATCGCCTCATTGCGTTCCATAATGAGCAAGGTACATTGGCAACTGTCACGGCAGTACAGCCACCTGGACGATTCGGTTCGCTCGATCTCAAGAACAGCAAGGTCAGCCGATTTGTCGAAAAGCCCGAAGGTGACGGGGGATGGGTCAGCGGGGGCTTCTTCGTGTTGTCCCCGAAAGTGATCGATTATATCGAGGGTGACACAGTCTCTTGGGAAGGTGCTCCATTGCAGCGCCTGTCCGGATCGGGGCAGCTGTCGGCTTTTGAGCATCGCGGATTTTGGCATCCGATGGATACCCTGCGCGACAAGCTGTTTCTGGAAGGATTGTGGGACGCGGGCAACGCGCCGTGGAAGAAATGGTAGTAGATAAAGACTTTTGGCGTGGCAGAAGGGTGCTGCTTACCGGTCATACCGGCTTCAAAGGGTCCTGGCTGTCGCTCTGGCTGCAGCAACTTGGCGCGCATCTTGTCGGCTATGCACTGCCGCCGCCTACAACCCCGAACCTGTTTAGCAGCGTCGATATTGCCGATGGCATGCGATCGATCACCGGTGATGTGCGGGATCTAGCCCGATTGCGTTCGGCGTTCGACGAACACAAGCCAGAGATTGTCATCCACATGGCTGCACAGTCGCTGGTGCGCCGTTCCTATGCTGAGCCGGTCGAGACTTATGCCACCAATGTCATGGGCACGGTAAACGTTCTGGAAAATTGCCGCCACTGTGACAGCGTGAAAGCTGTAATCAATGTCACCAGCGACAAGTGTTACGAGAATCAGGGTTGGCAACGGGGCTATAGCGAAAATGATCCGATGGGTGGCTATGACCCGTATTCCAGCAGCAAGGGCTGCGCGGAACTGGTAACCGCGGCCTATCGCCGTTCTTATTTCGCTGGAGACAGTGGGGGCTTGATAGGATTGGCCAGTGCGCGGGCTGGAAATGTCATCGGTGGTGGTGATTGGGCGGAAGACCGACTGATCCCTGACATGATGCGCGCGGCAATAGCGGGGTGTACAGTGCGCCTGCGCAACCCAAACGCCATCCGTCCCTGGCAGCATGTGCTGGAGCCATTGTCGGGTTATTTGATGCTGATTGAGCGCTTGTATCGCGATGGGCCGCTTTATGCGGAGGGGTGGAACTTCGGCCCGGCCGAAGATGACGCAAAACCTGTGGAGTGGATTGTCAGGGAGATGGCTTCGTTATGGACAGAGATTAACTGGGAGATGGACGACGCCTCCCACCCGCACGAAGCGCATTACCTGAAGCTGGACTGTTCGAAAGCGCGTGCGCGCCTCAGGTGGACCCCCCGTCTCCCGCTCGCCGAAGCGCTGTCATGGACGGTGCAATGGTATAAGGCATATGTCGGCAATGCGGATATGCGACGCCTGACCGAAGAACAGATTGAAATCTACAGTGGACTTATGCAGACATGAACACAGCGCTGACTTGCCGATTTTGCGGCGCGGAATTACATGAATCGTTTTGCGATCTGGGAATGTCGCCTTTCTCTAACGCTTACGTTGCAGCCGATGCTCTGCAGCGGATGGAACCTTTCTACCCGCTGCACACTTACGTATGCGGAAGATGCTTTCTTGTGCAGTTGCCAGAGTTCGAAAGCCCGCAGCATATCTTCAGCGACTACGCCTACTTCTCTTCCTATTCCGACAGTTGGCTCGCTCATGCCAAGGCCTATACCGAAGCGATGACCGCGCGTTTCAGGTTCCATTCGGCAAGTCGCGTGATTGAGATCGCCAGCAATGACGGCTACCTGTTGCAATATTTCAAGGAACGGTCGATCCCGGTGCTGGGCATCGAGCCTGCCGCAAACGTTGCTGCGGTGGCAGAAAAGAAAGGCATTCCCTCGCGCGTACAGTTCTTCGGTGTTGTCACAGCGCACGAGCTTGTGCGGGACGGCTTGCAAGCCGATCTTTTGCTCGGCAACAACGTGCTCGCCCACGTGCCGGACATCAACGATTTCGTTGCCGGTATGAAGATCGTGTTGAAGGAAGATGGCGTAATCACCATGGAGTTTCCGCATTTGCTACGTCTGATGCAGGAAAATCAGTTCGACACCATTTATCACGAGCATTTTTCGTATCTTTCATTCACTACCGTAGAGAAGGTGTTCGCCAAACACGGCCTGATCTTGTTCGATGTTGAAGAATTGTCGACGCATGGCGGTTCACTGCGTATCTACGCCCGGCATGTTGAGGATAAAGCGAAAGTGGTGGGGTCCCGTGTCGAGGAGCTAAGATCACGCGAAACGGCAGAGGGATTGATCTCGCTGGCCAGCTATGCCGCCTTTGCCGAGCAGGTGCGTGAGACTAAACGTGCGCTGCTCGAATTCCTTATCGCCGCGAAGCGTGAGGGAAAGCGCATCGCCGGTTACGGTGCGCCGGCCAAGGGTAATACACTGCTCAACTACTGCGGCATACGGCAAGATTTCATCGACTACACGGTAGACCGCAGTCCGCACAAACAGGGGCGTTACCTGCCGGGCACCCACATTCCGATTTACGCTCCAGAGAAACTACGCGAGACGAAACCTGACTATATATTGATTCTGCCGTGGAACTTGAAAGACGAGATCGTCGGCCAAATGGCACATATCCGTGAATGGGGCGGAAGATTCGTGGTGCCAATTCCGCGTGTCGAGGTTCTGGCGTGAAATTCGTGGCCTTGCCGTTGCAGGGTGCTTTTGTCATCGAGCCGGAACCGATCACGGATGAGCGAGGGTTTTTCGCCCGCACCTTTTGTCGGGAAGAGTTCGTCACGCAAGGTCTCAACCCGGAGCTCGTGCAATGCAGTGTTTCCTTCAACGATCGCAAGGGGACGTTGCGGGGCATGCACTACCAAAAATATCCACACGAGGAAGCTAAACTCGTGCGATGCACCCTGGGTGCTGTCTACGACGTGATCATAGATCTGCGCAAAGATTCACCGACATTCAAGCGGTGGGCGGGCATTGAATTGAGTGCAAAAAACCATATGGCGCTTTATATCCCAGAGGGGTTCGCGCATGGGTTCCTTACGCTTATTAATGGGAGTGAGCTGTATTACCAGATGTCTGAGATTTTCCATCCGGAGTGCGCTGCTGGGGTGCGCTGGGACGATCCCGTTTTTGCCATTGAGTGGCTTGGCGAGGTTAGTGTGATGTCAGATCGCGATAAAAACTTCCCAGATTTCCAATCATGAAACGTGCGCTGCTGACTGGAGCGGGCGGGTTTATTGGGCGCCACGCATCTGCGCTCCTGCGCGCGCGCGGTTATGAAGTCCACGCCGTTTCCTCGCGGCAAGTGACAGAAACGTTATCTGACATCCACTGGCATCATGCCAACTTGCTTGATAGCAAGGAAACCTCACATTTGATGGGAAAGGTCCGGCCAACGCATTTGCTGCACCTTGCCTGGTACGCAGAGCCAGGAAAGTTTTGGCATTCTCCCGAGAACTTCCGCTGGTTGGAAGCGAGCATCGCGCTCCTGCGCCACTTTCGCGAACAGGGTGGAGAGCGTGTGGTGATGGCCGGAACTTGTGCCGAGTACGACTGGAATTATGGATATTGTTCGGAGGCGGTAACGCCCTGCCGGCCATTAACTTCCTACGGTGTGTGTAAAAACGCCTTATTCGAGACGATGCGGGCATACTGTTCAGGGCAGGGCATGAGTGGTGCGTGGGGGCGGATTTTCTTTCTTTATGGTCCCGGCGAGCATCCCTCGCGACTAGTCGCCTCGGTAATTACAGATCTCCTTCGTGGTGATTCGGCGCGCTGCACGCACGGCAATCAGATTCGAGATTTCCTGCACGTGGAGGATGTTGCATCCGCATTCGTTGCGCTTCTGGATAGTCCGCTCGAAGGCCCGATGAACATAGCCTCGGGCCAGCCTGTGGCCTTGCGTGATGTGGTGCTTGCTATAGCCGATTGTCTCGGCGCACGCGAACGAGTGCAATTCGGTGCGGTTCCTGCGCCAGAGAATGAACCACCGCTGCTTGTAGCGGA
>JBBQDK010000012.1:0-30278 GCA_038319625.1 Gammaproteobacteria bacterium
TGCCGCTCTCGATGTGCCTTGCGTCGCAATTTCCGGTGGCGGTCATCTCGGACGTTTTATGCCTTATCCCGATAATTATTCTGGCAAGCTCACGGTCGCAAATGTTGCAATGCCCTGCTATGGATGCAAATGGCAATGCCAATACGAGATGGTCGACGGCGATCCTTTCCCGTGTGTAGCCATCGTCGATGTTCCACGTGTACTAGAGCTGATAGATCGAGCGCTGGAATGACATCTGACCCGACAAAAACTGCCTGGCCAAAGATAGACGTTGTCACTGTGTGCCGAAACGCCGTGTCGATCGTAGAAAGCACCATCGTCAGCGTCGTTAGTCAGAGCGTCTTGCCTAATCGATACATCGTTATCGATGGGGCTTCGACAGACGGAACACAGCAAGTCATCGAAAAATATGGCGGCCGTTTGACTGAATTTATTTCCGAACCAGATTCTGGAATCGCTCAGGCAATGAACAAGGCGCTGGCGCTTAGTGATGGCGATTATGTGCTGTTTCTCCATGCTGGAGATAGGCTAATTGACGAAAGCTCGTTCGCTGACGTCTCCCATGTGTTCGAGCGAGTGCAGCCCGATATTCTTGCCTGCCCAATCATACTGGAGGTGCCTGGCAGCGAAATTTTGGCATCACCGCGAGGATTCGGTCCCTGGATGCGCTTGAAGACAGGGCTGTTCCATCAGGGGACTTTGTGCGCCCGGCAGCTGTTTGCTTCAATTGGTGGTTTTGATGAATCACTAAAAATCGCGATGGACTATGATTTCTTTCTGCGTGCCTATCTGGCTGGCGCCACTATCTTTCATCATTCAGCTCCATTTTCGTATATGGCAAGTGGTGGTATCAGTTGTCGCCGTGACTGGCCATCACTCAAAGCACGGCTTGATGAGGAGCTGCTTATTCATATGCGTTATGCTACCTCAAGCACGGCGCGCGTATCCTATGGTGCATACTGGCTTATGTATCCAGCGTATAAGAGAATAATGACCTACTTGCATCGGAGTCGCTGATAATCACAATTGGACAAGCGGCATTTCCTCGATCATTTCGTCAATACACACATAACCAAAGAATATCTGGCGCATATGGGTTACGACTGCACATCTAATATTTGATGTCATATCAGAGCCTTTCCATAGTATTTGTTTCAACATTAAGCACAGGCATTCCTCTGATTAGACTAATCCGCATGTCCCCGGTGACATAGGTAAGATTACCTTGTGGATCTCTGCTTTCTCTAACCTTCGATGGGAAATATGCTTCTTCTGCAGATAAAACAGACACCTTTTCATTCAGTAAATCATTCCTCACATAAAATGCATTGCCGCCTATACTATTTGTTCCAACTAAAGAATAGCCCTTCTTACCAGCAAGATATGTCATTGCAGGTAAGGAACATCCAAAATACAGATTGGTAAAATGCTTAGCCGTACGGTCAAAGTTTGCGTCATAAGGAACTGATATTTTCCTTGTGCCACCAAATAATGAATTGTATTCACAGATAAGAATACGAGGCGTGAATGTATTTATGGCCTCTAGCACGAAATAATCGTTTCCGTCTATGTCGATAGACATGATTCCGATATCTTCACTGAAATCACTCTTTGCTAAAAGCGCATTGATATTTTCTCTGGTAATGAAAGCATCTGTCGAATCAATTTGGAATTTCCAATAATAATATGAGTTTCTTAACGTTTGAATGTTCTTCGAAGACCCGTCAATGACGAATCCGCTCCAATTATCTTTCATTAAAAGGAACCGACAGTTCGACTCAAGAAAATTTTCAACACCAAATTCAATAAACGTATTGTTCTCAATATTTATTGATTTGATAAGCTTCTGGATAATGCCATCCTCGCCCCATTGAGAAAATACCTTGAACTCATAGTCATGCAGGTTTGTTGATTTCTTATGTTCATTTAGAGCAGAAAGCACCATGCCTTGATTTATTTTTATTTCATCTAATTTCTCGTTGATGTTCAAGAGAGCCAAGATGACCTGCTTAAGTCTTGCGATTATTCGTCTAGGCGATTTCATAGTCTTGTCGGCGAGTGAGTTTGCGAATGGCCTTAATTCTGAAGCTGCTTCCTGTCCAAAAGCTAAGAATGGCAACTGCTTTAGGTGACTGCATTGTATATTGGATGTATCAGCCTATGAAACCCGAGAGTGATTTTCTCTTATGTTGGCGACGTCAACCTTACTCAGAAGACTGTAACTTGAGCAACAACCAGATATGAAAATTCCTTTTTTTATAGAGTTTATACTCTGATATATGTCGCCTTAAATGCCGACTTGTGAGTAACTGGGGGCAGGATGATCGGCGTTGCCGCGTACTGAATTGCCTGTAGACGATGCAAAGAGATGAGATTGCGGCGCAGCAGTGAGCCCTTATCCATGTGCAGCTTCAGGCTTGTAGCCGGGGACGTGCCAGCACTGTGCCGCGGCTTGTCCGGAGAGCTTGACGGCGGGTCACCGGGCCGTCAGTCCTTGTGCTGGCGGGAGTAGAGCAGGTTGGTGATCTGCTCGGAGATAAGCCCGATCAGGAAAGTCGTCATCGATACCATCAACAGTACGGTGCTCATGTTGGTGAAGCGGTCACTTGTGATGTAGGTATACATATAGTTGCCGATGCCGAGAAGAAAATAGAGCAGGGCGATCGGAAAGAATATCTTGAGCGGCGAATACAGTGTCCCGACCCGGAAGATGATCAGCAGAAAACGGACGCCATCGCGCGCCGCGCGGATATGGCTCGTGCCACTGCGCTTGTGTGCGATGATCGGTACATAGGCAATCGGGTAGCCGGCGCGGAAGAAGGCCATCGTAATGGTGGTCGGATAGGAGAAGCCGTTCGGTAGCATGTGCAGGTATTCGCGGAACTTGTCGGCGCGGACGGCGCGAAAGCCGGAGGTCAGATCGGCGATAGGGTGTCCCACCATCCAGCTGGCGAGCGAATTGTAAAAACGGTTGGCCAGGCTGCGCCCGACATTCGCCTGGGACTCGGCTGTACGCGCGCCCACAACCATATCGTAACCTTCCGCAAGTTTGGCGAGCAGTCGGTTAATGTCTGCCGGATCGTGCTGGCCGTCGGCATCCATAAAGACCAGGATCTCGCCGCGCGCCGCGCGCGCGCCGGTTTTGATGGCGCCGCCGTTGCCCATGCTGTAAGGATGGCTGATGACCTCGGCGCCGAGACGCGTCACGATATCCGCGCTGTCATCGTCCGACCCGTCATTGACCACGATGATCTCGGCATCCGGGTGAACGGCGCTCAGCACGGGTATGAGGTGTGCGAGCGAATCGGCCTCGTTACGGGCCGGAATGATGATGCTGATGGTCGGATTCATGCGCGTCGTCGTCTGCGAAGGTGGGCATACACTACTACGTGGCGGCTTCTTGCATCAATCACTGTGTGGCGAGGGGCTACTCTCAAGTTCCATTTTGAAGGTGGCGATTTCGCGCGAATATTGTCCCAGACGGTCCATTTTTCGCAACGTCACGAGTTCGACGCGGGCTTCGTCGGCCCTGCCCAGGGCAATGAGTAGCTTTATCAGATTGATGCGGTATTGCGGTACATCGGGCGCGGTGGCGACCGCAGCGCGGAAGGGCGCCAAGGCAGCCGGCATGTTGTGTTCATTATTCATCATGTAGTTGCCGTACTGCGTCAGTACATCGGCATGAACCTGGCCGGCGTGCGCCATGCGCGGGTTGGCAAGCGCCGCCTCGAAGAAGTCGTGCATGGTCGGCGCGGCGAGTGACAGGCGACAGGCCGTTGCCTGGCAGCGCTTCAATTCGTACAGGCTGTTGACCATGGCCGGGCTCGGCAGCCCATGCTGCAGGCGCGACTCGAGCGCCGTGATCCACTCGGAGGGCACCGGATGGTGCAGCCCGGCGCGCACCAGAATCCGCAGGGCGGCCGGCAGACAGTCGTCCGATTCCAGCGCCATGGCCTTGCCCAGGACGCGGTAGGCCTGTTCCGCGTAACCGGCCTGGCCGCTCAATGCCAGCTTGCCATAGATGCGGCCCAGGCTGTTTTCGGCCCGCGCGGAGTCCGGATGATGCCGCGCTTCGTACTCGGCCTGGGTGACATTGTCAGCCCATTGACTGGCGCGAAGTGCGGTCACGACGCCGAATAAGGTAATGCAGATGGCACCGATCAGCTGCTGCCGGCGCGGTGTCAGGCGCGCGGTGAGCACCGCGCCGACATCAATCAGGGCCAGTAGAATCCCGACGCTCGGCAGGTAATTGCGGTGTTCGTGCAGCAACTCGAGTGGCAGGATCGTGGACTCGAGCACATGCCCCGCATAAAACCAGAGTATTCCCAGCGCCAGCAGAGGCCGCGCGCGTCGCAGCGTGAAGGCCAGGCCGATCAGGAAGGCATGGACAATGAGTGAGACCAGCGTCATCGGGGGCGTGAGCAGTCCCCGCGACAGGCCGAAATCGTCGTGATACAAACCGAGCTGGGTCAGGTCGGGCATCAGCAGCATGCGCAAATAAAACAGTACGGCGCGACTCTCGGTGAGTAGGCGCTCGGTGAGCGTGAAATCGCGGCCGTGGTAACTCAGCCATATCTCGGGATGTGCGATCAGGGCGCCCAGTGCCGCCAGCCCCGGCAGGGCCACGGTGACGACGAACAAGGCAATAATGCCCTTGTCCATTGCGCCGCTGCGGTTGCAGAAGCGGAACACGCAGAATTCGATGACCAGCAGATACAGGGGCAGCAGTGCGCCGATTTCCTTGCACAGCAAGGCCAGCGGCAAACAGAAGACGTAGGCCGACGACAGCCAGGGCCAGCCGCGTCGCGCCGCGCGCTGCCGCAGCCGGCCGGTCGTGTACAGAATCATGCCGGCCAGCATGAACAGGCTGGCTAGGCTGGTCATGCGCTGCACCACATACAGCACGGCGGTCAGATTCAGCGGCTGCAGCAACCACAAACCTGCCAGCAGCAAGGCCGCGCCCGTTACCGACGGGAAGCGCGTTGGCGGGGGGCTGCCGGGGTCAGGCCGGACGGCGTTCAGCAGCCGTCGGGCCAGCAGGTAAATCGCCACCCCGTTCAACAGATGTATGATGAGATTGACGATCTTGAACGAGTAGGGATGCGGGCCGAAGAAATAAATGTTGAAGGCAAAACTCAGCATGCTGATGGGCCGATCCAGCAGCCCCGATTGCGAGGAAAAAGCCACCTCGCGCAGGGAGGCGGGCTTGAGGTCATGAAGGACCAGGCGCTGATTGTCGAGAATGTTGGGGAAGTCGTCGAAAACGAAGTCGCCGCGCAGGCCGGGCAGATAGGCAAGGACGGTGGCGAACAGCAGTGCGACCAGAATCAGCAGGGGTGGCAGACGTGCGGAACGAGGCATGGCCGCGGAAGGTAATGAATTCGGAAGGTCTGAAATGACAAACGCCCCGTTGCCGGGGCGTTTGTGGTGTCGAACCGCTTAGCGGCAGTTTGCCGGACGGTACTTGGGCGCTGTTGTGGTGCCTGCGGCTGTGTCACAGGTCCATGTTACCGATCCTGCGTTAGTAGTGGATGATTTCAGGACGACCTTTGTATTGTCGGCCGTTGGATTACCGCCAAGACCTGACGCTCTAAACTGAATTGTAACATTGCCACCTGTAGCATCGACGCTTAGGACATTGTTTCCTTGGATAGAGGCCTTATTGGGAAGCCCAAAGCTTGAATTATCGCCTGCCGGCATATAGCCCTTGGAGGAAAAGGTTTCGGTAACGGCCGCTTTTGCCGCCGAGGCCAGTGCAAAGCCCTCGGAAACTTTTGCGCGTATCATGTAATCTTGGTACGCCGGAATAGCGATGGCGGCCAGGATGCCGATGATCGCGACCACGATCATCAACTCGATCAGTGTAAAGCCCTGTTGCATGCGTTTCATAATGTAATGTCTCCCAAAATTGACTCAGTAATGATGACGGTGATTAGGGTGCCGGGCCGTTCATCGCCGGTGTCGCGGGACCAGTGGCGGTTTGTTGCCTACCTCTGGGTTACCGCATCGGTCAGTGACGGTTGCCTTGTAATCTGTTCAGCAGGATACATGCCAGCTTGGAACCGCGATCCTAAAGCGTGTAGCGGAACCAGCGTGCGAGTAGGATTTAATAAGCAAATACGTTGAAATAATTCAAGTTAATAAACCGCCCAGAGGCAGGCGCGGCATCGGCACCCGGCTTCCGATGAGGAATGGCACACAAAATCTTTCTGTTACCCCTGACGCATCGCGTCACATACTGACGTTATCGGTCACCTAAGCTTGTCGGTACCCGACCGCGTAACGAGGTCACTGCGTTCGTTTAGGGAGCCTCTAAAAATGCCGTCATCCCCGCGCAAGCGGGAATCCAGGCTAAACGAGAAGCTAAACCCCCGCTTGCGCGGAGGAGACAAAACCAGGATTTATAGAATCACTCTTTATTTGTCCGGGCCATGGCACAGCTTCCGCTGCCACATGCTATAGAGCGCCTCCTCCAGATGGTGCGCAAAACGCGGCGCGTCGAATAACGGCGATGCAAGCACCTGCGGACGCAACCCGGACCGCAGTTCCGCCAAGCGCTCCACGGCGGAGGCGTGCCTCAAGGCGCGTGCCACGTAGTCACCCTCGTCTTCGGCGATCCAGTCAGTCAATCCGGCGCAAGTCAGCAGGCTGGCACCCTGGCGGGCGATCATTGTTTTTCCCGCCAGCGTCAGTGTGGGCACTCCCATCCACAAGGCTTCGCAGGTCGTGGTGCCGCCGGTATAAGGAAAGGTGTCCAGGATGATATCCACTTCGTTATACGCGGCAAGATACGCCTCTCGTGGGACGGGACCGATCAGGCTCACTCGTTCCAGTGCAATCCCAACACGAACCAGCCTTTGCAGGAGTTGCTCGCGCACAGTCGGATAATTCATTTGACCGCTCTGGAATCGCAGTCGGGCATCTGGCATGGACTGGAAAATCCGCGCCCATGCGGCGAGCACCGCGTCAGTGACTTTTCCCACATTCTGGAAGCAGCCGAAGGTGATGCAGCCGTCACGCAAAGCCGGTGGGGGTGCAGGCGTCAACCGTTCGCCGGCCGCCGGCGGCGTGAAACAGAGTCGGGTGTCCGGCAGATACCACACCGTTTCGGTAAAATCCGCACGGTGAGATTCGGGCACGGAAACCGGGTCGGCCAGTAAATAATCGATCCCAGGCATGCCGGTGGAGGCGAAATAACCCAGCCAGCTCACTTGCACAGGAGCGGGCTTCCAGGCAAATACCGTCAGGCGGTTGTGTGCGGTATGTCCCGCCAGGTCGATGAGGATATCGATGCCGTCCTCGTGAATCAGGCGGGCGGAGGCTTCGTCAGTCAGGCCAGCGATGGGCTTCCATAAGGCAAAATGTGGCTTGAGACGTGCCGTGACTTCATCTTCAATGGGCTGCGTGGGATAGGCCGCCAGCGTCACCCGCTCCGGATTCAGGTGCGCGAGGATGCTTTCCAGGAAGAAGCCGACCGGATGATGCCCCAGATCGCCGGACACCAGGCCTATCCGCAACGGCGCATGGTCGCAGCCTAATTGCGGCGCGGCCCAGTGTGCGTAGGGCTGCGCGTGCGCTGCCGCTTTGTCGCCATAGTATCTGGCGTCTGCAAGATAGTCGGCAGGCGGGTAAGCCGGATCATAGTTCCGGGCGAACAGCAGGCAGCTCAGCGATTCAGTGGAGTCGGGGTCGAGTGAGAGGGCCTTTTGATAACTGTCCATGGCCGCGTCGATATTGCCCTGCCCGAAATAAGTATGCCCCAGATTGGTATATGCCCCGACGTACCCCGGCTGTAACTGGATCGCCTTGCTGAAGCAGGCGACCGCCTGCTCGTAATCATTCTCGTAAAAATACAGTATGCCCAGATAGGAATGGTGCACGGAAGATTCCGGAAAAAGGGCGATGCCTTGCTGAATAGTTTTCTTGGCATCGGCATGCTGTCCGCGCAGGAAAAGTGCATGACACAATTCACGGTAGACGATCTCGAAATCGGGCTTGAGATCAATGGCTTTTCTGAGATGACGGATGGCCCGGTCCAGATTGCCGCGTATCTGTGCAACAGTACCTAAAATATAATAAGCATCCTCAAGTCGCGGGTTTGTCTGCACCGCCCGATTGAGATAGTGCTCGGCCTCTTCATACTTTGCCTGCTCTTTGAGTACGAAGCCCAGATTGAGATTGGCTTCGGCATGATTTGGATCGAAAGATAGGGCTTGTCGATAAGATTGCGCCGCATCATCCAGCTGTCCCTGGGCTAACAACCCGTCGCCGCGTTTTTTATGGCTGGCAGACTCAGTCTGCGGATCGGGGTTGGGCGGCGGCTTGGTGCTAGATTGTTTCTTCCTGAAAAAACTGAACATTGGATGTCCTGAAATAGCGTGTGGAGTAGCGTCAGCGAATCAGCATCAGCTCTTTCGTCAAGTGATCCACCAACGCGGGGTCGTGCCCCGCGTCTTTTAATGCCCATTTGAAGGCGTTTCCCAACCGCGCCCGCTGGTACATGTTCAGCTTGTGATCGACATTGAATAAAGCCATTTTCCGGAACATTTTATCCAGCACTTCCTGCTTTTTGGCAACGGGTTTGTCTTTCTGCTCTGCCGCATCGGCAGGGATTCTGTCACTATAAAACTTGGCCAGGGATGCCCCGAATTCCATGGCTTCGCGCGCATCAAACCAGTGTAAAAGCATCCTTCATCTCCTACCGGGAGTGATATGAAACGGGTATCTTTTACACTGTTCTGGAAATTTGTTCAAATGGCGCGCATCCTTACTCGTGACCCTCAGATCTCGCCTCAAACGGCCGATCTGAATTCGTTTCGACATACGTCGTAGGGCGCGTACCACGCGCCCTACGACGTATGAATCGATAGTCTTGTTTTGATGTTTTATTCCAGCCCCAGCTTCTTCAACCGATACCGCAGCGCCCTAAATGTAATTCCCAGCAGTTTCGCCGCTGCAGTCTTGTTGTATCGCGTCTGATCCAATGCGCGCAGGATGGCGTCCTTCTCCACTGAACCGAGTACAGAGTCCAATGGACCACCGGCATCCTCGGGAGCGCTCTCGGTGTCGTCATCCGGCAACTGCAGGTCGTCGGCCCGGATCAGCTTGCCTTCGCACAGTGTCATGGCGCGTTCCAGGATGTTTTCCAGTTCGCGTACGTTGCCGGGGAAGGCGTAGCTGTTGAGGGCGGTCAGCGCTTGCGCGTCCAGTTGCGGTGGCTTGGTGCCGGTCTGCTGCGTCAGCTTGTCGAGTATGTGCCGTGCCAGCAGCGGGATGTCTTCGACGCGTTCGCGCAGGCTGGGCACGTGCAGCTGGATGACGTTGATGCGGTAGTACAGGTCCTGGCGGAACTGGCCTTGCTTCACCAGCGCGCCGAGGTCTTTGTGTGTGGCGGAAAGGATGCGCACGTCGATGGGCAATTCCTTTTGCATACCGACCGGACGTACGGCCTTTTCCTGGATGGCGCGCAGCAGCTTCACCTGCATATGCAGCGGCAGTTCGGCGATCTCGTCGAGGAACAGCGTACCGCCCTGAGCGGCCTGGAACAGGCCTTCCTTGTCGGTGACCGCGCCACTGAAGCTGCCTTTCTTGTGGCCGAAGAATTCGCTCTCCATGAGTTCGGTAGGTATCGCGCCGCAGTTCACCGGCAGGAACGGCTGTTCGGCGCGCGGGCCTTTTTCGTGGATCAGTCGCGCGACGAGCTCCTTGCCGCTACCGGATTCACCGCTGATGTAAATCGGCGCCTGGCTGCGCGCCAGTTTGACGATGGTGGCGCGGGTCGCTTGGATAGCCGGCGATTCGCCGAGCAGGGTGTTGCGCGAGCGTCGGTCATGTTCGGGAAAACTGTCGCTGAGTTTCAGCACCGTGCTGACCAGATTGCGCAGCAGCTGCAGGTCCACTGGTTTGGTGATGAAATCGAAGGCACCGGCCTTGAGCGACTGCACGGCGGTCTCGACATTGCCATAGGCCGTGATTACCGCCACCGGCAGTTGCGGCAGCCGGGTCTGGATGTATTCGATCAATTCGATGCCATTGCCGTCCGGCAGGCGCATGTCGGTCAGGCACAGGTCGAAGTGTTGTGATTCGAGCAGGGTGCGTGCCTCGCCAAGGGTGGCGGCGCTGTGCGCGGCGATGTGCATGCGTCCGAGTGTGAGCTCGAGCAATTCACGGATATCGGCTTCGTCATCGACGATCAGCGCGGTGTGTTGGCTCATGCGGATAATACCTGGCGACGGGCGTCCATAAAGCTGATGCGGAAGCAGCAGCCGCCGGCGGACATGGGCACATGACGCAACTGCGCCTTGTTGACTTCGCAGAGCTCGCGCGCGATGTACAAGCCCAGCCCGGTACCCTGACGGTTGGTGGTGAAGAACGGCTCGAAGATCTGTTGTGCGTCTTCGGCGCTGATGCCGTGACCGTGATCGATGATGTCGAGAATCGCATCGCGCGACTCGGCGCTGAACCCGCCGCGCAATTCGATGTGCAGACCTGAAGTGGCCATGCCGCCGTGATACACGGCATTCTCGCAGAGATTCCAGAGTATCTGGCGCAGATGACCGGGGTCCATGCGTACCTCGACATCCGGTGGCGTGATATCGATGCTGATGCGCTCCGGTGCGAGATTCAGATCGCGGGTCAGTTCTGCGACGAAATCTTCCAGCCAGGGCAGCAGCGCGACATCCTGCGGTCGGGAACGTTCACGGCGCGACAGCTGCAGGATGTTTTCGATGATGGTGTTCACGCGCAGCGCCTGGTCGTGAATAATCTCGGTGAGGCGCCGGTCGCCGCTGTTGAGTTCCGGTGATTCCTGGAGCAACTGGCCGGCGTGGCTGATCGCGCCCAGAGGATTGCGGATTTCGTGCGCGATACTGGCGGTGAGACGGCCCAGTGAAGCGAGCTTCATCTGCTGGGCCTGTTGCGCCATGGCCGCGCTGTCTTCGAGGAAGATCACACTGCCCGCCGAATGCCTGTCGCCGAGCTGGGAAAAGCGCGCCAGCAGATCGGCGCCGGCAGGCGTGGCCCGAAATGACGGCGGCTCGACCTTGTTGTTCTTGCGCCAGTCCTTCAGGTACGCGGCCAACATCGGGGAGGCGCTGGCCAGATGCTGCTGTTTGTCGAGGCTCGGCATGCCCAGCAGATACCAGGCCGATTCATTCATCAGGCGCACGCGTTCTTCGTTGTCGACCACCAGGATGCCAGCCTGGAAATGTTGAATGATATAGGCATTAAGCTGCTCCATATTGGCCAGATCGATACCGCGCTGTGTCGCCAGGGCCTCGGTGGTTCGCACCCGCTGGGCCAGTACAGTGGCGAGCAGGGCCGCGGCGAAGAAAGTCGCGCCGAGGATGCCGGTCTGGGTGTAGGCCGTGCTGTCGGCACTTTGCAGGAGATTCGAATAGACCTGCTCTGCCAGCACGCCCAAGGTGGCGACTGCGGCGAAGAACAGGATTGCGCGCCCCGACATCAGCAGTCCACCACCGGCCAGGGTGATCAGCAGTAGCATGCCCAGACCGGTTTCGACGCCACCGCTGGCATGCATCAGCAGAATCATGGCGACGATATCTATCAGCACGTTAAATTGCAGCTGGATGCGGAATGCCGGCCGGCGCCAGTGGTGCGTGAAACCGCTGGCCAGGACGCAGGCGAGATAGATCAGCGACGTGGCGGTGAACAGCCCCGGATCTTTTGCACCGAACATCTTGGGACCGTTGCCGGAGAAATACAGCGTGACAAACAGGCCGGACAGCAGCAGACGATAAAGATTGAAGTAACGCAACGGCAACCAGGTCTGGTTGGCATTGGCGGCCGCGTCAGGCCGGCCGGCGCTGTTGTCTGCAATGGCGGCCGTCATGGCGCGATGTTAACCGATCCGCCGCGCCGTGTTGATAGCGACGTCACTTGCCGTCCTCGAGCTTGTGTTGCGCCGAGCAGTAATAGCGTCCCGCGTGTTGCAAGGCCTCGCGTTCCGGCACATGCAGCCCACAGCGCGCGCAGCGCACCATGTTCTGCACACCCGGCGGTCGCTGGCCCGACACGGGCCGACGCCGGCGCGGACGGACCAGCCAACGCCACACCAGCCAAATCAGCAGACCGAGGATAATCGTGCGCAGAATCATGGCGCGTAGTGTAACGCGACAGCGGCCCGCGGCGCAGGGGAGCAGGAGTGCAAATTATTGGCCCTTGCCAATTCAACTGACACTCACACGCCCCTCTCCCTGTCCCACTCCCCGCAAGCGGGGCGAGGGGAGCCTCTTCTCCCGCTAATGCGGGAGAAGGTTGGGGTGAGGGCGGCTAGACACGAAGTCATTGGCCCGTGCGCTGTGCTGTCAACAGATGGATGCCGAGCGCGGGGCGTAATTCCAACTAACCCGCAAATTCTGCGGAGCAGCCTTATACAATGGCCGCCATCACACATTGCTTCCCGCCGCGCCTTTCCCCACAATAACGCCCTTCGCAAGGTTGCCTGCCATGAATCTGCACGAATACCAAGCCAAGCAGTTGTTCGCCGACTACGGCATACCCGTGCCGCGCGGTGCGGCTGCGACTAATTCCAGCGAAGCGCTGACTGTCGCGCGCTCGCTCGACGGCGAGGCCTGGGTCGTGAAGGCGCAGGTGCATGCCGGTGGCCGTGGCAAGGGCGGTGGCATCCATATCGTGCGGTCACTGCCCGAGGTGGAGAGCATCGCCCGGCAGCTGCTGGGCAGCCGCCTGGTGACACCCCAGACCGATGCCGCGGGCCTGCCCGTCAATACCGTGTGGATCGAACACCCCAGCTCACCGGGTCGGGAGCTCTATCTGGGTGCGCTCATCGACCGGACTTGCGAGCGTATCGTCTTCATGGCCTCCAGTGCCGGTGGCATGGACATCGAACAGATCGCCGCCACCCAGCCGGAACAAATATTTACCGTCACTGTCGATCCGGTCGTCGGCCTGCAGGCCTATCAGGCGCGGCGTCTCGCCTTCGCTCTGGCACTGGGCGAACAGAATGTCGCGGCATTCACCCGGATCATGCGGGCGCTGTACCGGTTGTTCGTGGACAAGGATCTGAGTCTGGTCGAGATCAATCCACTGGTGATCAATGCCGACGGCGCGCTGCTGGCGCTGGATGCCAAGATCAACATCGACGACAACGCGTTGTACCGGCAGCAGGCCTTGGCCGCACTGCGTGACGTAAGCCAGGAAGATGTGGCTGAACATGCGGCGCACCAGTACGGCTTGAACTACATCACCCTGGATGGCGACATCGCCTGCATGGTGAACGGCGCGGGCCTGGCCATGGCGACCATGGACCTGATCAAACTGCACGGCGGCGAGCCGGCCAATTTTCTCGACGTGGGCGGCGGTACGACCACCGACAAGGTCGCCGAGGCCTTCAAATTGATCCTCGCCGACAAAAAGGTGAAGGCCATCCTGGTCAACATCTTCGGCGGCATCGTGCGCTGCGACCTGATCGCCGAAGGCATTATCAAAGCGGTACGCGAAGTCGGCATCAGTCTGCCGGTGGTGGTGCGCCTGGAAGGCACCAACGTCAAACAGGGCCGCAAACTGCTCGCCGACAGCGGTCTGGCGATCGAAGCGGTGCAGGATCTGACAGAGGCCGCAAAGCGGGTGGTCGCTGCGGCATCAGTGGCTAGTCGCTAGTGGCGAGTTTCGAGGTACTGACATCATGAGCCCAAGCTTCAATTACCCTACTCGCTACTCGCTACTCACTACTCGCTACTGAATTTTATGAGCATCCTCGTCAACAAGAACACCAGGGTCATCTGTCAGGGTTTTACCGGCAAGCAGGGCACGTTCCATTCGCAGCAGGCCATCGCCTACGGCACGCGGATGGTCGGTGGTGTGACGCCGGGCAAGGGTGGGCAGATGCACCTTGGCCTGCCGGTGTTCGATACTGTGCATGAAGCCGTGCGTGTCACCGGTGCCGATGCCTCCATGATCTACGTCCCCGCACCCTATGCAGCGGATGCCGTGCTGGAAGCGGCCGACGCCGGCATTCGGGTGATCGTCTGCATTACCGAAGGCATTCCGGTGCAGGACATGCTCAAGGTCAAAGCGGCCTTGCGCGGCAGCGAGGCACGCCTGATCGGACCGAACTGCCCGGGGGTGATCACGCCGGGCGCCTGCAAGATCGGCATCATGCCGGGCGTCATCCACAAACGCGGCGGCATCGGCATCGTGTCGCGCTCCGGCACGCTTACCTATGAAGCTGTGCACCAGACCACACGCGCCGGTCTCGGCCAGAGCACCTGCGTCGGCATCGGTGGCGATCCCATTCAAGGCATGAACTTCATCGATTGCCTGACGTTGTTCCAGAAAGACCGGCAGACCAAGGGCATCATCCTGGTCGGCGAGATCGGCGGCAGTGCCGAGGAAGACGCCGCCGACTACATCAAGGCTCACGTCGACAAGCCGGTGGTTGCCTATATCGCCGGTGTCACCGCCCCGGCCGGCAAACGCATGGGCCACGCCGGTGCCATCATCAGTGGCGGCATGGGCACGGCGCGCGACAAGATTACCGCACTGGAAGCGGCCGGTGTCACAGTGGTCAGATCACCGGCGGAGATGGGTGCGCGGATGCGGGAGTTGTTGGATAGTTAAGGCTCTTCCGCAAAATTCGTGGATCAACTGTAATAAAGCCCCTCTCCCTCAGGGAGAGGGGTTGGGGAGAGGGGATTTAATAAGTATCTGATGAGCAGCCTCCGTCTCGAACAGAGTCTCAACGTGCTCGGCATCCATCTGTTGACGTCGCAACGCACGGGCCAATGATTTCATGTATAGACCCCCTCTCCCTGGCCCTCGGCAACCGCTCCCGGCGTTGCCCTACCTCCTGCATCCTTGCAGTCGTCTCCCTGAGGGAGAGGGAATGGTCAGTACAGGACTTTCCTTGTCGTCCAGCTCACAGGGTTGCCAGGTAACAATACGTAGCCACTGTCTACACAGCATGAATTTAACTATACCATTGCAACAATAGCGGGTTATGAAGTTTAGAATCGTCAAGTTACCCACGAATCCTGCGCAGGAGCCATATTTAATTCCTTCAAGGCTAGAATCGCCAAGGACGCCAGGAGTGCCAGGATATACTATGTGAACTGCTGATTGCTTTTGTACGCTTTCGCTGACTTGTGTGCATAACAATCTTTATTATTTCCTTGGCGTCGTTGGCGGTTCAAAATAATCCCGATGAACACAGTGACCCCGAATCTGCGCATCGCGCTGGCCCAGATCAACCTGCTGGTCGGTGATATCGACGGCAATGCCGCGCAGGTACTCGAGTACACCACGCGGGCGCGTGATGCGCTGGGCGCACACTTGGTGGTATTTCCCGAGCTGACCCTCACCGGTTATCCGCCGGAAGATCTGCTGCTGCGGCCGGAGCTGCACATGCGCGTATTGCACGCACTCACCGACATCACCCGTCGCGTACACGGTATCGACGTGCTGCTGGGCTATCCGCGCCAAGCGTCGGGCGGTCTCTATAATGCCGCTTCCCTGCTGCGCGATGGCGCGATCGTCGCCACCTACCACAAGCAGCATCTACCCAATCACAGCGTCTTCGACGAGAAGCGTTACTTCGTACCCGGCAACACACCATGCGTGGTCGAGGTGCAGGGTCTGGCTGTGGGTATCACCATCTGCGAGGACGTCTGGCAGCCGGGCCCGGTGCGGCAGGCCGTGGATGCCGGGGCACGCCTGCTGATCAATATCAATGCCTCGCCGTATCACGCCGGCAAGGGTCGCGAGCGCGAAGCCGTGGTGCGCCAGCGGATCGAGGAGAGCGGGGTGCCGCTGGTGTATCTCAATCTGGTCGGCGGCCAGGACGAGCTGGTATTCGATGGAGAATCTTTTGTCATGGATGCGCGCGGTCAGGTGACGCAGCGCATGCCGGTGTTTGTTTCCGACCTCTATGCCGTGGACATCGATCTGCACGCAGGACCCAAGCCAGTGCCGGCACAACTGGCCGCGCCGTTAAGCGAAGTGCAGAGCGTGTATGCAGCGCTGGTGCTGGGCGTGCGCGATTATATCGGCAAGAACGGCTTCGACGGCGCGGTGATTGGTCTGTCGGGCGGCATCGACTCGGCGTTGACGCTGGCCATCGCCGTCGATGCGCTCGGCGCGCAGCACGTCGAGGCGATTATGATGCCGTCGCGCTACACCGCCACCATGAGTCTCGAGGATGCCGCCGCCGAGGCCAAGGCGCTGGGCGTGGATTACCGGGTCATTCCGATCGAGCCGGTGTTTGAATCCTGCCTCGCTGCGCTTAAGGACGAATTCGCCGGGCGGCCGGCGGATACCACCGAAGAGAACATCCAGGCGCGTTGTCGTGGCGTGATTCTTATGGCGATCTCCAATAAAAAACGCCGCATGGTGCTCACCACCGGCAACAAGAGCGAGATGTCGGTCGGTTATGCCACGCTGTACGGCGATATGGCCGGCGGTTTTGCACCCATCAAGGATGTGCCCAAGCTGCTGGTGTATCGGCTGGCGGAATGGCGCAATGGCCAAGGGCAGGTGATCCCACACCGCGTCCTGGAACGTCCGCCCTCGGCCGAATTGGCACCCGACCAGAAAGACGAGGACAGCCTGCCGCCTTATCCGGTGCTCGATCCGATCCTGGAGCAGTATGTGGAGCTGGACCGCAGTGTCGCGGAGATCGTCGCGCAAGGTTACGACGAGGCCACCGTGCGGCGCGTGGTCGCGCTGGTCGATCGCAACGAATACAAGCGTCGTCAGGCGCCACCCGGTGTGCGCATCACGCGCCGCGCCTTCGGACGCGACCGGCGTTATCCGATCACGGGCAAGGTTGGCGGTGATTGATTATGAGGGTGATTGCAGCAGGCGTTGAGATTTTAAGACTCAATTTCAT
The DNA here is from genome assembly GCA_038319625.1 of Gammaproteobacteria bacterium. Lineage (GTDB taxonomy): Bacteria > Pseudomonadota > Gammaproteobacteria > JBBQDK01 > JBBQDK01 > JBBQDK01. Next base: position 16,868 of record JBBQDK010000012.1, read on the forward strand.
CTTACCCCTTGCCCGCACCCACTCCCTGCTAGTAACGTATCCGCCACAGCCACTGGGACTACTACCATGAAAAAAGTCGAAGCCATCATCAAGCCATTCAAACTGGACGACGTGCGCGAGGCACTCTCGGAAATCGGGATCACCGGCATGACCGCGACCGAGGTCAAGGGCTTTGGTCGACAGAAGGGCCATACGGAATTGTACCGGGGCGCCGAGTACGTGGTGGACTTCCTGCCCAAGGTGAAGATCGAGCTGGTGATCGCGGCCGATCAGGTGGAGCGCTGCGTCGAAGCGATCACCAAGGCAGCACGCACCGGCAAGATCGGCGACGGCAAGATTTTTATAACCAGCGTGGAGAAGGTGATCCGTATCCGTACCGGCGAAGAGGATCACGCGGCGATATAATTAAGAGGAAAGAGGGAAGAGCAAAGATAAAAGATAAAAGGGTAAAGGTAGACTCTGATGAAGTTCACCTTTCCTCTTTTATCTTTTATCTTTGCTCTTAACGATAAGTCACCACTTCATCGATACGGCGCCGCCCCGTCATCTCGGGCAGTTCCGCCGGATAACCCATACTGAGTAGTGCCACGGGTGTCAGGGTCTCGGGAATACCCAGGATCTGCTGCACCTGTTTCGCAGCGAAATTTCCCACCCAGGTTGAACCCATGCCGGCGGCGACGATGGCCAGCTGCGCATAGGCAGCGGCTATAGATGCATCCTGAATTGTATACAAGGTCTCGCCACGCGCGCCGAAGTGCTGCGCCGAGCGTGCGGCATCAGTGCAGAACACCAGGCAGACCGGGGCTTCGGAGATGAAGGCCTGGTTCTCGGCGACGGCGCGCAAGGCATCGCGGTCGCTCTGCGCGGTAACAACGATGATGTGATAGGCCTGCAAATCGCCGGCAGAGGGTGCGGCGCAGGCCATTTCCAGAATGGCGTGCAGCTTCTCGCGTTCTACCGGCATGTCAGTCTGGTATTTGCGCACCGAGTGGCGGTGGCGGACGGTTGCGAAGAAATCCCACATGTGTGTCCCCTGATCGCTGTTGGCTCAGATGCCGCCGGATGCGCATGCCGTGCGGCGCCCCCGGGTTTTCACTTGGGCTTGGTAGTCCATTTGTCGAGCGGATGGCCCGGGAAATTCAGCTTCAGCACCCGTTCCGTGTCTTCGGCCAGTTTGGGCTCGCCCAAGGCGCGGTACGCCGTTGCCGTGATCGCCAGGGCATCCGCGTTGGCCGGACTGTTGGGGTAATGCTCGATGATGTATTTGGCGCGGTTGATCGCCGCCACGTATCCGCCACGACGCATGTAATAGTCCGCCACAAACACCTCGTAGCGGGACAGGCTGTTGCGCAGATAGACCATGCGCTGGCGTGCATCGGGCGTGTACTTGCTGTTCGGGAAATTCTTCACCAGCGTATCGAAGTCGTCGAAGGACTTGCGCGCATTGGACGGATCGCGCTGTGCCGGGTCCTGTGGCAGGACGCGGTCGACGAAGCTCGCGCCGCGGTTGAAGTTGACCAGCCCCTTCAGATAATAGGCATAGTCGACGTTGGGGTGGCGTGGATGCAGTTTGATGAAGCGGTCCGCGGCGGCGATGGCGGAATCGGCCTCGTCGTATTTGTAGTAGGCATAGGCGACTTCCAGTTCCGCCTGCTGGGCGTAGGGGCCGAACGGATAGCGCGCTTCGAGGGTCTCGAAATTTTTGATCGCTGTTTCGTAATTACCGTCGTTGAGCGCGGTCTTGGCCTCGGAGTAGAACTTGCTCGCCGACCAGTCCTTGGTTTCGTCGACCTTGTCGGGGAGCAGGGAGCAAGCTGCGATGAACAACAGGACAAGAGCGACGCTAAGCGATTTCAACAGGCGCATGATTGCGGGTTTTTCCGTGAGAGTGAGGCGCGCATTCGACGTGTGCGGCAGTATACCCTAAACTGGCAGGAGGTGAATCCGAGCCTGCCCGGACGCATCGCAATTCCTCCAGCATAGAAGCGCACAGCCATGACATCCCCCTCGCTCACTGCCCATATCCCTGCCGAACTGGCCGGGCTGCGTCTCGACCAGGCGCTCGCCGAATTGTTCCCCGGCTATTCCCGCAGCCGTTTGCAACAATGGATACGCGGTGGCCAGGTCTGGGTGGATGCGCTACAACCGCGCCCGCGTGACCGGGTGGTAGGCGGCGAACTGGTGCGCATCGATACCACACCGGATGTCGCCGACAGCGCGGCCGAGGCGCAGGACATACCGTTGACCATCGTCTATGAAGACGAGGCGCTGCTGGTGGTCAACAAGCCCGCCGGAATGGTGGTACATCCGGCGGCGGGCAATCGCGACGGTACCTTGCTCAATGCCTTGCTGCATTACGCACCGGAGCTGGCCCAGGTGCCGCGCGCGGGACTGGTGCATCGCATCGACAAGGACACCACCGGCCTGCTGGTGGTGGCGCGCAGCCTGATCGCACACAAATTGCTGGTCGAGCAATTACAGGCGCGGCTGTTCGAACGCGAGTATCAGGCCGTCGTGGCCGGCGTCATGACCGGCGGCAGCACCGTTGAAGGCGCCATGGCCAGGCACCCGCGCGACCGCGTGCGCATGGCAGTCAGCGCTACCGGCAAACCGGCCGTCACCCATTATCGTGTCCTGCAACGGTTCCGCGCCCACACCCATGTACAGGTCAAGCTGGAGACCGGACGCACGCATCAGATCCGCGTGCACATGGCGCACATTCATCACCCTGTGATCGGCGATCCGGTGTACGGCGGTCGCGCGCGCATCCCCGCCGGCTGTAGTCCGGTGCTGGCCGAGGCCCTGCGGCATTTCAAGCGTCAGGCCCTGCATGCCGCGCGTCTCGGCCTGGAGCATCCGCTGAGCGGCGAGCACATGGCCTGGGAAGCGCCACTGCCGACGGATATGCAGACCTTGCTGGCGGTCTTGCACGATGATCTTGAATACACAGTGTAGGGTGTACTTGCACACGCGCAGTTTAAAAATCTGACCAGCTGTGATTATTGAGTTTTGCACAATCGCATGACAGGTTTCATCGATGGCGAAACTTTTCCACCCTCTCCCCCTGGCGGGATAGGGGGAGGTTCCCCTCGCCCCGCTTGCGGGGAGAGGGACAGGGAGAGGGGCATGTGAGTGTCAGCTGAATTGGTATTGGTCAATAATTGTCATTCGTTACGCTCACGTATGCGGGCATCCAGGTTTTCGTAACTTCTTGGGTGTCCGCGTTCATGGTTCTGATAATGATCGCCTCTTTTTTTTGGTAACGAAGACACGTGAAACTGGACCAGACGCACTTTCTCTATCCCGATTGGCCCGCCGCCGCCCATGTGCATGCGGTATGCACCACGCGGACGGGTGGTATCAGTCTGGCTCCGTACGACAGTCTGAATCTCGGCGATCATGTCGGCGACGCTGCGAGTGCTGTGGCCGGGAACCGGGCACGTTTGCGCAGCGCGTTGGATCTGCCGGCCGAGCCCCGCTGGTTGCGGCAGGTGCATGGCACGGAGGTCGTGGACAGCGCGCGGCAGTCAGAGTCAGATACCTGCCAGGCGGATGCCACGTATACCGACCGGCCCGGTGTGGTGTGCGCGGTATTGAGTGCCGATTGCCTGCCGCTGTTGCTGTGCGACCGCGCCGGCACGCGCATAGCGGCGGTGCATGCCGGTTGGCGCGGCTTGGCCAAGGGTGTGATCGAGCGGACGGTGGATCGGTTCGCCGCCGCCGATAACGAACTCATGGCTTGGCTGGGGCCGGCGATCGGCGCGCAGGCCTTCGAGGTGGGCGACGAGGTACGCGCGGAATTTGTCGCGCACGATACTGCGGCGCTGGCCGCATTCCAGCCCGCGCGTGCGGGTCATTGGTACGCGGATATCTATCTGCTGGCTCGGCAGCGGCTGACTGGTTGCGCGGTGAGCGCCGTTTACGGAGGCAACCACTGCACCTACACCGATGCGGCGCGCTTCTATTCCTATCGCCGCGATGGCCGCACCGGGCGCATGGCGAGTCTGATATGGCTGGGATGACTGCAGGCGCAGGAGTACCGGATCTATAAACACTCTCTGCATCTATTGAGTATTACATGATTGCATTACATGGTTTCATCGATGCCAAAACTTCCACCTCCTCTCCCCGACCCTGCCCTGGCGGGAGAGGGAGGGTTCCCCTCGCCCCGCTTGCGGGGAGAGGGACAGGGAGAGGGGAGTATGAGTGTCAGCTGAATTAGTAATGCTCAATAATTCCTCTCCCTGTGAGATAGGGACTGAGGCAACTATTTCTTAAGAAAGCCCTGATTTATTACTTGAACCGCCAAGGACGCCAAGAAAATCTGTTTTGATATTCAAGAGGAAATTTCTTGGCGCTCTTGGCGTCCTTGGCGGTTGATGGGTTTTTCAATCCTTCCTTAAGGTATGATGCCTGTCCATATCACTACAACGATACCGCTCACATCATGAGTCTGCTTACCTGGATCATTCTGTTCTGTCTGCTCGGCGGCGTGCTTAGCGTGCTGGCGGCGGCAACCTTTCTGCTACTGAGCGAAACCGTGCGCGCCCGCTTGCTGCCGCACTTCGTCAGCTTCGCCATCGGTGCCATGCTGGGTGCGGCGCTGCTGGGTTTGCTGCCGCATGCCCTGGAAGGTGCGGGACCGGAAGGCGCGCATCGGGTCAGCCTGACCTTGCTGCTGGGACTGCTGAGTTTTTTCCTGCTGGAAAAGATGGTGCTGTGGCGGCATTGCCATACCGAACATTGCGAGGCGCATGATCCTGACTCGCACGGGCACAGTCATCATCGCGCTCCTGCCGGCACCTTGATTATCATCGGTGATGCCATTCACAACTGTGTCGACGGTGTGCTGATCGCGGCAGCATTTCTTACCGACGTGCATCTGGGCGTGGTCACCGCAGTCGCGGTCACGGCGCACGAGATTCCGCAGGAGGTTGGCGACTTCGCCATCCTGCTGCACAGCGGTTTTTCGCGTGGCCGGGCGTTGTTCTTCAACATGCTCTCGACGCTGACTACGGTCGTCGGCGGAGTGCTGGCCTATTACAGCCTGAGCGGCATGCAGCAGGCGCTGCCCTATATTCTCGCCGTGGCGGCCTCGAGTTTCCTCTATATCGCGGTGGCGGATCTGATTCCGGGCCTGCACAAACGGCCCGAGATCGCCGATACCGGCAAGCAGGTGGTGCTGATCAGCCTGGGTGTGGCACTGATCTACGTAACGCATATTATTCTGGGTAATGTGTGAAGTAAGAGAAAAGATGCAAGGGGAAAGATAAAAGGGAAAAGATGCACCATGACCACCCCTTTTATCTTTCCACTTTTCCCTTTTATATTTTATCTTTCCTCTGGAGGCTCGCATGAGTCACTGGTACATGCTCACCCTGGTCGGGCAGGACCGTCCCGGTATCGTGGCGCGGCTTACGCATGCGCTGTTCGAGGGCGGTTGCAATCTCGGCGAGGCCTCGATGATGCGCCTCGGGGGCAATTTCACCATCATGCTGATGGTGCAGTACGACGGCACGGTCAAGTCGCTCACGGAACAGGTTGAGCCGGTGGCGGAATCGCTTGGCCTGCATTTGCATGTGGACCGCATCGAAGGCTATCTGCACAAACACATCGAACCCGACGTGCGCATCACCGTGCATGGCGCCGACCGTGCCGGCATTGTGTCTCAGGTTACGGGCGCGTTGGCAGAGGCGGGATTGAATATTCTGGACCTGGAATCCGATGTCGCCGGCAGTGTCGACAAGCCCATCTATGTCATGCACATTGAAGGGGTGGCGCGCGAAGGTATCGAGGCGCTGCAGTCAGCCTTGGCGGTGGTGGCGGATCAGGGCATCGAAGCGCACATCCAGTCGATAGACACGATGATAGGATAGACGACAAAGGACCCTCTTCCCGGCCCGCTGGTGGGAGAGAGAAAATCATGGCTATCCTGGAAATACTCACCTATCCCGACCCACGCCTGAAGCAGGTCTCGATGCCGGTCGCCGCCTTCGACGAGGGGCTGCGCCGGTTTGTCGTCGCTCTGGAGGAAACCATGCGCGCCGGACCGGGCGGCGTGGGAATCGCCGCACCGCAGGTGAGTCGCTGCGAGCGCATCGTGATCGTCGATGTATCCTGCAAACCCAAGATCAAGCAGCACGGCCGACTGATCCTGATCAATCCCGAGATCACCGCCTGGGACGGTTACGCGGTCGGCCGTGAAGGCTGCATGTCCGTGCCCGATTACACCGGTAACGTGATTCGCGCCGAGCGCATCGCGCTCACGGCCTGCGATGCCGAGGGTGTCGAGTGCAGCTACGAGATGGAGGGCTACGAAGCGCGCGCCGTGCAGCACGAAATCGACCACCTCGACGGACTGCTGTTCCTGGATCGCCTGGTAAGCCGCCGCAACGACCTGTTTCGCCGCAAGACCTATTTGCCGCCCGGCAAGCCTTGAAATACACCCGTATCCGCCCCACTAATGAACTATCGTAATTCATGTAACCCGGATTTCGCTCGACCCGGACGACGCTGACAATTAAGGATGCTGATTAATTGTATTTACCGCAGCGGCACAGAGAACACAGAGATTTGTTCTTGTTGAATATCATTAATTTTCCTCTGTGTCCTCTGTGCCACTGCGGCTTAAAGTGAATAAATCAGCTGTTCCTTAAATCGAATTGAATGGAGTACGCACATGCGTATGGACAAATTGACCAGTAAATTCCAGCAGGCCCTGGCCGACGCACAGTCGCTCGCCATCGGCCGCGATCACCAGTTCATCGAACCGCAGCATGTTATGGTGGCGCTGCTTGATCAGCAGGGCGGCACGGTGCGCCACCTGCTGACGCAGGCCGATGTGAATGTGAACAAATTGCGTTCGCAACTCGGCGAGGCCCTGGACCGGCTGCCCAAGGTCGAGGGTGCGCAGGGCGATGTACACATCTCCAATGATCTCAATCGCGTCTTCAATATCACCGACAAGCTCGCCCAGCAGCGCAAGGATCAATACATCTCCAGTGAACTGTTCGTGCTCGCAAGCCTGGAGGACAAGGGTGCGCTCGGCGAGCTGCTACGCAAGAACGGCGCCACCAAGGGCATGCTCGAGAAGGCCATCGACGAATTGCGCGGCGGCCAGAAGGTCGACGATCCGAATGCCGAGGAACAACGTCAGGCGCTGGAAAAATACACCATCGATCTGACCGAGCGCGCCGAGCAGGGCAAGCTCGATCCGGTCATCGGCCGCGATGACGAGATCCGCCGCACCATTCAGGTCCTGCAGCGCCGCACCAAGAACAACCCGGTGCTGATCGGCGAACCGGGCGTGGGCAAGACTGCCATCGTCGAGGGCCTGGCGCAGCGCATCATCAACGGCGAGGTGCCCGAGGGGCTCAAGGGCAAACGCCTGCTGTCTCTGGACATGGGCGCGCTGATTGCCGGCGCGAAATTCCGCGGCGAATTCGAGGAGCGTCTCAAGGCGGTACTCAACGACCTTTCCAAACAGGAAGGTCAGATCATCCTGTTCATCGACGAACTGCACACCATGGTCGGCGCCGGCAAGGCCGAGGGTTCGATGGATGCCGGCAACATGCTCAAACCCGCGCTGGCACGCGGTGAGCTGCATTGCGTTGGTGCGACCACGCTGGACGAGTACCGTAAATATATCGAGAAGGACGCCGCGCTCGAGCGACGCTTCCAGAGGGTATTGGTCGATGAGCCGAGCGTCGAGGATACCATCGCCATCCTGCGCGGCCTGAAGGAACGCTACGAGGTGCACCACGGTGTCGATATCACCGATCCGGCCATCGTCGCCGCGGCCACGCTCTCGCATCGCTACATCGCCGACCGGCAACTGCCCGACAAGGCCATCGACCTGATCGATGAAGCCGCCAGCCGCATCCGTATGGAGATCGATTCCAAGCCGGAAGAAATGGACCGTCTGGAACGGCGTCTGATCCAGCTCAAGATCGAGCGCGAGGCCTTGAAGAAGGAAACCGACGAGGCCTCGAAGAAGCGCCTGGACAATCTGCAGACCGAGATCGACAAGCTCGACCGCGAGTATTCCGATCTGGAAGAGATCTGGAAATCCGAAAAGCTGTTGCTGCAAGGTGCCGCCCACATCAAGGAGGAGCTGGAGCGCGCCCGCATGGAATTGGAAACGGCGCGCCGCGCCTCCGATCTCGCGCGCATGTCCGAGCTGCAATACGGCCAGATTCCCGAGCTGGAGAAGCAGCTCGTCAAGGCCTCGCAGGCGGAAACGCAAGACATGCAATTGCTGCGTAACAAGGTGACCGACGAAGAGATCGCCGAAGTGGTATCGAAGTGGACCGGTATTCCGGTATCAAAGATGCTGGAAGGCGAGCGCGACAAACTGCTGCGCATGGAGGATGAATTGCGCAAGCGTGTCATCGGTCAGGAAGAGGCCATCAAGGTGGTGGCGAATGCGATCCGCCGTTCGCGTGCCGGCCTGTCCGATCCCAATCGCCCGAACGGTTCGTTTCTGTTCCTCGGTCCCACCGGGGTCGGCAAGACCGAACTGTGCAAGACACTGGCGAGTTTTCTCTTCGATACCGACGAGGCCATGGTGCGCATCGACATGTCCGAGTTCATGGAGAAGCACTCCGTGGCGCGTCTGATCGGCGCGCCGCCCGGCTACGTCGGCTATGAAGAAGGCGGCTATCTCACCGAGTTGGTGCGGCGCCGGCCTTACTCCGTGATACTCATGGATGAGGTCGAGAAGGCGCATCCGGATGTATTCAATGTGCTGTTGCAAGTCTTGGATGACGGCCGTCTGACCGACGGTCAGGGCCGTACAGTGGATTTTCGCAATACCGTGATCGTGATGACCTCCAATCTGGGTTCGCAGATGATCCAGGAAATGTCAGGCGAGGCGAATTACGAGAAGATGAAGGCGGCGGTGATGGAAATCGTCGGCGGCCACTTTCGTCCCGAGTTCATCAACCGCGTCGACGACGTGGTGGTATTCCACCCGCTGGGCCGCGAACAGATCCGCGCCATCAGCACTATTCAGATCGCCTACCTGCGCAAGCGCCTGCAGGACCGCGATATGGATATCGAACTCACCAACGCGGCCCTGGATCGTCTCGGCGAGGCGGGTTTCGATCCGGTGTACGGTGCACGGCCACTGAAGCGCGCTATCCAGAATCAGCTGGAAAATCCGTTGGCGCAGGAAATACTCGCCGGCCGGTTCGGGCCGGGCGACGCGATTCGCGTCGAAGTGCAGGGTGATCACCTCGACTTCGTCAAAGGCGCACGCGCGTCGGCGGTGTAATAGATAATATTGGACGCTGCGTCGCAGAGGATGCTAGAGAACCACATGCGAGAGATTGAAGGGTCAGGTTTTCTCTGTGTCTTCTGCGACTCAGCGGCAAAACCCATATTGTTCGTGAAGCTCTGAATTATTGAACATTTCAAATTCAGCTGACACTCACACGCCCCTCTCCCTGTGTCCCTCTCCCCGCAAGCGGGGCGAGGGGAACTCCCTCTCCCGCCGGGGCGGGAGAGGGTGGGAAAGTTTCGGCATCGATGAAACCATGTCATGCGATTATGTAATGCTCAATAATCAAGAGATTTTTTGGACGCTGTCAGCGTTTCCCGCCACCGCCCGCTTTGCGCATCAGCAAGTCTAGTCCCCGACTCGACAGCACGCGTTTCAAATAGGCAAATAAATGACTTGGCACGGTGACGCGGTACCGCGCGCGCGGTCGCGGGCTGGTCAGGGCATGAATGAGTTTGTCGAGGACCGCTTCGGTCGGCAGCGTAAACGGCACAGCCGGCCCTTGCTTGCTGAGGCGGCGTTCCTGTGCGGCGTATTGTGAGCTGTGTGCGCTATGTTCCGCGTCGATCCAGCGCTTGAACGCCGCGTGTGCATTGGTACGGAAGCGACTGTCGATGGGCCCCGGTTCGATCAAGGACACATGAATGCCGCTGCCGGTGAGTTCCATGCGCAGCGTATCGGTAAGACCTTCCAGCGCGAACTTGCTGGCGGTGTAGGCGCCACGGTAGGGCAGGGCGATAAAGCCCAGCAATGAGCTGTTCATGACGATGCGGCCATGCCCTTGCGCGCGCATCACCGGGAGAATGCGATTGGTCAGGTCCAGCCAGCCGAACAGGTTGGTCTCGAATTGTGCACGCAATGCCGCGCGCGATAAATTCTCGACGGCACCGGGCAGGCCGTAGGCGCCGTTGTTGAACAATGCATCCAGGCTGCCGTCGCTGCGCTGCAGCACCGTCTGAACCGCCGTGGCTATCGAATCCGAATCATCCAGATCGAGTTGCAGCGCTTCCAGGCCTTGTGCCAGCAAGGCAGCTACGTCTTCGGCCTTGCGGGCGGCGGCGAACACACGCCAGCCGCGGGCCGCCAGACCACGCGCGCAGGCCAGGCCGATGCCGGTGGAACAGCCGGTAATAAGGATGGTCTGTCGGGCCATCGATCAAGTCACAGCGCGGCTGCGCGACCCGCCACTACACCTTCCTGATCCTGCCGTTCGCTCTGTTGCAGCTCCCACAGGCTGGCGTACAGTCCGTCCGCCGTCAGCAGTTGCTCATGAGTGCCGTGTTCGACTATGCGGCCCTGTTCCAGGACCAGAATCTGGTCGGCGTCGACGATGGTGGAGAGGCGATGCGCGATCACCAGCGTGGTATGGTCGGCGGCCACCTCGCGCAGGGCTTCGAGTATCGCCTGTTCCGAGCGTGAATCGAGACTCGAGGTGGCCTCGTCGAAAATCAGTATGCGCGGCTTCTTGAGAATGGTGCGGGCGATGGCGACACGCTGCTTCTCGCCACCGGAGAGTTTCAGACCGCGCTCGCCAACCAGGGTCTCGTAACCCTTGGGCAGCTTCATGATGAAGTGATGGATGTGTGCCAGTTGCGCGGCGTGCACTATTTCCTCGTGACTGGCGTCGGGGCGCGCATAGGCGATGTTGTATTCGATGGACTCGTTGAACAGCACGGTGTCCTGCGGGACGATGCCGATGGCGGCGCGCAGGCTCTGTTGCGAGACGGCGCGGATATCCTGTCCGTTGATCAGAATGCGTCCGTTGCCGACATCGTAGAACCGGAACAGCAGCCGCGCCAGCGTCGACTTGCCCGCGCCGCTGGGGCCGACCACGGCAAGCTTCATGCCCGGCGGGATTTCGAAATCGACATCGTACAGGATCGGCCGCTCCGGATCGTAGGCGAACGAGACATGCTCGAAGCGCACGCGCGCATCGCTGACCACCAGCGGTGCGGCGTCCGGCTGGTCGGTGACCTCGGGTTTTTCATCAAGCAGCTTGAAGAGTCGGTCCATGTCGGCCAGCGCGTGCTTAAGTTGGCTGTAGACGATGCCGAGAAAATTCAGTGGCACGAACAATTGCAGCAGGAAGGCATTGACCAGCACCAGGTCACCCAGCGTCATGGTCTTGTTCACCACGCCCTGGCTGGCCAGTATCATGATGGTCGTGACGCCGCAGGCGATCACCACGCCCTGGGCGAAGTTGAGCACGGACATCGAGGTCTGGCTTTTCACGGCGGCGTCCTGCCAGTGTTCCAGTGTTTCGTTGTAGCGGTGCAGCTCGAAGGCCTCGTTGCCGAAGTATTTCACGGTCTCGTAATTGAGCAGGCTGTCGATGGCCTGGGCGTTGGCGCGCGAATCCATGGCGTTCATGCGGGCGCGCAGTGGCATGCGCCACTCGGTAATCACGAAGGTCAGCGCCACGTAGATGGTTACGGTTATCACGGTGGCGATCATGAACCAGGCGCTGTAGCGACTCAGCAGGATGGCGGCGACCAGACCGAGTTCCACCAGTGTCGGCACGATATTGAACAGCAGATAGACCAGCAGATTGCTCATGCTGGATGTGCCGCGTTCGATATCGCGCGTCAGGCCGCCGGTCTTGCGCTCCAGGTGAAAGCGCAGCGACAAGCTATGCAGATGCGTCAACACCTGGCCGGCCACCTCGCGGACGATGCCGTGCCGCACTTTGGCGAACAGCGTGTCACGCAATTCGTTGAACAGCGAGCCGGCCAGTCGCAGCGCGCCGTAGCCGAGCAGCAGCGCCAAAGGCAGCACCAATACCCGGTTGTGACTGGCATCGAGCGCATCGACAATGTGCTTGAGCAGCAACGGCACCCCGACCACGGCGAACTTGGCCGTCAGCAGCGACAACAGTGCCAGCCCGGTACGCCAGCGGTACCGCCACAGATAGGGCAGCATGGAACGCAGCGTCAGCAGGTCCTTGCTTTTTATGGCGGGGATATTGGAATGAGAGTCATGCATAGATTAAAGATGAAAGATGAAAGATGAAAGATTAAAGGGGTAAGGTAAGGAGAAGGAAGAGCGCGTTAACTTTTCTCTTTCATCTTTCATCTTTAATCTTCAATACGTCAACGTCACTGTATCCTCTTCCAGTGCCGCGCCGATGAAGGCCGCGCCGCCGCGCACGCCGTCCAGTTCCGGAATGGCGCTGGCTTCATCCAGGCCGTTCTCAGTCAGAGATGCGCCGCAGGCGTAGAAGCGCACCCCGGCATTATGCGCGTCCTGCATGAAGTCGTAGATGGACTTGTCGTGGCGCTCGCTGGGGTAGAGCTTGGCGGCCACCCCCTGGCGCAACAGGCTGGCAGCGCGTGAGGTGAAGTACATTTCCACCTCGATCTCCATGGCGGCGGCAACCGTGGCCTGGAAAAACGGCGATCCCAGCGTGGCGGGTATGCCCGGATCGGCGTTGAGCAGCATAAAAACGATTTTCTTGGCCATGGTGCGGATCTCGGCAGCGCGCATGCGGTCCGGACATTGTCACAGAAACCCCGCCGGGTGCAAACCGTTGTTCCGGGCTGCCGGAACAGCTACCCCATGATGCGCAGGGCTTTGTATACTGCGACTCTCGGTGTACCGAACCGGCCCAGCCACTGTAGGAGGTATATGTCATGAAACCCGGTGCGGCGGAAATCAAGCAGGCGCTCACCGGGTCGCGCCGACTGTGTACAGAGACGCGTCAAATCCCTGGAAAAAGTATGTCGTCGGCCGGGCCTGTGTCTGACTTTCGGCTTGCCTGAAAAGGAGGGCTCCTCCGCAGAATTAGTGGGTAACCTGACGATTCTGTTCTTCATAACTTGCTGTAGTTGCGATGGTATAGTTGAATTCATGTCGCGTAGAGAGTGGCTACGTATTATTTCGAGGTATTACTGCGAACCGGATGATAGGAAAAGTCTCAGAGTGACAATTCCCTCTCCCTCAGGGAGAGGGCCAGGGTGAGGGGGGCAAAACATGAAGTCAGGAGAGATGATGATCTCTCTGGAAGCTCTGGAGTACTGGGTTCTGCGCTTCTGGAATCATGAGATTCTGATCGGGGCAAAGGCCATTCCGGAGTGTATCCATCAGGCACTGATTAAATCCCCTCACCCCAACCCCTCTCCCTGAGGGAGAGGG
>JBBQDK010000013.1:0-30017 GCA_038319625.1 Gammaproteobacteria bacterium
GATTACACGACCTGGGCTCGGCAAGCTAGAATACCGTTAAAGCGCAAGATCGGGGGTCAAACTTAGCCGTTTTCAGCGCTGCGGTTGCCAACTCAGCGTTTATCTGCCATTCCTCGCCGCCTAGGGATAGGTAGATAATAATGTCTAAATCGCTCGTAATCGTAGAGTCGCCCACTAAGGCGAAAACCATTGAGAAGTTCTTGGGTAAGGAATTCGAGGTGCTGGCCTCCTATGGGCACGTGCGCGATCTGGTTCCGAAGGAAGGAGCTGTCGATACCGCGCACGAGTTCAAGATGAAATATCAGGTCATCGAGAAGAACAGCAAACATGTCGATGCCATTTCCGCTGCCTTGAAGAAGGCCGACGCACTTTTCCTTGCTACTGACCCTGATCGCGAAGGCGAAGCCATTTCCTGGCATCTTTATGAATTGCTGAAGAGCAAGAAGCTGCTCAAGGACAAGCCGGTACAGCGTGTGGTGTTTCACGAGATCACGCAACGCGCTATTCAGGAAGCTATCGAGCATCCACGCGAACTGTCCATGGAGCTGGTGAACGCGCAGCAGGCGCGCCGCGCACTCGATTACCTGGTGGGATTCAACCTCTCGCCGTTGCTCTGGAAGAAGATCCGCCGCGGCCTGTCCGCCGGTCGCGTGCAGAGCCCGGCGCTGCGCATGATCGTCGAGCGTGAAGATGAAATCGAGGCCTTCAAGACGCGCGAGTACTGGACCATCGAGGCGGATGCCGCGAAGAAGGACCAGGCCTTTAGCGCCAAGCTCACCGAACTGCACGGTAAAAAACAGAGCCAGTTCAGCATCACCGATACCGATGCGGCAAAGACGGCGCAAACCGATTTGGAAAAGGCCGCCGCCGGTTCCCTGATCGTCGCTGCGGTGGAGAAGAAGCAGCGCAAGCGTAATCCCTCCGCCCCCTTCACTACCTCGACACTGCAGCAGGAGGCGGCGCGCAAGATCGGCTTCACCACCAGCCGCACCATGCGTGTCGCCCAGCAATTGTATGAAGGTATCAATATCGGCAGTGGAGCTGTCGGTCTGATCAGTTATATGCGTACCGACTCGGTGGCGTTGGCGCAGGAAGCGTTGGATGAGATCCGCGCCTACATCACCGCGCGTTACGGTGCCGGTTTCGTGCCCAAACATCCGCATGTCTACAAGACCAAGGCCAAGAATGCTCAGGAGGCGCACGAGGCCATCCGTCCGACTTCCGTGGAACGCACGCCGGATTCCGTGAAGGAGTTTCTCAATCCCGAACAGCTTAAACTCTACGAACTGATCTGGAAGCGCACGCTGGCCTGCCAAATGATGCACGCGACGATCGATACCGTGGCCGTAGACATGGCCTGTGGCGATGGCAATACTTTCCGTGCCAACGGCTCCACCATCGTCGACCCGGGTTTCATGGCGGTCTATCAGGAAGGCGTGGACGACGCTGCTGCCGCCGCCGACAGCGACGAGCGCATTCTGCCACCCATGGTGAAGGGCGACCGTATCGAATTGCGCGCCATTCGTGCCGAACAGCATTTCACCGAGCCACCACCGCGCTTCTCCGAAGCCAGTCTGGTGAAGACGCTGGAAGAGTACGGCATCGGCCGGCCGTCGACCTATGCCTCGATCATTTCCACCTTGCAACAGCGCGAATACGTCGAGCTCGACAAGCGCCGTTTCAAGCCCACCGATGTCGGCCGCATCGTCAGCAGGTTTCTCACTCAGCATTTCACCCAGTACGTGGACTACGATTTCACCGCACGTCTGGAAGATGATCTCGATGCCGTGGCGCGCGGCGAGCAGGAATGGGTGCCGCTGTTGCGTTCTTTCTGGACCCCGTTCAAGGAACTGGTCGTTACCAAGGAAGAGAACGTCAAACGCAGCGATGTCACTCATGAAGCTATGGACGAGCTCTGTCCCAAGTGCGGCAAGGCACTGTCGATCCGGCTCGGTCGACGCGGCCGCTTCATCGGTTGCGTCGCCTATCCCGAGTGCGATTACACACGTAACCTGGATGGCGAGCCGGGCAGTTCCAATGAGCCCGAAGTGGTGGAAGGTCGTGTCTGTCCGGAGTGCGAGTCGCCGCTGATCATTCGCAGTGGCCGCTACGGCAAATTTATCGGCTGCAGTGCCTATCCGAAATGCAAATTCATCGAACCGCTGGAAAAGCCTGCCGATACCGGTGTGCCCTGCCCTAAATGCCACGAGGGCAATCTTCTGAAACGTAAATCGCGTTACGGCAAAATTTTCTATTCCTGCGCGACCTACCCGAAGTGCGATTACGCCATCTGGAACGAGCCACTCAAAGAGCCTTGTCCGACGTGCGGCTGGCCGCTGTTGACCATCAAGACCACCAAGCGTCGCGGCACCGAGAAGGTCTGTCCGCAGAAGGAATGCGATTTCGCCGAGCCGTATTTCGTCACGGATGAAGATGAGCAGGCGCCCAAACAGGCCGCCGGCGCGGAATAGCACCGGACCACAAGCGCCGCACAATCATGCAACGACACGTCACGCTCTATGGCAAGCCCATGCTGGTCGAGCTCACGGCGGCGGCACTGAACGCCCTGCAGGGCCGCACCACGCCGTTGCTCGCCGAGATCCATCTGGTCTTCGGCTGTCTGATCGTCAAGCGGGTGCGCTTCAAGGAAACCATCACCGATGTCGCGGTCGCGGTCACCGACAAACTGTTTGTCAATTTCCGCCCAGTGCGCTACCAGAAGAGCTGTCGTCTCTCCGACATCGACGCCGACGAGAATCCCGAGGACTTTCCACTGGCCGCGGAACGGCGCGGGTATGTGCCGGATCGCCTCACGCTCGATTTTCGTAAGGGCGCGTGGACCGGTGAATTCACCTATGATCGCGCCATCGCCGCGTCGCATTGAGCATCCGGCACGTGCCAGGCGCTGGCAGTTGGCGCAGGCCGCCCGTCACGTCGCTGCCGGCGGCATCATCGCCTATCCTACTGAGGCCGTGTACGGACTGGGCTGCGATCCACGCGACGGCGATGCCGTATTGCGGCTGCTCGCGCTCAAGCAGCGACCGCTTGCCAAGGGACTGATTCTGATCGCCGCACGCTATCAGGATTTACAGCCCTACATTGCCGCCCTTCCGGCCCGGACTCGTTCAAAAGTATTCAAAAACTGGCCTGGTCCAGTGACCTGGTTGTTGCCCGCGCGCCCGGAAGTACCCTGCTGGTTGCGAGGGAGTCATGCCGTGCTGGCGGTGCGCGTCACCGCCCATCCGCTGGCGGCTGCCTTGTGCCGTGTCTGTGGCGGCGTACTGGTCTCGACCAGCGCCAATATCAGCAAGCGTCCGCCGGCGCGCAGTGCACTTGCCGTGCGACGCCGCTTTGGTGCCGATATTGATTATGTTCTGAGCGGGGCGCTGGGCGGACTCGCCAAGCCCACACCGATCATCGATGGGTGCACCGGCAGGGTGGTGCGGACCGCCTGAGTAACGCGCTATTCCATTGTCAGCCTTCCCGTATTATGCTGTCGGCAGGAATTTGTTGTCATAAGAACAAAGCAGCACCGTCCGCGGTCTCCGCGCCTTGCGGTGTCGAATACGATAACCAGAGATCACTGATGGAATATTCCGATAGCGCTGAACAGGCTGCTGAGTATGTGCGCATGGCACTGCCGCTGATGGCACGGCACGGCGTCCCCGCCCATCCTGTTAACTTCAGTATCTGGTACGAATATGTTTCCGGTCGCAATGCAGACCTGAAGCAGGCGCTCGATCGATTGCTCGACGACGGCCATCCGTTCACGCCGGAAATCCAGAAATCGCTCTACCGCCGTTTTCTCGCCGAAGGTGACGAGGCCGCGCTGGAAGACTTGCGCATCGGCGTGCGGCGCATGCTCACCGAGGCGCTGTCACAACTGGTCGAGTCCAACGGTCAGGCATTGCATTACGGCCGCGTGCTGGAAACCTATTCGGGGCATCTGGCCAAGCCGGTCGATCTGGATGAAATGCGTCGCATCGTCAACATGCTGCTCACCGAAACCAAGACCATGGAGTATGCCAATACACTGTTGGAGGAACGGCTCAAAACCACCTCGCGCGAACTCGACGTCATCCGCAAAGAGCTGGAGCGCGCCAAGCACGAAGCCAGCACTGACACCCTGACGGGACTGGCGAACCGCAAGGCCTTCAACGAAGAACTCGCTGAAAGGATCGCTCAGCCTGAGAATATCGGCAAAGTATCCCTGCTGATCGCCGATATCGATTTCTTCAAACGCTTCAATGACAGCCATGGCCATCTGCTGGGTGACAAATTGCTATGCTTTGTTTCCAACAGTCTCAAGCAATCTGTGCGTGGCCAGGATCAGGTGGCGCGCTACGGTGGCGAAGAGTTTGCGATCATCCTGCCCGACACAACGTTGAAAGGCGCGATGGCAGTCGCCGAGAATATTCGTGCCGCCATCGAAACTCAACGGCTACGGAAAAAAGACAGTCAGGAATCGGTCGGCTCGGTGACGCTGTCCATTGGCGTAGCCTGCCTGCGTTCCGGTGATACACCCGACGTCTTCGTACAGCGCGCCGACATGGCCTTGTACCGTGCCAAACAAACCGGTCGCAACAGGGTAATCAGTGAAAACGGATTGAACAGCTAGCCTGCGGTAATTGCTGCCGCGCCCGAAGTAGTTGTACCCTGAAAAATACTACGGCAATAGTTGCACTCGCTCCTCTGTGCAATGGCCAGTGTGCTTGATGGCGTTTGGCATCGGGGGCGCAATTCTGTCTTCATTCAGTGTGGTATCGCCAGCGCCCGCCACCAGTGCGGGCTTGATGGTATCCTTCCACGCCATGAACGCGAACGACACTCCCGACATAGCCGCCGTGCGGCAATACCTGCTGGATCTGCAGCAACACATCGCTGCTGAATTGGAGCGTACCGATGGTCGAGCGCGCTTCCATGAAGACACCTGGGAGCGGCCGCAAGGCGGCGGCGGGCGCAGCCGTGTACTCATGGAGGGCGCACTGTTCGAGCAGGCCGGCATTAATTTCTCGCATGTCAGCGGTGATGCACTGCCACCTTCCGCGACCGCGCAGCGACCGGACCTGGCCGGCCGCACCTTTCAGGCGCTCGGTGTATCCCTGGTGCTGCACCCGTGCAACCCCTATGTCCCGACCACGCATGCAAACGTACGGTTTTTCCTCGCCGAGAAACCCGATACCGCGCCGGTCTGGTGGTTCGGGGGTGGCTTCGATCTGACGCCGTACTACGGTTTCGAAGCGGATGCCCGGCATTGGCATATGACGGCGCGCGCGGCCTGCACGCCATTCGGTGCCGATGTTTACCCGCGCTATAAGCAATGGTGTGACGAATATTTCTTTCTCAAGCACCGCAACGAACCACGTGGCATCGGTGGTCTGTTCTTCGATGATCTCAACGCCAGTGGATTTGCGCACAGCTTCGGATTCATGCGCAGTGTCGCGGAACACTTTCTGCCCGCCTATCTGCCGATTGTCGAACGCCGGCGGGCATTGCCTTACGGCGAACGCGAGCGCGACTTCCAGCTGTACCGGCGCGGCCGCTATGTCGAATTCAATCTGGTCTACGATCGCGGTACCCTGTTCGGATTGCAATCCGGCGGACGCACCGAGTCGGTCCTTATGTCGCTGCCGCCACTGGTGAAGTGGCGTTATGACTGGCGGCCCGAGCCGGGTACGCCAGAGGCGGAGTTGTATGAAAAATTCCTGCGGCCACAGGAGTGGGCAGTGGATTGATGCGCTATCAGGTCCGTCTGAGAACCGGTGTCGAGCGACAGACAAAAAAACCCCACCGCAAGGGTGGGGATAAAAACGCTTGTAAGCGTCGGAGGAGTAAATCGGTCGCTGCGGCTGTCTTGGCCGGCGCACCTTGTCTGTATCATGGACCTGTGTGTTTGAACCGAGCCGTTCAGTATGGAACCCAGTGGCGTTTCAGGATTTCCGCTCGAGGCGGACATTCACAACAACGTCAACAAAGGGTCCGGGTCAGTTCATATGTTAGGTTCAAAACCACCTGGGGCCATGATACAGACAGGGAGCGTCGTACCTGCTGCACCTGCTTATTCTATCGACCTGTACATCAGAATCTTTAACTGCGGAAGGTGATGTGCCGGCTTGCTTTTATATACTGCAAGCGGAGTGCCAATTGAGGCCAAGGTGAGGGGTTGCCGTACGGATATGCTAACCGGCTGATTCCTATGACACGCGTACGATGAGTCCGATTGCGGTGTCCGGCAAACCCACGCCTAGTGCCATCGATGTGACGCGCGACGTCGGGAATCCGACCTGATTTGTCACATGTCCGCCTCTTTTGCGGGCGGTCATGCGCGGGGGAGGTGATGCTAGAGGGTGATGGCCTGGTCGATACCGCCGGCAGTTATCAGGGCCTGATAAAGATTGGGGAAACAGCCGATGCTAAAACCGTCGTGGATGCGATCTTCGATACGCCGCTGTTCGCAGCACTGATCGCAGCCCATCACCAGCATGCCGTTCTTCCCGGCCACAGCGGCGAGTCGTTCGGCGGTGGGATTGCCTTTGGTGAGCATGTAGTTGTTGTCGACAAAGAAGAACATGCCCACCACCTGAACGCCGTGCGTACCGGCCTCCAGTTGCGGAAGTATCATTTTCTCAAGAATGTAACTGGCATTGGTGGTGGAGAAAATATAGGCGACTTTCACGCGGCAACCTCCATTTGAATTTCGTTCAATGAGTATTATTGTGAGGTCAAAGAATACAGTCTGGAAGCGGTTTTGACAACGAGCACGGGTTGTTGATAGATAAAACGATAAATTCTGAATGGTAAATATCAGGGGCTCTTTGGTGCTGTAATTTTTCCTCCTAGTTATCTTCAGGTAGAACCCGATGCGGTACAGCGCTGCCAACAGCTGGACATGAATACAATTTGCGATCTGTCCGACGTCATTGTCGCATAAGCTTGTTATTACGCAAATCAGTACTGAACGCGGCATAGCACTGCGTCAAAGCCTGGCCTAATGCCTGCGTGGTGGCGAGCGGGGTGCTGTCATGGGCGAGGATATCCGCGCGATAACGCTTGCGAAACACGCGCTGTCCGTCGGCCGTGCGTTGCAATGTAAGATCCATCACAACCTGAGCATGTGCCCTGTTGCCATCGAGTATTTGCTCGAAGCGCAACAGCGTGCCGTCGAGTTGATATTGCGTAACGGCGCCCGTGTCATTGGCCGTCGCGGTCACAACACGTGCAAGCCGCGCGGCACGCAGATACTCGACCAGTTGTTCCTGAATGAGCCGCGCCGGGTTATCTGCCCAGTAGTGGTAATGATACTGGCGCAGCTCCGTCGGAGCCTGTACCGAACTGTACAACAACGGGCGCTCGCCGTAGATGCCGACCATGTTGATGCGCCGTACATTGAGGCTATCGATGAGTGGTGGTGTGGTGGCGGGTGCTGTGCCCGGTGCGCCGATATCGAGACGGTAGTAATGATCATCCGGCAACGGCGGGGACGCACAGGCGACAAGACCCAGGATCAACAGCAAAGTTGGCACAAATTTATGCATACCGATATTCCTCAGTAAATACCAGTCCGGCCGATGACTCATGGCTTCCGGGGCGCGGTGTTGTTGCCGGCATCGCGCGGTGGTGTTGTACCGAGCAGCAGGCTGGGATTCTGCCGCAGTTGCCGGCTTAGTTCGTACATATTGCGACTGGTGCCTTCAGCGTTGTGCATGATGGCATCAATGTTATCCGCAATCAGGTCCAGCGCATTGCGCAATTGCGTAACCGAGGCGCGTAATTGCGGTGAACTATCCTTTAGCAGCGCACCGCTGTCGCTGAGCAGCTGATCGAGCTCCGCGCGGGTCTTGTTGACGTCGCTGGACAGTTGCAGGAGGTTGACCGAGGCGGCATCGGCATTCTTCAGCAGTCGCGCCACATGTTGCTGGTTGTCCTTGTTGAGCAGTGTCTTGAGGGCATCGGCATTGTCATCAAGCTTGGCCAGCAGGGTCTTGAGATCCTTGAGCAAGGCCGGCACCTGGGTTTCCAGGTTGCCGCCCACCGTATCGACCAGATGATTAATGTTGTCGAGCAGCGGCTTGACGCCGGTGTGAGTCAGATCGGAGACATCCGAGGCGACGCCGTTCAGCGCCGAATAAAAGTCTCCGCCTTGCAGTCCCTGCAGCGTATCGCCCGGATGCAGGTAATCCTTGCTGGTGCCTTGATGAATATCGATCACGAATTCGGAGAGCAGACTGAAGGCGGTGATGCGTGCCATGCTATCGCGGGGGATTTTCCAGCCATCCTGTACGGAGAGCTTCAGGCGATAGCCGGTCTTACCGTTCACCTGCTGCGGATCGATCGCGAGGATGTGACCGATAGGGTAGCCCTCGAAGCTGACTGGCGCGCTGCGGTTCAGCCCGGATATGTTGTCGAAGTAGGCGTAATAGATGTCGGTACTGCCGCGTATGTCGGTAAGCCGGAACAGCACAGCCAGCAGCAGGCCGAACATGACGAGTACGAACACGCCCACGGCCAGATAATTGATGCGATCATTTTTCATCGGTATGCCTTCATTCGATATCTTCGGTCAGGCGCTGCAGGTATTCGTCCGCATCGACCGGTACTTCCTCCCGCAGTCGATTGAACAGGTGTTGCATGTGCTCATCCTTTGCGGCACGCACTTCGTCGACTGTACCGGTCATCACCACCTGGCCATGATCGAGCATGGTGATGCGGTCGGCGATCTTGAAGGCGCTCTGCAATTCATGCGTCACCACCACGATGGTGATGTTCATGGCCCGGCGCAGGCGCAGGATCAGTTCATCGAGTCCAGCCGACACCACCGGATCGAGCCCGGCCGAGGGTTCATCGAAGAATAAC
Source organism: Gammaproteobacteria bacterium (assembly GCA_038319625.1). GTDB lineage: Bacteria > Pseudomonadota > Gammaproteobacteria > JBBQDK01 > JBBQDK01 > JBBQDK01. The sequence continues at coordinate 8,854 of JBBQDK010000013.1, forward strand.
AGTTTCGGGTCCATGGCGATGGCGCGCGCCACAGCGGCGCGTTTGGCCATGCCGCCGGATAACTCGCTGGGCATGAAATGTTCGAAGCCCGCCAGATTGACAATTTCGAGTTTCATGCGCGTCATGATCTGGATAGTGTTCTCGTCGAGCTGTGTGTGCTCGCGCAGCGGCAGTTGCACATTTTCTCCCACGGTCATGGAGGAGAACAACGCGCCGCCTTGAAATGTCACGCCGATCTGCCTGCGCAAATTGTTGAGTTCCGTGCCAGACAGCGCAGCAATATCGCGACCGAGCAGTAATATCTGTCCGGAGCTGGGGCGGGTCAGGCCCAGCATATGATTGAGCAGCGTAGTCTTGCCGGAGCCACTGCTGCCCATGATTACCATTATCTCACCGGGCTGCACCGAGAGGTTGATATCGTGCAGAATCCGGCGCATGCCGTAGTGCGTAACAAGATCACGAACCTCGATAACTGGTGCGACTGGCTGGGCTTGTGCGGACATGTTCAACGGTTGAGGAAAAAAGTGAAGATCATGTCGGCGATGATGATGGCGCTGATTGAGGCGACCACCGAATGGGTGGTGGCCTTGCCGACACCCGAGGCGCCGCCGGTCACCGCGAAACCGTTGATGACACCGACCAGCGTGATAAGAACCGCGAACACCGCGCTCTTGAGCAGACCCTGGATGATGTCGTTCGCGTTCAGTATATCGAGGGAGCGTTGCAGATAGCTTGACAGATCCATGTGCAGTTCATAGCCGCAGAACAAGCCACCACCGAGTATGCCCATGAGGTCCGCGAGTAATGTCAGACAGGGCAGCATGACCAGCATGGCGATCAGCAACGGTGCGACCAGATAGCGTACCGGGTTGATGCCCATCACCTGCAAGGCATCGATCTCCTGGGAGATGCGCATCGAGCCGAGTTGTGCGGTGATTGCCGAGCCGGAGCGGCCGGCAACCAGGAAGGCGGTAATCAACGCGCCGAATTCGCGCGTGATGGACATGGCGATGGCATCCACCACGCGCGCCTCGGCGCCGAAGTCGCGGAGGGTATAGATGCCCTGTATCGCGATCATGATGCCGACGCTGAGCGACAGAATGGCAGTGATGGGAATGGCCTGTACGCCGATCTTCATCATCTCCACGGCGGTGGAGGACAGGCTCACGGGCTGGCGTCGTCGGGGTCCGCTGATAAGCCAGTACAAGGATTCGAAGAACAGGGCGCAGGCATAACCGATCTGTGCTATGGACGCTACGGTGACGCGACCCACCGCATCCGTGAATCGGTACAGGCCGGGGCGTGCGCGTTCAGCCACCATGTTGCAGTGCAGCTGCCAGGGAAGCGTGGATCGGGAATACCTGGTCGAGGCGGGTCAGACGCAGTACATTCATCGCATTCTCGCTCACGCCGATCAGGCCGAAGACCAGCTGGAGCGACTTGGCGGTCTGATAGCCTTCCACCAGGCAGGCGATGCCGGAGCTGTCGATATAGGTCACCGCGGACAGATCGACCAGCACGCCACGCTTTTTATTGAGGCACTGCAAGACGATACGGCGCGCATCCGGCGTGTAGTACAGATCGATGTCGCCGCTGAGCATGACGATGTCGAGTTTGCCCTGGTTGACTACCTGATAGTCCAAATCCGTGTCCTGCTCCAGCCGGAGAGTTTATTGGTGTTATTGGCATCGCCCGCGCGCATCAGCTGATGCGCTTGCAGAGCTGCAACAGATTGCCGACGCCCGTTGGCGGCGGTAGATATTCCACCGTATCCATCACCGTGCGAATCAGGTGCAACCCCAATCCGCCGGGTCTGACCTCGTCGAGATCACGTGACCGCAATGCGTTGTGGTCCACCGGCGCGGCAAAATCCAGCAAGCGGAATACCAGCTCGGTCCCATTATTGTGTATTTCCAGGATGATTTCACCTGTTGCCGCTTCACCGTAGGCATGCTGGATGATATTCATGGCGGCCTCGTTGACCGCCAGCGTCAATTGTTCCGTGAGTGACTGGTCGCAGCCACTTTGCCGGGCCGCGGCCCGGACCGCAGTGCGCAGTTCCTGGAGATGTGCGGCGCGTGCCGGAAGGCGTAGCTTGGTCAGCAGGGTCGTATCGGCATTCATGCCGCCGGCTGCTCGATGAGCAAGGCGGTGATGTCGTCGTGCAATACCGGCGTCGCCTGGCGCGCTTCGCCGACCAGCGCTGCAAGTCGTGCTGTCGGATGCAAGGTGGTGTGGCGCGAGATCAGTTGCATCAGCCCCGCCAGTTCCAGGCGGCTGCGGTCAGGCTGCACGGACTCGGTGAGGCCGTCGCTGAATAGATAGAGGCTGCCGCCGTCGAGCATCAACTCATTCTCCGGGAAGCGTGTGTTAGGCAGGATGCCGAGCGGCGGCGCCTGCGCGGGATAATCCCGGAACTGGCCGTTACGGCTGCGATACAGCGCCGGCAGGTGTCCGGCATTGACCAGTCGGATGCGACCATTGCGCGGATCATACAGGCCGGCGATCAGCGTGATGAACATGCCGCGTATCGCCGTCTCGCAGATCTCGTTGTTGATGTAGGCGAGCAACTTGCCGGGATCATGCAGTGCCTTGCCGAGGCAATGAAACAGACCGCTGGTCTTGGCCATCAGCAGGGCGGCGTTCATGCCCTTGCCGGAGACGTCGGCGAGGTTGAAATAGATGCGCCCGTCGGGCAAGGCGAAAAAATCGTAGAAATCCCCCGAGACTTCCCGAGCCGGGATGTTGATGCCGGTGATGGCAGGCAGTCGCAGCGTATCCCTGGGTAGCAGGCTGCGCTGAATTTCGCGTGCCAATTCCAGATCCTTCTGCAGCTCCGCCGCCAGACGATCGCGTTCCGCGAGGGTCTGTTCCAGACGCCAGGTGAGTTCCTGATAGCTGAGATTCTCCTCGACCAGACGCAGATTGGCTTCGCGCAGAATATCCTCGAAGGCAGATTGATCCTTGACCTGAAAACCCAGCGCAACCGCCGCCTCGCTGACGTCCAGGGATATATGCTCGAGCAGGCGTGCCACAGTATCGCTGTCGAGCGAGAACTGCTCCGCCAGCACTTCACGGCAGCGCGTCAGCGTGTTGCGTTTGTCAGTGGCGCTGTACACCGCGGCCATCCAGTCCGCGCCCAGGCACACGGCGCACATGCGCTGTTGCGCTGCCGGCAGGGTGTCGGTCGTCGCGGTATGGTGATATGCCAGCGTGGCGTGCAGCTCCTCAGGCAAGGCCCAGGCCTGCGCCAACATGGCCCCGACCTGATCGTGCGTGATGCCGAAGTGCTCCTGCTCCAGTCGGTAACGCGTTTGCGGATCGGCCGCGCGGAACTCCGGCCAGTGTGGGATGTGCTGTGGCCGCGCGTAGAACATGGCCAGCAGACCGAAATCCTGCAGCAGGCCGGCAGTAAACAGTTCATCGGGCTTGTCGAACTGCAGCGTTTCAGCCAGACGCCGCGCCGCCACGGCGCGCCGCAACGCATCTTCCCAGTAGCCGAGCACATCGAAACCGGGCATGGCCTCCGGACGCAACGCGTCACGGATCGCAATACAAAGTACCAGATTGCGCAGTGCGCGTTGACCCAGCACCGTTACCGCATGTGCCGCAGTGCGCACACCACCGGCGATGCCGAAGAATGCTGAATTGACAATGCGCAGCAACTCGGCGGTAAGCACCGAATCGTTGGTGACGAGTTTGGCGAGTTGTGCGCTGGTGAAAGCGGAATCGGCGCAGGCGCGCAGTACGCGAATCGCCTCCTGCGGCGGCGCCGGCAGGTCCGCGGGTTTGATCGTAGCGATGGGGTTGCGCTCTGACATGGCAGATGCCGCGAAGGGTTCGGGGGCTAGCCTAACGCATGTTTAGAGTTTTTTATAGGCGTGTGCTGTGGTGAACGCCGGCTAGTGCCCGTGTCGGTGGTGGATGTCCGGGTAATGCGGATGGTTGTGGCGGAGTGGTGCATGGGCATGGAGGTGCGTGTGTGCCGTGTCATCGGTGACGGGAAAGTCATGCGCGTGCTGGTGGTGTTCGTCATGCGTGTGGCTATGGGTGTGCGCCAGGGGCGTATGGTCGTGCAGATGCGTATGCCGTTCGCTGACATGTAGCCATACGCCGAGTCCCATGAAACACAGGGCCGGCCAGAACGAAGTGGCCAGCGGCTCGTGCAGCAACAGCACGGCCAGTGCCGCGCCGCAGAATGGTGCCAGGGAAAAATACGCGCCGGTGCGCGCTGCGCCGGTGAGACGCAGCGCGACAATGAACAGTCCCAGACTGGCGCCGTAGCCTATCGCGCCGACCGCCATCGCACCCAACAGTAGAGGCGGCGCGGGCAATTGTTGTCCCAGCGCCAGCGCCAGGGACAGATTGACAAGTCCGGCGATCAGACCCTTTGTCCCTGCGATGAACAGCGCATCGCCAGTGGCGATGTGCCGCGTCAGGTTGTTATCGAGTGCCCAACACAAACAGGCGGCGATGATGGCTAACGGGCCCAGTGCTTCGGGCAGTTGCGGCATACCTCGCCAAGACAGGGTCAGACCGCCCACCACGATCAGGCCCATACCCAGCGCGATGCGCTGGCCAATATGCTCACCGAACAGGGTAAACGCCAGTAATGTGGTGAATACACCTTCCAGGTTGAGCAGTAAGGCGGCGCTGCTGGCCGGTGTGCGTGCCAGGCCATGCATCAGCAGCCAGGGGCCGAGTATTCCACCGAGCATGATCGCAGCGAATAACCAGGGCAAATCGCCGGTCTGCAGCATCGAGCGGCCCGGCCCGGCGTTGAAGAAGCGGCGCAGCAGCCAGACACCGAGCAGTACGATGCCGGAGCCAAGATACAACAGCGCGGCCAGCAACAGCGGCTCGATCTGAATCAGCAGCCATTTGGCGAGTGGTGTGCTGGCGCCGAATAGCAGTGCGGCAAGCAGGGCGCTGGTGATACCGGGGTGGGTGAGGTTCTTGAGTGTTGTCATGCGGTAAGTGCCTCTCTCAAAGTGTCTCTATCGCGGAGACATGAAACCAGAGGAAGTGTAGTTGTGCGTAACTGGTGTGCATGAGCCGATCACTTCGCCATCGACAGCCGTGCCTGGTATACCGGGCAATCGATGGGCGTGGTGTTTCGATAACCGATCTTGGCGCACTGCGCCATTCCTTATAGAACTCGCTGTAACATCTGCCGCAGGTTTCGACGCGCAGATTGTCGATGCCGGTGGGTATCCTGGCCGTGGAGACGGGGTGATCGAAAGACTTGCTGACCACGAAAATATTCATGGGTCGCACGAACCGCCAGGTCAGGAATATGGCCAACACGAGCAGTACCAGACGAATAATGTTGTGGCGATTGATTGCAGGTTTCAATGTTCCACCAGCAGGCCGGCACGCTGCCAGGCCTCCATACCGCCGCGCAACACGCTGATTTGCCACCAGCCCCCCGCAGTCATGCGACGTGCTGCGGCAGTGGAACGTTTATCGGTACGGCAGACCAGCACCACCGGGCGGTGCGGTTCACCCTTGAGACAAGTCAGTCCGGTACTGAATTCCGGCAGTGGTAGCAATATGCTGAGGCCCGCCAATACCAGGGCGAGCAGGCCGTAGCGAACCAGGTCCCCGCCGGTCGACGGGAGCGGCGCATCCGTCGCCGCGATACCGATGTGCAATAGCCCAAATAACAGGCCGCGCTGAAGTGGGCGTATCATGGGCTGATTTTCTCTTGGCCCGTTGCCGTGTGGGTGCACCAGGCCGTGGTCTGCAGGGTATTGTGGGCTATAATCCCATTCAATCGGTTACGAGCCATGCAGTGAACCGTCAATGGGTGTCCCAAAAAACGCGAGTTCGTCATTCGCGGTGCATCGGAACTCTAAAACAATATCGAGTGAAGTCAACGCAAGAACGCGTACAGGTCGTGCCGTGTGGCGCGATGTAGTGTATCGTTGCGCGGCGGTTTGCCAGTCAGTGAGGGCAGTCATGGTTGCTCGTTCCACCACAGGTCGGGAATTTCCAATGGTACGCATGCGGCGTATGCGCCGCAGCGAGTTCTCGCGTCGACTGATGCGTGAGACGCGACTGGCGGTGGACAATCTGATCAATCCGGTGTTCATCATGGAAGGCCGGGGCCGCGAGCCGGTACCGTCCATGCCCGGTGTCGAGCGCCTCGGTCTGGACGCCCTGCGCGAGGAAGCGGCGGAATGTGTGGCGCTGGGCCTGCCGGCGCTGGTGCTGTTTCCGGTGACAGCGCCCGAGCACAAGAGCGACGATGCGCGTGAGGCCTACAATCCCGAAGGCCTGGCGCAGCGCGCCGTGCGACTACTGAAAAAAGAATTTCCGCAGCTCGGCGTTATCACCGACGTCGCTCTCGATCCTTTCACCACCCACGGCCAGGACGGCCTGATCGATGCCGGAGGCTACGTGCTCAACGACGAGACGGTCGCCGTGTTGATCAGGCAGGCGCTGTCGCATGCCGAGGCCGGTGCTGACGTGGTTGCGCCGTCCGATATGATGGACGGGCGTATCGGTGCGATCCGCGCCGCCCTGGAAGACGCCGGTCATATTCACACGCGCATTCTCGCCTACGCCGCCAAGTACGCTTCCAGCTTTTACGGCCCGTTCCGCGATGCCATCGGTTCTGCGGCCAATCTCGGCGCAGGCGACAAATACAGCTACCAGATGGATCCTGCCAACAGCGACGAGGCCATGCGTGAAGTCGCGCTCGATCTCGCCGAAGGCGCCGATATGGTCATGATCAAGCCGGGACTGCCTTATCTAGACATAGTGCAGCGAGTCAAAGAGCATTTCGGCGCCCCGACCTTCGTGTATCAGGTCAGTGGCGAATATGCCATGCTCATGGCGGCTGCGCAGCTGGGCTGGCTGGATGAGCGCGCCAGCGCAATGGAATCATTGTTATCCATCAAGCGCGCCGGTGCCGACGCGATACTGACTTATTTTGCCAAACGAGCGGCACGGTGGTTGCAACAAAAATAGTACGGTGTCAATGCTCCGATTCTATCTGAATATTACGTGCCGATTTTGAACCAGGATACCAACAGCACCGAATCTCCGAGTGTGCACGCCGCACCTGCCGCGAGTTTATGGGAGCGTGCCCGGCGCATGCTACTGGGCAGTGCGCGCGACCCGCTGTCGCCTGAGGCGCGCGGGCATCTCACCCTGGTCGCCTTCCTGGCCTGGGTAGGTCTGGGCGCCGACGGCTTATCCTCCTCGTGTTATGGACCGGAAGAGGCCTTCCGGGCGCTCGGTGAGCACGCGCACCTCGCGGTGTTTCTGGCGCTCGCCACGGCAATTACGGTATTCGTAATCGCGATGGCCTATAACCAGGTCATCGAACTGTTTCCTACCGGTGGTGGCGGTTACAAGGTGGCATCGCGTCTGATCGGTCATCGCGCCGGCCTGTTGTCCGGCGCGGCACTGATTACCGACTACGTGCTCACCATCGCCATTTCCATCGCCGCCGGTGTCGATGCGCTGTTTAGTTTTCTGCCGCCGGGCTGGACCATACTCAGACCCGAGGCCAGCCTGCTGTTTCTGGTCGTGCTAGTCATATTGAATCTGCGCGGTGTAAAAGAATCAATCAAAGTGCTGCTGCCGATTTTCATCGGCTTCGTTCTGACACATGCCTTTCTCATCATCTACGGCATCGGCATGCACTATGATAGACTCGATGACATCGTCGAGGAAGGCGCGCATCACGCCATCACGCTCTCCAATCAAAGCGGCTGGCTGTTCACCATCGCGCTTTTCATACGCGCTTACGGCATCGGCGGCGGCACCTACACCGGTATCGAGGCGGTCTCCAACAGTGTCAATCTGCTCAAGGAGCCACGGGTCAGCACCGGCAAATGGACCATGCTCTACATGGCCGTGTCTCTGGCCTTCACGGCGGGCGGCATCATCTTGCTGTATCTGCTCTGGGGCGCGCAGCCGACCGAGGGTCAGACCCTCAACGCCGTAACCTTCGCCGCCATCATGCACAACTGGCAGTGGGGTACCTGGGATGTCGGCCATACGGTGCTGGTCGTCACGCTGTTGTTAGAAACCGGTCTGCTATTCGTGGCGGCCAATACCGGTTTTCTCGGCGGTCCGGCGACCTTGGCCAACATGGCCGTGGATCATTGGGTGCCGCACCGCTTCGCGCAGTTGTCCGACCGGCTGGTGACCAAGAACGGTGTCCTTCTGATGGGCATCGCGGCCTTCGCCGTGCTTTTATGGAGCGGCGGCAGCGTGGTCCTGCTGGTGGTGTTGTACAGTATCAGCGTGTTCCTTACGTTCTCGCTGACCCTGCTCGGCCTGTGCGTATACTGGTGGCGCAATCGGGTGACGGAACCCGGCTGGTATTGGCGACTGGCGCTCACCGCGTGGGGACTGATCATCACCTCCGGCATTCTCGGTGTGGTACTCACCACGAAATTCACCACCGGCGGCAATATCGCAATGTTGGTGATCGGTGCAATTGTGCTGATGTGTGCATTGGTCTCGCGTCACTACGACAAAATCAGAGGTCAGTTGGGGCACCTCGATGCCATCCTCACCAATTTACCGGCACCCACCTTGACGGCGGCACCGCAGATCCAGGAAGGCGAGCCAGCCGCCGTGTTCTTCGTCTCCGGTTATCGCGGCATCGGCATTCACACTTTACTGAACGCACAGCGGCTATTCCCCGGACGCTTCAGTAACTACGTTTTTCTCAGTATCGGCGAGGTAGATACCAGCCGTATTAAGGGCGACGATGAAATCGAGCAGCTCAAGCACAACGTTGATGGCCAGCTGAACAAGTACGTAGAGTTCTGCCAGACCCACGGCATCGCCGCCATCGGTTACTCAGCCTTCGGCACCGACCCAGCCGAAATGTCCCTGCAGCTCACCGACGAAGTGCTGCAACGCTTTCCCGGCAGCGTATTCTTCGCCGGTATTCTGGTATTCCGCCATGAGAACTGGGTGACGCGCTTCCTGCATAACTACACCGCGCACGCCATTCAGCGTCGCCTGCACCTGAAGGGCATACCGCTGCTCATCATGCCGATGCTGGTGGATGGCGCCGAGGTAGAGCGTTAGAGAATGTCTGATTTATTCACCGAATCATAATGGCGAGCCCGACTTCACCCTCCTCGCTGCACTCTCCCCGCTTTTTCATTCCGATTGCTTCAGTGGCAGGAGGATTCCTGTTCGATACTGACGGCGTCGCCGGTAGCGGTGTTGACCTTTACGTCGGCGCAGGTGCCCTGCATGGTGCTGAGGTTGAAGTTTTGCGATTCGCCTTCGAAACGCGTCGTTGCCAGGCTCACGGTGAAGGGGCCGCCCAATACGGTGCCGATGGAATTGTGTACTGATATCGTTCCATCGTAGTTGCCGGTGCTCGTGATTACAGTGACAAAGCCTTTTATTTCTGAATTGACGGTGTCATTGGCGTTCTCGATGCTGATTTCGCTGGCCAGCAGCGCGCCGCCATTGAGCTGCCCGTGTATCTCGACCGAGGTGCCGTTCGTCAGAGAGGTGCAGCTTGCGTCGCCACTGATGCTTGTGCCGGCAACAGTGTTCACCACCTGTCCGTTGACTGTGAAGCTGCAGGTCGGCGCGCTGCCGGAGGCATTCGCAATAATGCCTTTGACCTCCAGTTCACCCTGATCGTGATGGTCGAGTTCACTCAGGTCAGGACCTTCGCTAGCACTCTCAACGCCAGTGGCTGTGAATATATTACCGCTCGGACAGCTGTCACTCTTAACCTCGACATAATCACCGGTCGTGAGATTGGCAGGCATGTGCGAGACGGCATTCACCATGAGCGTGCCGATGTTGAATGTCATCGCGCCTGCATTGACATTGCTGACGCTGCCCTTGAGTTCGATTTCCTGCCCGACCGACAGCGGACAGGTCATGCTGAGTTTTTCAATACGTGTCGCCAGGACAGTATTGATGCCGGTGATCTGGCCGCTGACCTCGACGATATCGCCCGGGTTGATGTCTGTCAGCGTGGCGGGGCCGCCGCTATAGACGGTCAGATTGTTCATCTGTACGTCGAGTCCCAGTACAACGAGGCTGCTCGCGCCGAGGCTTGAGACCGGCCCCTGCGCATTATCGCGGAAGCTGACGCTCTTGGCGTTGCCGTTACCGTCATTCGTGACGCTCACCACCATGCCGACGCCGAGACCGCTCTGTGTGGTTCTCACACCGTCTTTCGTGAAGCTGGCTGATGCGGTGTTGTATTCCACGCCGTTGACGATCACGCTGCCGAAGGCGGTTACAGGGCCGTAACTCACCCCGGTGCCGCCGATGCCGCCGGCGGTGTTGGTACCGCCGCCGCCGCATGAGATCACGCCCAGCGCAGTCAGGGTGGCGATCAGGAATGCTCTAGGTCTCATGCGGTTTCTCCTGCGGTGCATCATCTTCAAAGTAATGTATCTCCAGTCCGGCGCGTTTGCGCTGTTCGTTGGGTTGTAGCGGTGTGCCTTCGCGGTCCCGCGTCGCCAGCCAGACATTAAGTTCCTCCAGCAGGGACTGGGCATGCTGTCCTGCCAAGCGTTGAAACTCCGGCAGAACCTCGGCAGGCAGGTGATCGTAGCTAACTTTGCGTTGGAAGAAGGCCTGGTCGGCCGTGGCGGCAAGATTGTGTTCGATGGTCTGGATCAGGTCGGCGACATCGCTGCCGAGAATATTGATCTTGGCTTCCTCGCTACCGCTCGGCACGTAGGCGTGCTGCACCAGACGGATGTCGCCGTTGGCAAGTCGCTCGACCGCGCCGACGCGTTCCATCTCGTCGAGCACGGCGCGTACCGGAATATCACCACTGTGGCGCTTGACCAGTTCGGTGAAACTGGTCTTGCCGCCGTCGAGCGGCAGCGCGGCAGGCTGGTCTTTACGGTCGGCAAAGTCCTTGTCACGCAGCCAACCGCTGATGGTGCGCGCGGCGCGTTGATAGCGTGCAGCGGCGTTGCTGTCGTCCAGCGATGGCAGGCGCTTGACGCGCAGCACTTCCTTGCGGGACAGACCGGTCAGCACCGAGACCCGTGACTTGGTCTGCCTGCGGCCGGGGATGGGGAATTCCGAGTCGGCCACCTCCACGTAGACGCGCTTGGCGATATCCGCGAACACGCCGAACGGAATGCCGTGCTGCAACAGGATGCGCACCAGTGGCCGCAAAATACGCAGCACCGCGGCGTTCAGGACCTGATGCAGTTTAGCGTGCATATTCATTGATCGGGGCAGGCTGTCGGAAGTATCCGGTCCGGGTGGCAAGAGGTGCTGGTGCGGCGATAGCTGATATCATCTGTTTCATGTTCGCGCCATGCCGGCGCGTCGTTTGTGCTGGCATGACGACCGGGATTGGTGCGTATACAAATGGGAAAATATTCCCATTCTGTTTATTTGTCAATGCCGATCTGCCTGAATCTGAGACCTGCGGCGCCGCATCTGCCCGTCGCCCGGACTGTTCGGCATTTAAGCCCGCGCCGCCCTCGGTTACCATGCGCGCTTCGTCTCAGGACCGCCAGCCATGTCTCAACTACAGCCCGCTTCCCGGCCTGACCGCTATGCGGTGTTCGGCAACCCCGTCGCGCACAGCAAATCACCGCGCATCCACCGGCTGTTCGCCGCCCAAACCGGCCAGGACATAGTCTATGACGCCCTGCTGGTGCCGCTGCACGGATTCGCGTCCGCCGTGGCCGAGTTTCAGTCCCTGGGCGGACGCGGCGCCAATGTTACCGTGCCGTTCAAGCAAGAGGCCTGGGCACTCGCCGACGAACGCAGTCCGCGCGCGCAGCGCGCCGGTGCGGTCAACACGCTGTTGCTGCGAGACGATGGCAGTCGCTACGGCGATACCACCGACGGGGTCGGTCTGGTGCGCGACCTGTGCAGTAATCACGGCTGGGCCTTGCACGACCGCCGCGTGTTGTTGCTGGGTGCCGGCGGCGCGGCACGCGGCGTGCTGGAACCGCTGCTGGCCGAGCGGCCGCAGCTATTGGTCATCGCCAACCGCACGCCCGCCAAGGCGCAGGATCTGGCACATAGCTTCGCCGAGCTCGGTGCTGTGCTGGCCAGCAGTTTCGACGCACTCACCGGTGCATCGTTTGATGTGATCATCAATGCCACTGCGGCTGGCTTGCACGGCACGGTGCCGCCGCTGCCTGCCGGGGTCATCGCGCCGCGCGGCTGCACCTACGACATGATGTATGGCGATGCGCCCACGGACTTCGTGCGCTGGGCGCGCCAGCACGGCGCCGCGCAGGCCTACGACGGCTTGGGCATGCTGGTGGAGCAAGCGGCGGAAGCGTTTTATCTCTGGCGCGGTGTGCGCCCGGAGACGGCACCGGTGATCGCGCAGTTACGGCAGTCCGGTGAGGCAGGTTGATTTTATGTAGGCGACCGGCTGCGCAAGAGCAGCCATGGAAATGCGTCAGACGACGCGAGTGTTGTAGACAGTCTCTGCGGGTGTACAGGAAAAACCTTGCAGGGTAGGGCTGAGCCGCCGCTGTCCGATGCCGCTACGCGGCGCGCCGCTCCACTTGCCGCCGTTCGGTACCGTTCCAGGTTTTGGTGCGCCAGTCCAGGGAGCGCCGTTCATTGGCGATACGGCGCGGTTGGAACTCGCGCACCACAAGGCGTGTGCCGCTCAGTGAGGCATTGCGATAGCGACTGATGAGTCGCTGGCCGGCTTCATCGGGGCGAATGATGGCCAAGCCATAATGAAACACGCGCCCGTCACGACCGTGCTTTTTGAAAACGCGGCACTGGGAAGGATTGGCAGGCAAGCGAAACAGATTGTTCAGGTCGGAGACTGTCGCTTCCGGCGGGAGATTTCCGATGTGGATTTCCATCACGGCACCTCATCTAATTAGTTATGGGATTCCATCCCCGAATGAACCCAAGTAAAGCACGCGCCCGGTGCCAAATCAAGCTGTACTGAGGTCCGGGTAGTGTGGTCCGCCGCCGCTGTGACGGTTCTTCAGGTCGACATAATGGGCGCTGGAATAATCGAGATAGGCCAGTTCTTCCGCACGCAACGGCCGTACCCGGCGGGCCGGGCTGCCCAGCCATAAATATCCGCCAGCCAATACCTTGCCGGGAGCCACCAGACTGCCGGCGCCGAGTATCACGCGTGCTTCGAGGCGCGCGCCATCCATCAGTACCGAGCCCATGCCGATCAGGCAGTGGTCACCGATTGCGCAGCCGTGCAGGATCACCCGGTGGCCTACGGTCACGTCGTCACCGATCAGGAGCGCATGACCGCCGGGCGAGAGCGGGCCGTCGTGGGTTACATGCAGGATGGATCCGTCCTGGATATTGGTGCGGGCGCCGATGCGGATGGACTGAATGTCACCGCGCGCCACCACCATCGGCCAGAGCGAGGCGTCGGCGCCGATGCTGACGTCGCCGATTACCAGCGCGGTGGGATCGACATAGGCCGTGGCGGAGATGTCGGGTGTCAGATTTTCGAAAACCCGTATGGTCATGAGGTGTCTCGCTCATCGTGGCGTGTCGTCGGGATGATAGCGGATAAGCGCCATGACGTCGTGTAAGATGCAGACACTGCAAACCACCTCGGACCCGCGTATCTCCCATGACCAACCCATTGCTGACAATGACCGGCCTGCCACCGTTTTCCACCATTCGTGCCGAGCACGTCGAGGCGGCGATCGACACGCTGCTGGCCGACAACCGCGCCGCCACCACCAAGCTCCTGGAGGGCGGCGGACCCTACACCTGGGCCACCCTTCTGCAACCGCTGGAAGATATCGAAGAGCGCCTGTCGCGGGTCTGGTCACCGGTCTCGCATATGAACGCCGTGGTCAACAGTCCCGAACTGCGTGTCGCCTATAACGCCTGCCTGCCCAAGCTCAGCGACTATGCCACCGAGATGGGGCAGAACGAGGTGCTGTTCCAGGCCATCAAGGCCGTTGCCGATGGCGCCGAATACCCGCGCCTGGATACCGCACAGAAAAAAATCATCGATAACGCCTTGCGCGATTTCCATCTGTCCGGCGTGGACTTGCCACCGGACAGCAAGGAACGTTACAAGGCCATCATGCTGGAATTGTCAAATCTCACTGCCAGGTTCGAAGAAAACCTGCTCGACGTCACCAATGCCTGGTCGAAGCTGGTCGCCGATCCCGCTCTGCTCGCCGGTCTGCCGGACAGCGCGGTGGCCCTGTTGAAACAGAGTGCGGAGCAGGCCGGGCAGGACGGCTATCGCATTACGCTGGAATTTCCGTCCTATATGCCGATCGTGACCTACGCCGATGATCGTGCGCTGCGCCGTGAAGTCTACGAAGCCTATGTCACGCGTGCCTCGGATGCCGGTCCGCACGATGCCAAATGGGACAACGGTCCGCTCATGGAGCAGATCCTCGCCCTGCGACATGAAGAAGCGCAATTGCTCGGCTTTCAAAGCTACGCCGAACTGTCGCTGGCCACCAAGATGGCCAAGAGCACGCAACAGGTGCTGGATTTTCTCACCGATCTCGCGCAGCGATCCGTGCCAATGGCGCACAAGGAACTCGACGAACTGCGCGATTTCGCGCGTGAGCAGCACGGTCTTGCCGATCTCGAAGCCTGGGATGTGCCCTACTACTCCGAGAAGTTGCAGCAACACCGCTACGCGATCGCCCAGGAAGACCTGAAGCCGTATTTCCCGGTGCCGCGCGTCCTGTCCGGCATGTTCGCCGTGGTGCGGCGCCTGTACGGACTGGAGATCACCGCCCATGACGGTGTCGAGGTCTGGCATCCGGAGGTGCGCTTCTTCGACATCCATGATGCCAACGGCGAACTGCGCGGCCAGTTCTATCTCGACATGTACGCGCGTACCCACAAGCGCGGCGGTGCGTGGATGGACGACTGCATCGCACGGCGCCGCGTGGCGCAGGGCGTGCAGAGTCCGGTCGCCTACCTGACCTGCAATTTCACGCCGCCGATCGGCGCCAATCCCGCGCTGCTCACCCACGATGAAGTGCAGACCCTGTTCCACGAATTCGGCCACGGCCTGCACCACATGTTGACGCGCGTCGATTACTCCAGCGTCTCCGGCATCAGCGGTGTCGCCTGGGATGCCGTGGAACTGCCCAGTCAGTTCATGGAGAACTGGTGCTGGGAACGCGAAGCGCTCGATCTGATTGCCAGCAATTACCAGACCGGCGCGGCACTACCCGAAGATCTGTATCGAAAGATGATCGCCGCGAAGAATTTCCAGTCTGCCATGCAGATGGTGCGGCAACTGGAGTTTTCGATTTTCGATTTCCGCATCCACATGGAATACGATCCGGCGCGCGGCGCGCGCGTGTATGAAATACTTGATGCGGTACGGCAGCAGGTGGCCGTGCTCAAGCCGCCGTCCTTCAATCGTTTCCCGCACAGTTTCTCGCACATTTTCGCGGGCGGCTACGCGGCGGGCTATTACAGTTACAAATGGGCGGAAGTGCTGTCCTCCGACGCCTTCTCCAAGTTCGAAGAGAACGGCATCTTCGATCGCGCCACCGGGCTGCAATTTCTCAATGCCATTCTGGAGCAGGGCGGTTCGCGTGAGCCGATGGAATTATTCATCGAGTTCCGTGGCCGCGAGCCGACGATCGATGCATTGCTCAGGCACAGTGGATTGGCGGCGGCATGAAAATAGTTTTGGACCGCCAAGGACGCCAACAACATCTTTCCCGATGAAATGAGCAAGCCTTCACTCAACATGCATATCTATGAAGCGACCGGCGTGTGCTGGTCATTCAAGCCAACCGAACTCCCCCGGCGTCCTTGGCGGTTTAGATAACTCATGAAAATAGCCACTTGGCATGTAACAGCGCTAATCAGGTGAATTGTTATCGAGGCATTGCATGACGGCCTATGGATGAACCACAATCCCACCCCATTCCTCTACCATCGGGTTTCTGTGTTGGTGTCAGGCGCCGATATTAAAGTATCTACCCCACGCTCCCAGTGGAACAATCTCATGCAGTTCGTATGTAACTCGCGTTGTATATTTGTACAATATCCGAACAAGACTTATTACGCACTTGGGCAGTCTAAAACATCATGGTGACAACGTGAAAGAAACCCGGTCACGACGCATTCTGGTCACCGGCGGCGCCGGTTTTCTCGGCTCACATCTTTGCGAACGGTTGCTCGACCGGAGGCATGACGTGCTGTGTGTCGACAATTACTTCACAGGCAGCAAGGACAACATCCTGCACCTGCTGCCGAATCCTCATTTCGAAGTGATGCGCCACGACGTCACTTTTCCGCTCTATATCGAAGTCGATGAGATCTATAACCTGGCCTGCCCGGCCTCACCGATTCATTACCAGTTCGACCCGGTGCAGACCACCAAGACCAGCGTGCACGGCGCCATCAACATGCTGGGACTTGCCAAACGCGTCAAGGCCAAGATCCTGCAGGCATCGACCAGCGAAGTCTACGGCGATCCGCAGATGCACCCGCAGCGTGAGGAGTATTGGGGACACGTCAACCCGGTCGGGATACGCTCCTGTTACGATGAAGGTAAGCGCTGCGCCGAGACCTTGTTCTTCGATTATTACCGGCAACACAATCTGCGCATCAAGGTCGCACGCATCTTCAACACCTATGGGCCGCGCATGCACCCTAACGATGGTCGTGTGGTATCGAATTTCATCGTTCAGGCATTGCAGGGCAATCCCATCACCGTCTATGGAGATGGAAAACAAAGCCGTTCATTCTGCTATGTCGACGATCTGGTCGAGGCCCTGATCCGGCTCATGAATACGCCGGACGATTTCACCGGTCCGGTGAATACCGGCAATCCGAGCGAGTTCACCATCCTGGAACTCGCCCAATTGGTCATCGGCATGACCGGTTCGCGTTCCGAAATATTGTACAAGCCGCTGCCCAGTAACGACCCGGTGCAACGCTGCCCGGACATCACGCTTGCCCGGGATAAACTTGGCTGGGAACCCACAGTGAAACTCAAGGAGGGCCTGATCAAGACCATCGCTTACTTCGAAACATTGCTCATGCAGACGCACTAACAAAGACAGTATCAAGAACCGGTGTCTGCCACTATTGGTGCTGTGACGCGGCGCGCAGCGCAAGCCGTATTGAACGCAGAAAGTCGAGGGCCGCCGCACGTCGGGTTGTTCGACTAATTTCACTAGACGATTCCTCTCAAGTTGCGGCACTGGGCAGAAGCGCCTGGGTGCCGGCTGGTCCGATGGTTGGGAGTGGGCGGAAAGTGGGGCTGGAGAAGGTAGATTTATTGGCGGGAGCGGCGGGATTCGGGGAGTATTCTTGGCGATGGGGGGATCGATGCCAGTGCAAACGGTCGTACGATACTTCTGGCCTTCAGGAAAAAGGGCGTTTATTCTTCCTATACACTTCAAACTAACGACCTAAAAATGAGTGCGGCGGTTCAAGATTATGTCAATAATTTACTAAAATTAGTTCAGTTATAGCCTATGAACGAGAGGCATTGGGAGAATGCATAGCGCGAACCGGGCCATAAGAAACACTCAGTAACTTCTTCATAAAAATATTAAAACACGGGTATTTCCACTCCAGAAGATGTTGACCTTATATTCAGCAACCCATTGGAATACCACCCTAGAAAAGGTAGCACATGAGTAATGCTGTGATTAGCCCTCAAAAGTAATCATTAAAGGTGAAGTGCGTAGAAAATAAAGCCAAAACGGCGTGCATTTCAACATGAATATCACATGATATCCTCGATTTTAAGTATAGTGCTGGTGCTAATAGCCTGGGGACTTACTCATAGATAACCTTTTATATCTTTCCGTTGGCGATGACCCCAAGTTCCAAAAGGAGCTGCTCTATTCCTTGCTATCGCTTAATGAAGTCGCGAGTCAATGGACGAGAGACAATGTATGCATCACTATTTATAGTGATAGAGAGTTGTCATTTCACGAGACATTACCCAATTTAAAAATAAAAATAAAAGTCCTTAATAGTGAGTTAATCTCTAAAGTAATTAAAGAAGGAAATGACTTTTTTCTGATCCTAAAACCCTGGGTAATAAGAGACTGCATGCGGGAAACCAAATCGAGCGCATTATTTGTGGATACAGATACTTTTTTTATTCAGGATCCGCAGCCACTTTTTGAACAGATTAACCAGGAGCGACTAATACTCCACCTAAAAGAACACCGAATTTCAATCAGGCCAAAAATAAAAAGGTATGTAGATAAAACAACATTTTCGCTACTAAACGGTAGCACTTACAATATTAGCCCAAAAACCAACATGTGGAATTCAGGGGTCATCGGAGTAAGTTATAGTCAGCAACATTTGATTGGCGAAGTTATTCATCTTACAAAACAAATATCGTCTGATGAAAGTTGGCATGTAATGGAACAATTTGCTTTTTCTTACATCTTCTCAAATAACCAGAAAGTTGAACCTTCAGACAACTTCATATTTCATTACTGGTTTTTCCGGCCAGCTGTATATTTGCTAGCACATTACTTTAATAGAAACGACGACAAGAACCTGAGCCATATTCGCTCTTTATTTGAGCCGCACGCAGTCCCACAGAAAATACATTATTCTGAATTACCCACAATATTGGCAAAAATATATAAACAAGACGCAATTGCAAACCCAATTATATTTTCCTGCCTGCCTCTCCAGTCTGCCGTCGGCATCCTAATAAAAAACGAGGTTTTAAAAAACCCCACCTTAATTTTGTATATCTGGTATCTGCAAATAAAACACTTCTTCCATCTTGAGACCCTGGATACGGATTAGCATTATTTTCTAAAGACCTTATCTGTTGATTTCGGTGCCGCGCCGAACCATATGCCGGCGGGTGTCGGTGTTGTAAACCCACCACCACCGCCGTCACCTCCACCACAGTCGGTGAGTACGAGGATCTAAGGGAGTGTGATACGAGCGAGAGTGTTCATTATTTTCTCCTTCGTTGGTTGTTATATCTTGGCGCGTGGAGGGTGCGTGTTTCATACAGTATCATTGGAGACGCTGGCCGTCCGCCAGCGCCGGGTCAGGCCGGGCTATTGTTATAGACCCTGTCTGGCCACTGGCCAGCCCCGCCATTCTGTGTAGCTAGACGCGTAGCTATTGCACATCACGTTATTAATTATACTTAACAAACAAATAGGTATATCTATAATGAAAATCGCCACCTGGAATGTCAACTCCCTGAAGGTTCGCCTGCCGCATGTGCTGGATTGGGTGGCTTCGAAGTCTCCCGACATACTCACCTTGCAGGAAACCAAGCTCACCGACGAAAATTTCCCCAAGGCAGTAATCGAGGCGGCTGGTTATCAGGTGTGTTACGCCGGCCAGAAGACCTACAACGGCGTAGCGATACTGAGCCGGATCGCTGCTGCTGATATCGTCACCGACCTGCCCGGTCTCGATGATCCGCAGCGCCGGGTGCTCGGCGCGAGCTTCGGGGATTTGCGAGTGCTGGATCTTTATGTGCCGAACGGAGAAGCGGTCGGCTCGGATAAATACCGCTACAAGCTCGACTGGCTGGAAAAACTGGCCGCGTATCTCAGACAACAATTGCAACAATATCCGCAGTTGGTAGTGCTGGGCGATTTTAACATCGCCCCGGAGGATCGCGATGTACATGATCCGGCGGCATGGAAAGACAGTGTGTTATGCAGCGAGCCGGAGCGCGCAGCGTTTCAGGGGCTGCTGGATGCCGGTTTTTGCGATACCTTCCGGCGCTTCGAACAGCCGGAACAAAGCTACAGCTGGTGGGATTACCGCATGAATGCGTTCAAGCGCAACATGGGATTGCGCATCGACCATATCCTGGCGAGTCCGGTATTGTGCAAGCGCTGCTTAAGCTGCCGCATCGACACTGCCCCGCGCAAGCTGGAGCGGCCTTCGGATCACACGCCGGTGGTAGCGGAATTCAGTATTGGTGCTGCGTAATCTCGGGTGGATGGAACGTTTTGAAGTGATGTTATTTCCCGGCATCTCGGGCCTTTCCCAAGAGGCGCTTAGGGTTATGAGTGCGGCGGAATTTCCCGGAATACCATAGCCGTAAAGAAAAAAAAGCGCGCTCTGAGGCGCGCTTTTTTGGGTCGCGATGTGCTTACTTGGCTTTTGAAACCATGTATTCGATCGCGTTCTTGATCTCTTGTTCCGAGCAGGCCGCGCAAGTGCCTTTGGGTGGCATGGCGCGGATGCCGTTCGTGGCGTGTTGCAACAGGACATTTTCGCCTTGCGCGATACGCGGAGCCCAGGCAGCCTTGTCGCCGATCTTGGGGGCGCCGGCGACGCCGGCTGTGTGGCACATGCCGCAGACAGCAGTGACGACCTCCTCACCGGAACGCGGTGCAGCGGCGCTGTCGGCAGTTGCACCGGCAGGTGTGGCCGTGCCGACGGTGACCTCGCCGACCGGCTTGATGCGCTCGGCCACTGCTTTCTCATCAACTTTGACGGTGACCTGGTCCTCTTTCGAGACGGACTTCGCGATGACAAGGAACACTACCGCCAGCACCACCAGAAACCCCAGCACGCCAACGAAGGTGGAAAAGAATGCTTTGTCTTGCTGACTCACTGTGAACTCCTAAGCTGTTGTGATCGTGACCACGCGGTCCAGAAAGGTGCCGACGTCGGATGGCGCAAGAGTATACCGGCAAAGCCGCGTAGCGGGAACCGCAAAACCTCATAACGATCATGGACGCCCAAGGCCCCGGCGGGTATCCTATGGCATCCGGGCTCCGGTCGATTTCCCGCCGGGATCAGTTTTCCACCTAATACATTGCGCCCGTAGCTCAGCTGGATAGAGTATCGGCCTCCGACGCCGAGGGTCACAGGTTCGAATCCTGTCGGGCGCGCCATTCAATCAAATCCTCAGTGGAGAGCATGCCTCGAGTCGTGCCCACGCTGTGCCCACGATATCGGTATTCGGGGAGTGGCAAACGCTCAAGCAGGTCAGCGCAACAGCGAAGCGGTAATCTCTCTATGCCAATACATAACAGTCGACCCTGCCGATGCAGGCAACCGGATGCTGCCGCCAATCCTGCATAGGGCTTTTCGATGAATTCGCACTGGCCACAGGAAAACTCTCCGTTCCGCTTGGCGCTGCTGGCAGTGGCGGTGGGAGGCATCGCGGGTCTGGGTGCGGTGGCCTTTCGGGCACTGATCGCGCTGTTCCACAACATTTTCTTTCTCGGTGAATGGTCGCTTATCTATGATGCCAATGGGCATACGCC
>JBBQDK010000014.1:0-30003 GCA_038319625.1 Gammaproteobacteria bacterium
AGTACTGGGTTCTGCGCTTCTGGAATCATGAGATTCTGATTGGGGCAAAGGCCATTCCGGAGTGTATCCATCAGGCACTGATTAAATCCCCTCACCCCAACCCCTCTCCCTGAGGGAGAGGGGACTTGATTGCAGTTGACCCACAAATTCTGCGGAAGAGCCGAAAAGATCAACCATGAACACACAGATTAAACCTGCTACGAAACCTGGCGCCGACCCGCTCGTCATCGCGGGAGTGACTTACCATTCGCGCCTCCTGGTCGGCACCGGCAAGTATCGCGATCTCGAAGAAACCCGTCGCGCCATCGAGCTCAGTGGTGCGCAGATCATCACCGTCGCGATCCGCCGCACCAACATCGGTCAGACGCCAGGCGAACCGAATCTGCTCGACGTGTTGCCAGCTTCACGCTACACCTATCTGCCCAATACGGCCGGCTGTTACACCAGTGCCGACGCTGTCCGCACCTGTCGTCTGGCGCGGGAACTGCTGGATGGCCACGACCTGGTGAAGCTGGAAGTGCTGGGCGACGAGAAGACCCTGTTCCCCGATATCATCCAGACGCTGGACGCCGCTGCGACGCTCATCAAGGACGGTTTCAAGGTCATGGTCTATACCAACGACGATCCGATCATTGCCAAGCGCTTCGAGGAGCTGGGCTGTGTTGCGGTGATGCCACTGGCGGCACCGATCGGTTCCGGTCTCGGCATCCGCAATCCCTACAACATCCTCACCATCGTCGAAAATGCCAAGGTCCCGATCATCGTCGACGCCGGCGTTGGCACAGCCTCGGACGCGGCGATCGCGATGGAACTCGGCTGCGGCGGTGTGCTCATGAATACCGCTATCGCCGGTGCGCGCGACCCAGTCCTCATGGCCTCGGCGATGAAAAAGGCCATCGAGGCCGGGCGCGAAGCCTTCCTTGCCGGGCGCATTCCGCGCAAGCGTTTCGCGAGCGCCTCGTCACCTGTCGACGGGACCTTTTTCTGATCCCGCGTTTTGCACGACAACATACGCTTGCGCACGCGCAGTACCGGCACCGACCACCCATCGGTGCTGGCGGTTCAAATCCTTACGTGACGCTGACGGCTAGACCATGAGCGACCCCGCCAAGCATCGTCCCGTGCGCAGCTTCGTGCTGCGTCAGGGGCGCCTGACGGCCGGCCAGCAACGGGCCCTGGATACCTTATGGGATCACTACGGCATCGCAAGCTGTGATAGCCCGCTGGATCTGGACGCCGTGTTCGGGCGTCGGGCACCGCGCACTCTGGAGATAGGTTTCGGCAATGGCACCGCGCTCGCCACCATGGCGAGCGCGCATCCCGAGCGTGACTATCTTGGCATCGAGGTACATCGACCCGGGGTGGGCGCTTTGTTGCTGGCACTGGAAAAGGCCGGGCTGGAGAATGTACGAGTCATCAACTCCGACGCGGTCGCGGTGTTACGCACGTCGATAGCGGATGCCAGTCTGGCGGCTGTGCATGTGTATTTTCCCGATCCCTGGCCGAAGCTGCGCCACCACAAACGCCGCCTGATCCAGGCACCCTTCGCGGAACTGATTGCCCGCAAGCTATGTGTCGGGGCTTACTTGCACATGGCGACCGACTGGGAAGACTATGCGCAGTACATGCTGGAGGTGATGGAGGTCGCGCCGGGCTTTAGCAATAGTTGTGGTGCCGGGCAATTCTCGCCACGGCCGGACGAGCGCCCGCTGACCCGTTTCGAACAGCGCGGCCAGCGCCTCGGCCACCGGGTCTGGGATCTTTTTTACATCCGAACCGATTGAAGCCCCGTGCCCGCCATTGCGGCGGGCACGGGAATACACAACTGATCGGGTGCCGCGAAACGATCAATGCTCGTGGTCGTGACTGCCGTCGTGCACGTGACCGTGGGAGATTTCCTCATCCGTGGCGGCACGCACTTCCACGATTTCGACATCGAAATGCAGATTCATGCCCGCCAGCGGATGATTGGCGTCGAGCTTCACATTGCTCTCGGTCACTTCCATGATGGTGAACGGAATCGGGCCGTTCGGTCCGTCTGCGAATACGCGCGTCCCGAGCGTGACGTCCATATCATCCGGGAACTGCTCGCGCGGTGCCTCGAATACGGCATTATCATCGCGCTCGCCGTAACCTTCGCTGGCGGCCACATCGATGCGCGACTTGAAACCGGCTTCGCTGCCTTCGAGCGCGGTCTCCAGGCCGGGGATGATATTGCCGTAACCGTGCAGATAGGTGAGCGGCTCACGCCCTGCGCTGCTGTCGACGGTGGTACCGCTGTCGTCGGTGAGTGTGTAGTGCATGGTCACGACCATGCCGTTGGCTGTCTTCATGAGGAAAATCCTATAGC
This sequence comes from Gammaproteobacteria bacterium, assembly GCA_038319625.1. Lineage (GTDB taxonomy): Bacteria > Pseudomonadota > Gammaproteobacteria > JBBQDK01 > JBBQDK01 > JBBQDK01. The sequence continues at coordinate 2,351 of JBBQDK010000014.1, forward strand.
GAGTGGACACAAGGCCGCAGGGCCTGCCGCCACTATACTCCAGGGGCGTGCAAATCTCGCCAATTAATTGCACAAATCCCTGTAGAAGCAGGGCACTGCAGGAACGACGCCCGATAATTACTGCGCACAGGCAGCTTGTCTGACCCTGTTGAATGATGCTTCAATATGCACCCGATCGGTTACACTATAGGGCGGTTCTGTGACAATTGTTTAGCACCGCGCCATCCGGGCATTCTGCACTATCACGAAAAGACCTTGCGGGGCCTTTTCGTGATTCGGCATAAATTTATGTAACAACAGTTTTGAGGAGCCTTTTAATGTCCAAGAAGCACCCCGTTATCGCGGTCACCGGCTCGTCCGGAGCCGGCACCACCACCGTCAAGGTGGCCTTCGAACACATCTTTCGTCGTGAAGGAGTGAACCCGCTGGTTATCGAAGGTGACAGCTACCACGGTTTCAACCGCAAGGAAATGAAGGCTGCCATCGACAAGGCCGCCAAGCAGGGCAAGACCTTGAGCCACTTCGGTCCCGATGCCAATCTGTTCGGCACTATCGAAGAGACTTTCAAGGAATATGGCAAGACCGGCGCCTGCAAACGCCGCTATTACCTGCACAGCGATGAAGAAGCCGAGCCTTATGGCCAGAATCCGGGCGAGTTCACGCCCTGGGAAACCATTCCGAAAGGCACCGACCTGCTCTTTTATGAAGGCTTGCACGGCGGTGTAGTCACCGACAAGGTGAATGCCGCGCAACACGTCGACATGCTGATCGGCGTGGTGCCGATCGTAAACCTCGAATGGATACAGAAGATCCATCGCGACTGTGCCCAGCGCGGCTATTCCGCCGAGGCCGTCACCGACACCATCCTGCGCCGCATGTACGACTACGTGCATTACATTACACCGCAGTTCTCGCGCACCGACATCAACTTCCAGCGCGTTCCGACGGTGGACACCTCCAATCCATTCATCGCCCGTGACATCCCGACCCCGGACGAAAGTTTCGTGGTAATCCGCTTCCGCGACCCGGCCGAACAGCGTGTCGATTTCCCCTATCTGCTCAACATGCTGGACGGCTCGTTCATGTCGCGACGCAACACCATGGTGGTGCCGGGCGGCAAGATGGGTTTCGCCATCGAAATCATTCTGGCCCCGATCATCGAGCACATGATGAGCGAGTCGCGCGCCGGCTCGCGCAAAAAGTAGACTGCACGGGTAATACCCCATATCCCTCCCCCTCGGGAGAGAGATTTTACGGGACGGCAGCGACGCATCCAGTGGTCTGCTCCGTAATTCTTTGAACTTATGCCGCATGCTCGCTAAGTACCGAGGTTTGGAAGAACGTCCCTGCACCCTTCGCGCTACGCGCTCTTCCCTTCGGGAGAAGGACACGACTGTATGGATGCAGGAGGTAGGGCAACGCCGGGAGCAGTTGCCGAGATGAGGGGATCATATACCCCCTCACCCCAACCCTCTCCCGCAGGGAGAGGGAGAAACTGCCACCGGAATGCTTCATGATCTGGTGGATTGCGATTCTCGGTGCTTGAATTAAGTTCCAAGAATTACGGAGCACACCACTGCAATCTGGATTGAGCGCCCGCGAAATCTGAGACTGTGGAGCTCATAAAGGATCCGGCCCTGCGGGCCGGCCTCGGGCTGTTCAAAATCACCAGCGGCGATGTTGTCGCCCCGCACTACCCAGCGCATATCACTGTTACCGCAATGAAAAAACCCAACATGGATCGATTTCTACTGGCGTACGCCACCGACCCGCAGGCCAGCGCCGAGCAGATCACCGCGCAATTGCTGACACAGTTGGAGAATGTGCCGGACACGGCCAACCTCGGCTTCCTGTATCTCACCGATTCGCTCGCCGAATCCGCGCAGCAGATTCTCGAACAGCTGCGTACGCGCACCGGCGTCGAACACTGGGTGGGCAGCGTCGGCATGGGTATATCCTGCACCGGTCAGGAGTTCTACGACACGCCGGCCGCGACGCTACTGATCGGGGCGTTTCCCGACGCGGCGTTTCGGGTATTCAGCGGCGTAGACAATGCCCTGGACGGCTTTATCGCGCAGTTCGAGACGTGGTATCGGGCGGGTCAGGTACATGTCGCTATGGTGCACGGCGACCCGGCCAATCAGGAACTGCCGCAACTGATTGCACATCTGCCGGAGGTCATGCCCGGCGGTTTTCTGGTTGGCGGCATCACCTCTTCCAATACCCGCAATCTGCAGATCGCCGACCGCATTACCGCAGGCGGGCTGTCCGGCGTGATCTTCAATGAGCAGGTCCAAATCGTCACCGGCCTGAGTCAAGGCTGTTCACCAATCGGACCCAAGCACGTCATCACCGCCTGCGAGCACAACATCATCTCGCACATCGACAATCGACCGGCTCTGGATGTGTTCTACGAGGATATCGGCGAGTTGCTGGCACGCGACCTGAACCGCGTCGCCGGCTATATCTTTGCCGGCCTGCCCATTGCCGGTTCGGACAAGCCCGATTATCTGGTGCGTAACCTGATCGGCGTCGATATCGACCGCAAACTGCTCGGCATCGGCGACATTGTCGAGCCCGGCCAAACCATTATGTTCTGTCGTCGCGACGGCGCCAGCGCGCTGGAAGATCTGCACCGCATGCTGGCGGATGTCCAGCAACGCAGCGGTCGCACGGCACGTGGTGCGGTTTATTATTCCTGCCTGGGTCGCGGCCGCGATCTGTTCGGTCAGCACTCCGAGGAACTGCAAGCGATCCGCGACGTGCTCGGCGACATTCCCCTGGTCGGTTTCTACGCCAACGGCGAGATCTGCCACAATCGTTTGTACGGCTTCACCGGCGTGCTGTCATTGTTCCTCTGATTTCACGGCGAGATTGCACAAGACATCTGGACCACCTCCAGTCCTGCGCGAATTGCCCAGGTTTTTTCTGCATTGCTGCGAAAACTAAAATCGTGTGACCCGGAGCATTTCTGCTCACGCCACGCACTATCACGAATCACCGCATAGCTACTGATACCAATACAGATAGTTCGCAAGCATTTGTCATGCATTTGTTTCGCGACTGATGCACATCCCGGGCACCGACATTGCATGCATGAGCAGTGATATGCAGACACTGCAACAGAGCGCTTGCCTTGCGCACGAGATGGTCCTATAAATACGTTACAGGGACGCATTGCACACGGCCCTCAAGTACAACCTTATGCAGCACGCAGGACTGGAGCAGATGCTATGCCAGTAGAACACGATCCGAAAGTAGGTGGGTGGTTCAAAACGGCCACGGGCCAGACGTTCGAAGTTGTCGCACTGGACGAAGAGGACGGTACTGTCGAAATCCAGTATTACGATGGCACGGTAGAGGAACTGGATATGGACACCTGGGAAGAACTCGCGATGGAACCCGTCGAGCCGCCGGAAGACTGGTCGGGTTCCATGGATATCGAGCGCGAGGATTACGGCGTCGATCTGGAACAAAACCCTCACGAAAGTTGGGGCAGCCCATTGGACGATATTGATCGCGAAGAATAATCTTCGTAGCTACGCAGCACGCCCTCGCAGCCAGAAATTCACCACTCAGCGGCATAACAACCGCAGACAACGCGTGGCCGGCCCGGTCACGCATTTGTGACGACCGTCACAGGCCCGCGATCAAGATAGCTGCGTGCGGCCCGATACGAATTACGGGGAAGCATTTTTTCCGTTTCAGTATCAGACAACTCCGCCATGGCTATTCCTGCCTCCATCAAACATTACCTGGACGGTGAAGGGATCGACTATCAGGTCATCGTCGCCACACACGCCGTGCTGCAAAACGCCAGCGTGGTTCAGGCACAGGCCGTCAAGGATTGGCGCGGCACACTGCTGGCCATATTCCCGAGCGACCACCAGGTCGATCTGGACGCACTGAACAAACAATTACAACGTGAATTCGTCATCGCAGCCGCGCCCACCGCCGTGGCAGGGTTTCAGGATTGTTCGACAGACGCGCTGCCACCACTACCCGTCGTATACGGTCTCAGGACCATTATTGACAGCAGCCTGAACGGCATCGACCCGATTTATTTCCAGTCCGGCAATGACAGCGAACTGATTCGTGTGACTGCACGCGGTTTCACCTTACTGCAGCAGAACGCCTGGCACGGCGAAAACATTGCGCAACGTTCCGTCATGCCAGTGCCCGCACACAGCCCGACACCAGTCGTCGCAGATGCCGGTAGCGCACCAACCCACCCCGTACGACGCACAGTCAAGGCGCGCATTCAACGACTCACGGAATTGCCGCCGATGCCGGAGATGGCGCAACGCATCCTGCAACTGCGCGTCAATCCCTATGGCAGCGTACATGACCTGGCGCGTATTGTGGCACTCGACCCGAGCCTCGCCGCACAGGTGATCCGCTACGCATCGTCACCGTTGTTCGGTTATCGCGGCAAACTGGACTCCATACAGGATGCCATCTCCCGCGTGCTCGGTTACGACATGGTGATGGATATTGCCTTCGGCATCGCCACCGGGCGCGCTTTCCGCATCCCCCTCGACGGCCCCCTGGGGTTGCGAGCCTTCTGGCACGACGCGGTCTACACTGCCGCGCTCACCCAGGCGCTGAGCAAATTGTTGCCGCCGCCGCAGCGCCTGCGTCCCGGTCTCGCCTATCTGGCCGGGCTGCTGCACGACTTCGGGTTTCTGCTGTGCGGTCATTTGTATCCTGTCGAGTTCGCGCATTTCAATCAGGCACTGCTGGCCGAGCCGCAGCGTGCCTTGCTCGATTTGGAGATGGAGCTACTGGGTACAACCCATGTCGAGCTTGGCACCTGGCTGATGGAAGCCTGGCAGATGCCGGCGGAGATCATCACTACCGTTAGCGAGCACCACAACCCGAACTATGACGGCCTCCACGCGAGCTATCCACTGCTGGTCCGACTAGCCAAAAGACTACTGCAATCCAGAGGCATCGCCGGATATGTGGACGACAGCATCGTAGTACCCGACTTCGGCACGCTCGACCTGAGCGAAGCGCAGGTCGAAGCCATGCTGGAATCGGTTGTGGCGGGGGCTGCGACGCTGGATGACATGGCGATTCAGATTGCTGCCTGAGTCGTCCCCAAGCGTAATTTTTGTGAACTATACTGAACTATACTTAAATCATAGCGTATCGGAGTACAACACCACATAACCCTTATAAACCTTATATTTAGCGTAGTAGAGAGGAGGCGATCATGAGAAGACGGCTCTATTTTCTGTTACCGAGTACCGAGCGTGTCCGCCAAGTGGTTAATGAATTGCTGCTGACGCGCATTGAGGAACGTTACATTCATGTAGTGGCGAGGGAAGGCACACCGCTCGAACAATTGCCGGAAGCCACACTGTTGCAGAAAAGCGACTTCGTCCATGGCATCGAACAGGGGCTGGCTGTCGGTGGCGCCACCGGTGTATTTGTCGGGCTGATCGCGGTCAGTCTCCCGCCGGCGGATCTGGTCCTGGGCGGTGGCGCCTTGCTCGGTATCGCCTTGGCCGGCGCCGGCATCGGCGCTTGGGTCTCGGGCATGATTGCCAGCGATGTCCCGAGCAGTCGCCTCAAGGAATTCCAGCACGCCATCGCCGACGGTCAGTTCCTGATGATGATCGATGTTCCCAAGGGGCAGGTCGAGGCGGTCACGGCGATGATAAAACGCCACTACCCGGAAGCCGACATGCACGGCATCGAGCCAACCATTCCCGCGTTTCCATGATCACCCGAACCGGTTAGGTGGCAATGAACGGGCCGCAGGGACCTAAGTGGCGTGCTTCATTCTGTTTAGAACTTATGCCTTATACTCGCTAAGCACCGACGTTTGGAAGAACGTTCCTGCACCCTTCGCGCTACGCGCTCTTCCCTCAGGGAGAAGGGCACGACTGCAGGGATGCAGGAGGTAGGGCAACGCCAGGAGCAGTTGCCGAGGATGGGGGGAGCATATACCCCCTCACCCCAACCCTCTCCCGGAGGGAGAGGGAGAAACTGCTACCGGGATGCTTCATGATCTGGTGCATGCCGATTCTCGGTGCTTGAAGTAAGTTCCAAGAATTACAGAGCACGCCACTGGTACACTGCTCGGAACCGCGTACTGCCTTCAATCCCGCAGTCGCCACGTCGGCACGGCCTGCGCATCGATAAGCCCCGCGCTCACCAACCAGTCCCGCGCGTCCTGTGCATCCTCCTCGAACCAACGCTGTGCCGAGCCGAGCCGGAAGCTGTAGCCCCAGGCATCCATGTCCATGCAAAGACGCGCGCGCCCCACTCCCGGCAGCGTATCCGCAAGCAGTATCTGCAGATAACAGACGGCGTTTTCCTCATCGGTGTCGCCGCCGGCATCGGTGTGCAGAGCCGCGCGCCGCACCTTGTCCATGCACAGGCAATGGCAGGTCTCATGCAGCACGGAATGCAGCGGGGTATCGCCGCGAGCAAACACGTTCATGCCAACCAGTCCCGCTTCGCTGTCACCCCAGAAGCTGCCGGGAATCGGCGCGCTCACCGGGAGGCTGTTCAGATTAATGCCATAGCGCGCCAGTAGCGCTCGCAGGGCCGCCATGTCGATATTGCAGCACAGCAACACCTGCCGGCTCATTCAGGTACCAGCCACTCGACACGCGTACGGCCCGGCCCTTCTACACGCAACACCTCGAGCAGACGCGGCAACAGGGATTCGAGCGCTTTGTCGATCTGCCAGGGCGGATTGATCAGAATCATGCCACTGCCGTTCAGGCGCAGCGCCACATCGTCCGGCAGTACGCACAGTTCAGCACACAGAATCCGTCGCACACCCGAATCAATCAGCGACCGGTGCAGCCGCTGTGCTGGCGCACGATCCTTGATCGGATACCACAAGGCGTGGCAGGCGGTCGGCCAGCGGGTCTGCGCGGTGCGCAGCGCCGTCAGGGCCTGGGTGAATTCCGCCGGGTTTTCGAACGGCGGGTCGATCAGCACCACACCGCGCGCTTCGGGCGGCGGCAGGAATGCCGTCAGGCCCTGGTAACCGTCCTGCGCATGCACCGCCACATGCCGCTCCAGGGCGAAGAACTGCGCCAGTGCGGCATGTGGTTCGGGCTGCAATTCCATCAGCACCAAGCGGTCCTGTGGACGCCGCAGCGCGCGGGCGATGGCCGGCGAACCGGGATAGTAGCGCAGCAGGTCGACGTCATCGACGAGGGTCGGATTCAAGGCCTGCACGGCCGCGAAAAACCCTGCCAGTTCCGGCACGGCCTCGCGGCGGCGCCAGAGCCGGCCGATGCCGCCACGCCATTCACCGGTTTTGCGCGCGTCGCTGCCGCGCAAGTCGTAGACTCCGGCACCGGCGTGCGTCTCCAGATAGCAGAACGGCGCGGTCTTCTTGCACAAGGCCTCGAACAACAGGCAGAGCAGACCGTGTTTGAAGACATCGGCGAAATTGCCGGCGTGGAAGCTGTGTCGATAGTGCATCAGGGTAAGGACTCGAAACCGACGCCGCCAAGGAGCGCACGCCTGAGAAAAAAGTGTAACGTCAACAACATTGTCTTGTAACCGTCGGACATTACTCTGCCAACAACTTAACTTTGTTCTGGCTGGGCCGATATGAAGGATGTGAGGGTGATACACATCCACACCAGCGAGGGCCTGACCATGGTGATCGAGATCGATATGAACACCGGAACGACATGCTACCAGACAGCAGCGGCCGACACTGACTATGAAGTTGAAGTATTGTGCTCGGGCTGGAATCCTGCTGTCGAGGAACTGCGTACCGAACTGCAGCAGCACGAGGTGACGGCAAAGACCAGCCTGACCTTGCCCCCGACACTGGCCGAGGCACCACTGGACGCCTTTCTGGACGACATGCAGGCGTTCTAAGCGTCGCCGAATCTACTGCGAACCGCGGCCTGCCGGTTGCTCGCGCCCGACCCGGGAACGCGACACCCGCGCACCGCGGTTTTTTCTCGCCCGGTGTGCGCACATACCCTCGAAGACATGACGGGACGGTAACAGCCAGTCCGCCGTCAGCAACCAGCCCGTAACACAACACCAGCGCCGACCCCGGTCAGGCTGCGTATCAGACTGATCACCAGCAGCGCGCTTACCAGTTCATTGGGATCGCGACGGCGATGACGTGATCAGGTACGTGACCCGGCCTCAGTGACGCCGCAAAACAACGATTTCATGAAGATATAGCGTGATCCGCTGTCAGCACCACCGCGCCGTCGATCACAGTTACCGGTACTGCCGTGAGTCGCGCACCGGGGCAAGGCCCGGCGACGCACACACCGTCCTCGATCCGGAACTGAGCCGCATGCATGGCGCACTGAATCAAGGTGAGATCTACGTTGAGGAACTGGTCGGGGAACCAATCGAGCGGCGCGCCGGTGTGCGGGCAGCTATTGCGGTAGGCATAAACGCGGTCAGCACTGCGCACAATGAAAATTTCCAGCATCGTAACGCCGGTGAGGCTGAAACCGCGACTGCCATGGTCCGGCAGTTCATCGAGGCGGCACAGCACCCGGCCTTCGAACACGACCGACATCAGTCCTGCCGCACCACACGCAGGCCCAGATTGTTCAGACGAGTAGCGGTGGCGAAATACGGACGGCTCTGGGTGCGCAGATTGTCGAGTGGGGAGTCGTAGGCGCCGCCGCGCGCCATGTGCCGCGAGCAATCACCACCGGCCCACACACCGCCGTCGCCGGGCGCATCCTGATAGCTGTCATGGCGGCAGTCGGCTACCCACTCCAGCACGTTGCCGGCCATATCGTAAAGGCCGAAGGCGTTGGCGGGGAAACTGCCGATCGGAGCGGTCTGGCGGCCGTCCCAGCGGCTGCCGCAATTGAAGCAGACAGCGTGGTTCTCGCCGCCGTTATTGCCCCAGGCGTAGAACGTGCTGGCGCCGGCCGCGGCGGCGTATTCCCATTCCGCTTCGCTGGGCAGACGGTAACGGTGGCCGGTCTGCTCGGTCAGCCAGTGCGTGTAGGCAACCGCGTCATCCCAGTTGATGTTGATCACTGGCCGGTTGTCGCGACCCCAACCGTTATCGCTGGGCAAGCTGCGGCCGCTGGCCGCGGCAAAGCGGTCGTAATCTGCGAATGTCACCTCATAGCTGCCAATGGCGAAGGCCTTCAGGTCGACTTCGTGACGCGGTGTCTCTGCGAAATTGAGTGAGTTCGCCGCACTGCCCATTTGGTAACTGCCCGCCGGCAGGCGCGTCAGCAGTGGGCCGCTGCCGCCATCGCGCAAATTATCACGGAAGTTACCCAGGGCATGCACGACTGTCCTGGCTTGCGTGGCGTCCGGCTTGGGCAGTGCCGCCGTTTCAGGCCGCGTCACCGCCACCACAGGTTCGGCTTTCGGCTTTGCTGCGGCAATGCGTGTCGGAGCGACCGCCGGAGCTGACTGGACCTTGGCGGTTACTGGCGCAGGCATTGCAGCGGGCGGCATTGTCTTGCCCACAAACAAGGCCAGATAGGCACCCAGACCCACGGCCACCAGCCAGCCCGCAGCCAAGCTCAGGCCCAACCCGCTGCGCAGACCAAGACCCGCACCGCCCTGCGCGATGCGACGCTGCTGGCCCGGTGCGGCCACCACGTCCGGCGCATTCACATTATCCTTGAGTCGGGCAATCTCCTGCTCAAATGCCTGCCGTGCGGTATCGGATTCGGTACGCAGGCGCACCGCAAGCTCGACATTTTTCTTGGTCTCCTGTAATTCACTTTCCAGGCGCGCAATCTGCGTCTGTTGCTCGCGCACTCGTTGTGCGGCCGTTGCTTCGATATGATCGCCGCCCAGATTGCTCATGATCTGAGACTCGGCGCGCAGAGCATCGGCTTCCTGCTGTGCGGCCTTGCGCGCGGTCTCCGCCGCCAGGCGCTGCTGCGTCTGGGCTTCGAGCTGCGCCTTCACGTCCTCGACATCCTGCACCAACTCCGCAGCACGGCGGCGTGCCTGATCGAGCAGCGCACCGGACTCCTTGGCTTGCGCCTGCTGCTGGGCGAAATGCGTCTCGGTGGCGTGACCCTGCTCCAGGACCTGCTCGAGTTGCGACTGCAATTCCTGGTAGCGCAGCTTCGCTTCGGTCTCGGCTGCCGTCATCTCGGCACGCAGCTTGCTCAAGGCCGCCGCATGTTTCTTCTCTGACTTGCCGCCACGCGTGTCTTCGGACTGAGTGGCGCTTTCCAATTCCAGGATCCGTGCCTTGAGGCGTGCGATCTCGTTCTCGGCCTGCTCGCGCGCCGCATCCACAGCATCGCTTTCGCCGAGGGCGCCATTGAGTTGTTCGCCGAGTTGCTTGAGTTCAGCGCGCAGTGCCTCGGCTTCCTGGCGGGCCTGTGCGACCTCATCACGGGTGGCCTGTTGCGTCGCATCGGCCTCCCCGCGCTGGCGCTCAAGTTCCTGCTCGACCGTCTGGGCGGTGGCAACGGCATCAGCGCGTCCGCGCTCAGCCTGAGTCAGCTTGTCTTCCAGCGCCTTGCTGAGCGTTTGCCATTCACTGCGCTCGTCCGCCAGGCGCTTACCGTCCTGCGTCCGCGCGAGCGCCTCTCCTTGCAATGTGACGCGCAAGGTAGATATCTCGTTTTGTGCGGATTTTTCCGCAGCCTCCAGCTCCGCACGCACCTTGGCCAGTTCACCTGCGAGCCGTTCGCCAGCCTGTTTACTGGTGCGGGTCAAGGCCGATTCGGCTTCCTCCTGCAGGGTGTGAATGCGGACCTGCAATTCTTCGCGCTGCTGTTGCGCGGTCTGCAAATCCTGTTGCAATGCGGCAGAGGCTGCACGCAATTGTTCGGTCTCGGCCTGCGCGTCTTGCGCGGTACTGGCCAATTGCGTCTGGAGTTCTGTAATGCGTGCCTCGGCTTGTTCGCCAGACTTGTGCAGCGTTGCGGCAGATTCCTGCTGCAGACTCTCGATACGGCTCTGCAACGCTTCGCGTGCCTGCTGTGCCACCTGCAATTCCTGCTGCAAAGCAGCGGCAGCGCTGCGCTGCTGTTCGGTTTCGATCTTGGCGTTCCGCTCCGCAGCGGCCAGCTGCGTTTGGAGTTCCGCGATGCGTGCCTCGGCCTGCTCACTGGTCTTGCTCAGGGCTGCATCGGCGTCGTTCTGCAGTGTCTTGATGCGTGCCTGTAATTCTTCGCGCTGTAACTGCGCCGTCTGCAGCTCGCTTTGCAATGCGGTCTGTTGCTCGGTCACGGTCGCGGTGTGTTGTTCCGCCTTGGCCAGGCGCGCCTGAAGTTCTGCGACACGGGCTTCGGCCTGCTGACTGGTTTCGGTCAGCGCGGCAACCGCCTGTTCGGCCGCTTGCGATTTGTCAGCCAGCGCCTCGTTCAGTTGCGCGATCTGTGCGGCGGTCGCGCCCTGTTCCGCGCTTTGGGCCTGCCTCGACTCGGCCAGACGCTCCTCAAGAACTTTGATGCCTGCTGCAGCTTCCTGACGGGACTGCTCAAGTTGCGCCTGCAACTGTGCGGTCTGTTCTGCCAGCTCGCGTTCTTTGTCGGCTATATTTGCGCGCAACCCGGACAGTTCCGTGGCTGTCTTGGCGAGTTGCTCAGCGTGCGTTTCCCGGGCCTGCTGCAGAGCGGTACCGGCCTGCGCCAACTCGGCATGCTGCGCCTCAAGTTGCCCTGCGTGTGCCTGCTCACGCGCCTCCAGGGTGTTGCGCAATTCCGTCAAGGCAACCTGATGCTCGTCATCAAGGCGCTGCTGCTGCTCGATAGCTCGCGCCTGCTGTGCCTGAAGCTCGGCCAACTGCTGCTGCAAGACATCCTGCTGTGTCTGTTGTGCCTGACCGGCCTTGGTCAATGCCTGGGCCTGAGCCTGATGCAACCGCTCGACGTCCTGTTCCAGTTGCTGACGGGCGGCTGCTTGCTCGGCAACTTGTTGTTCGGCCGCAGCGAGTCGGACTTGCAGTACTTCCGCCTTGGCCAGTTCGGCTTGTAATGCTTCCGCGCGAACGTGGGCCGCAGCGCGCGCCGACTCCAGATCGGCCTTCTGATTATCCGCGTCCAGCACCTGTTGGCGGGCACTCTCCAGGCCCGCCTTCATGGCGACGATCTTTTCGTCCCGCGCGGCAAGCTGTTCCTGCATCGATTGCTGCGCCTGTGTGACCTCCCGCTGCGCGGTATGCAACTGGTCGCGCAATATATCCAGTTCGTCCTGCAGGGCTGCGTTTTGCTCCGCCGCGGTTTGATCCTCGGCCGCGCGCTCGAGTTGTTTGAGATTGGTCAGTGTGCTGCTGAGTTCCTGCGTCAGCGCCTGACGAGCCTGTTCCGCAGCCTGGGCGTCGCGCTGGGCCGCCTTCAGTTCACGACGCAACTCGGCCAAGGCCGGATCGGCGAGCGCCGGAGTCGCCGCCTGCGTCTTGGCGCGCTCGATCTCGCGCTGCAGGGCCTCCTGGAGTTGTGCATGTTGCGCGACCAGTTGCTGGTGCGCGGATTCCAATTCGGAAATTTTTTGCAGCGCCGTGTCGCGCTCCGCGACCAACGTCGACTGGATGACGACCTGCTGCTTGGCTTGCTGCTCGGCTTCGCGCAGGATCTGCTCGCTCTGGCGGCGCGTCTCGACGAGCAACTGTTCCGCGGCATGCTGTGCCTCTTTCTGACTGACGGCGCTTTCATCCGCCGCTTTGCGTACCTGGGCCTGCTGGTTAAAATCAATGACCTCGCCACCTTCGCTACCACCGCTGCGGACGCTGGCGTTTTCATGGCCGTGCGCCGCACGCACTTCCGAAGGCGCCAGGGCCTGCGTGCCACCGGTCAGCACCTGTACGGTGAAACCGTGTTGGCTGAGCAGGAACGCTGCCGTGGAACTGCGCCCGCCGTTATCACAATAGACGATATACCGGCTGGCCGTGTCGAGATCTTCGAAACGATGGCGCAACGCCGAGAGCGGAATATTGACCGCGCCGGTGATGTGATCCTGCTGGAATTCGCCGGGCAGACGCACATCCAGCCAGTGCGCACCTTCGCTCACCAGGCTCTGGGCCTTGGCAAACGACACCTGCGCGAGCAACGGTTCACGCAACAGGGCGACGAAATCCTGCTTGGCGAGCCGCATCAAACGCCCGTCGGTCAGCATGGTAATAGTGGCGTTGCGCTTGCTGTCCGAGATCAGGGCGTCTTCGCCGAAGCTGTCGCCGACCGTCAATTCGGCGAGTTTGACGTCCTGCGCCGCCGGGGACGCCTTGCGTGTGACCACGCAACGGCCCTGCTTGATAATGTAGTAATAATCCCCAAGGTCACCCTGCTTGATCACCGCGCTGCCGCTCGGCGCAGCGTACTCTTCGATGATCATGAGCAGCTTCTGGATATTGGCCGCCGGGAGTTTCTGGAAGGTTGGGGATTGCAGCATGCGCGACATCCAGTCTTCGTCGCCGTCTTCCAGCTCCGTGACTTCGTAGCCGGCTGACTGATCCCAGGTCATCAACACATCGAGCAGACCGGTATCGATACGGGCGATGGTGACGGGCGTTTTGGCCTTGGCGGTGTACTGACGTGGCTGCGACGAGGCCAGCGGTTGGCGGGCGGACTCGGTATCTCCATACACACTACCCACCTGGGAGGCCCCGGAAAACAAGGTAATTTCGCCAGCCAACAGGTAGACGGTCCGATTGTCGCGCTCGCCTTCCTTGAAGATTACCCGCCCGGCCGGCAGGTCCTCGACGATGATCTTATCGGCGATTTCATTGAAATGCTGCGGCGCCAGGGCGTTGATCGGCACCAACCCCTTCAGAAGCCTTTTATCGACCGTTTTTTTTACTGCGCTCAAGATCGTGTTCCCATGCTATCCAGAAGCGAAAGCCGCCCCATGCGTGCACGCGGCAGCCGCGCCGCGCGGCTTCCAACCTGAATAATAGCGGCGTATGCGTGGGTAAATTGAGCCATAAGATCAGTTTTCACGGCTGGTCAAGACATGCCGGTAGGCCTTTGGATTTCATACTCTTTAGTCCTGAGCATGACGGACGGATAAGCAAGTTTAACGCCGGTAATCGGCAAATTCAGGGGAATCCCTCACAGAACGGAAAAATCACAGACGATGGCAATCGGTCATATCCATCCGACACAGCCGACTGGCAATACCAGTGTAGTCGTCCCGCGCATCGCGCGTGCAAACGGGTACGCATCAGCTACGCCATTGATGGCCATCGAACGCAATGTTGAGACACATTGGCCGGGAACAATGCCGTGCAACACTGCTTGCAACGCGCTGTCCACGGCACGACCAGTTTGCAAGCGATCAAAAACATCTTCGACAAATACGAAAAATACTGTTGCAAGACGGAGCGGTTCGACGCAATATTTACCGGCGAAAACGCGGTCAAGATCAAAAGACCGCAGACCGATGCTGATTTCAGCACACCGGAATTTCCGATCGACGATAGAGAGAGGAGTGAATAATGGCTGCGAAGAAAAAGGCTGCAAGCAAGTCCGCTGGCAACTCAGGCAAACCCACCACCAAGTCCGAAGCATTTTCCTACATCGCTGACAAGACCGGCTTGGCCAAGAAAGAAGTCGGCGGCGTGTTCGATGCGCTGTCCGTACTGATCAAACGTGATCTGAAAAAGGGCCCCGGCATTTTTTCCGTACCCGGCCTGATGAAGATCAAAGTGGTACGCAAACCGGCCTCCAAGGCGCGCAAGGGCACCAATCCCTTCACCGGCGAAGAAATGATGTTCAAAGCCAAGCCGGCGCGTAATGTAGTTAAGGTTCTTCCGTTGAAAGCGCTCAAGGACATGGTGTAACAAACACCCGTTGGACATACGGGGCGGCTCTTAAACCGCCCCGTATTTAGATCCGCAACGATTGGCGGTTCACAATCCTGCCAGGTGGGGATTCGCTCCGCTGAATAAATGGTATCGGTACTCAGGGCCGCGCAATGCGGAATGTCCGTCCCCGATAATTCAACACCACCCCTGCCTCGGTAATTTCCTCTATGCGCGGACCTTCCGCGAGCTGATCGCCTTCGCGGTACTTTTTCATGTTGATCAGCACAAAGCGATGGTTGGTCGCAGGGGCATAGACGTGCACGTCGAGGCTTAAAGTGGGTATCTCCGCCCGGAAATCTGCCGGCAAGTCGCGCAGCAGGGGCAGCTGGGTAATAACCGGTTTGGCGACAGGAGTTGGCAGTGACGGCGCGACGGGTACAACGGCAGTTTTGACAGACTCAAGCGACTCGGGCTGAGTAAGCGGTGTGGTAGTGGCGACTGGCGGCGCAACCACTGTCGGTGCCGGCATGCGATTGACCGGGGGTGCGGCGGGTGTTGCCGGTGCGAGCGGCGCGAGTGCCGGCGATGGTGCCGGGGACGGTGACGCAGGCCGCGGCGGTTTTTGTACCGGGGTTGTTACAGCGTTGTGCGCACCCGGACGTAGCCACCAGATCAGTGCCGCGACGTTGACCAGAAGGATTCCGGCAATCAGCCATGGCAGCACGCGAGCGCGGCGCGGTGCACCGTCTTGTACAGTCTCGATCCGCGGCACACGACCCAGATCGCGTTCCTGCTCGGCCTTCTTCAGTGCATCCAGAATATAGGACATGGCTACGCTATCCGTCGTTCATTGTGATGCGTGACTCTCGGTGCTGTGTTCCGGTGCCGCCAGGCTCAGTTCGATGAGCGTCTGGGGACCGACGATACCATCATCTTTCAGACCGCGGTCACGCTGAAAAGCGATGACGCGAGCACGCAGGTCCTCATCGAAAAACAGCGGGTCCGGTGGTGCTGCATCGGGCCCAAGCACGGCATCCAGGCGCTCGCGCAACCAGCGCACTGCCGAACCGTGCAGCCCCGGCACCAAGGCACTGGCCTGCACCGGTGGCGGCTGCCAGAGCAGTGTATATTCACCCAGCCACAAGGGATCGACCGAGGTGATCGGGAACCGCTCCTCGAGGCTGCCGGCCCGCAGCGCTGCCATACCCTGCGGCAATGCCTGGGCAAGCAACCAATAACGATTGCCGCCCGCATCATGCAGTGTGAGTACGGCGCTGCGCTCATATCGGCGCAGATTATTCCAGGTGCCGGTGCGCGTCACGCAACGCCAGCCCAGTGACTGTGCGCGCTCACAGGGCGTGCCGGCGGCGGCGTCATAATCCAGACCCACGGTCTTGAACAATGCCGCATAGGCGGCGTCCTCGGAAGTGGCCTGGCCACCGGCATCGTGCAACCAACACTGTACCGTTAGCGGAGGCTTGGCAACGATGGGAATGCTGGCAACGACTGTGGGCGGCACTGGAACCGCTTTTGCCACCGGGGCCGGCGGCGTGACCGCCTGCTCAGCGTACCGAGGCACATAGACCCAGACGGCAGCCGCCATAGCGGCCAATAACGCCAATCCCATCGCCCAGCGCACCACGTTATTGCGCCGCCACCAATGCGCACGGCTGTACACCTCACGTGCCGCTTTGCGTACCATGCGCCGCGTAATACGCTGCTTGTTGATCGCATAGGCGCCAAGCATGGCGCGGTCGCAGATCACATTGATCAGACGCGGAATACCCCCCGACAACCGGTGTATCTGGCGCAACGCTGCCGGCGTGAACAGCGCACCCCTCAGTCCGGCCACGTGCAAGCGATGCCGGATGTAGGTACTTGTCTCTGCCTTGGCCAACGCGCTGAGGTGATAGCGCGCGGTAATGCGCTGGGCGAGCTGGCGCAGGGCTTCGCTCTCCAGCAATGCTTTCAGTTCCGGCTGACCGATCAGAATGATCTGCAGCAGTTTCTGTTTGGATGTTTCGAGATTGGTCAGCAGGCGCACCTGCTCCAGCACTTCTATGCTGAGATTTTGTGCCTCGTCGATGATCAGCACGGTACGCCGGCCGCGCGCGTGGGCATCCAGCAAGTAGTGGTTAAGCGCGTCGATCAACACCTTGAGGCTGGTGGTCTCGGGCGGGTAGACGATGTGCAATTCATCGCAGATCGACGCCACCAGCTCCAGTGCCGTGACGCGCGGATTCAGAATCAGCGCGACATCCACGTTTGCGGGGATCTGCTCGAGCAGTCCGCGGCACAGCGTGGTCTTGCCCATGCCGATCTCGCCGGTGAGCTGTACGAAGCCGCCGCCGGCACCGATGCCAAATAGCAGATGCGCCAAGGCTTCGCGATGGCGCAGGCTCAAATAGAGATAGCGCGGATCCGGCGTGATGGAAAACGGGTCTTCGTCCAACCCGAAATAGTCACAGTACATTGATCAGGCCCGTCCGTGCCGTGCTGTATTTCTGCATGGCCGGGATTATCGCACGCCCGCCGCATCAGCGGCGCAAAGAGCTACAAATCGGCAGCTATCGATGATGGAGCCTGGAAATCAAGGCCATTCCGGCTAGGAATACCCTGGCATGCATACCGAAAGTCATGCCGCCGTGGTTGCCGGCACTGGCTAGGCCGGACAGCATCTGGACCGCAACCCAGTACCCCGGCACCCAGACCACTGGCAGGCGCACCAACTGAGTAAAGAAGCCCAATGGAATCAGCACCAGTACGCGCACCTTGGTATACAGCTGTAAATACGTGCCTAGCACACCCGCGATGGCGCCACGCGCACCACTACCGTATCCAGTTGGGCATGACCGTACAGCACGGTGGGTATCAGGCTCAGGCTGCAAATGATCTGTTGCTGCACCTGCGCTCCTGACCGAGTTGCCAGAGGAAGACCTGCACACAACTCGCGATCACAGCGATGGTGATGAACGGCTGGATTGTGGTCGGGTTATTGTCGCACAGCGGAATCATCCTGGTCGATGACAGTTGTCTGTATATCACCGCCCCGATCGACGAGGTCGACGCGCCGCATATCCGTGTTGGCATGCCGGCGCGCATCACCCTGGATGCCTTTCCCGGCCAGCATTTCCAGGGCCGGGTGCGATGCGTTGCGCCTTATGTGATGGACCGTGAGAAACAAGCGCGCACCGTGGATGTGGATGTCGATTTCATCAATACCGCCGACACCAAGGCACTACTCACGGGTATACCGCGATGTCGAGGTGATCCTGAAACGCACGACATGGTATTGCGCATACCGAGCGTGGCCTTGCTGAAAGGCAACAAGGTATTGGTATTCGATCCTACCGATGATCGCTTGCACGCGCGGCGTATCGAGGTCGGCCTCAGCAATTGGGATTACACGGAGGCACGTAGTAGTCTGACTGCGGGTGCGCGTGTGACCACAGAGCTGGCTCCAGAAATCTGAACAGCCGGATAAGTGGAATGACTAAGGATGAAGTGGGACGATGCGTCTCGCCACGCATATTTCATCATAGGCATTCTCCACCGCCTTGACATAAGACTGCGTCAAACAAAGGGGCGACGCCCGCATCTGTTCGCGCACCCCTGACCGGTACTGTGCCAAGCGGGCCTGATCCTGCGCAAAGCGCATAGATATTTCATGGTACTGCTCAGGCGTGTCGGCAATCCACTCGGAATATCCTACGGCCGTAAGCAAGCTCGCACCTACCCGCGCGCTATGCCGATTGCCGCGTAGAGTGATAACGGGTACGCCCATCCACAGCGCCTCGCAGGTCGTTGTCGTGCCGTTGTAGGGGAACGTATCAAGGGCAATGTCAATACGGCCATAGGCACCCAGATGACCGCCATCGTCCGCAATAAAGCCGAGCAGATCAAGACGCTCACCGGTTATCCCGGCGTTGGCAAATAATGCCTGATATCGCTCCCGGGTAGCCTTATCGGTGAGAGAAGGATTCTTCATAACCAAGCGACTATCCGGCATCTCGCGTAGCATTTTGGCCCATACAGCGACCACCTCCGGATTGATCTTGGCCAGATTATTGAAGGATCCAAAGGTAACGAACCCATTCTTCTGACAGGGTGCGGAGGCGACGGCCGGAGCATTGTCAGGCGGACGGTAGCACAGGAAACAACCGGGCAGCCGCACTAGCGACTCCGTGCATAGACACTCTGCTCCGGGCGGGTCAGCGATGGCGTCAGAAAGACGATAGTCCATGTTGACCACACCAGTCGTATCGGGATAACCGATGAAAGACACTTGCACTGGCGCAGCCCGGCGCGCGAAGGCGGTTAGCCGGCTTCCGCTAGTGTGGCCATTCAAATCCACCAGGATGTCGATGCCGTCGGCGCCAATCATTTGCAGCAGTTGCCGGTCATCCAGATCGGCGATATTGCGCCAGCGATGCGCCAGCCGTTGCAGCCGCCCTGTAATGACATCAGCATCCTGATGCGAAAAGTAGCAGGTGATTTCAAAGCGCGCAGCATCATGCTGTGTCAGCAAAGGTTCAACAAAATAAGCGACAGAGTGCTTGCGCAGGTCGGCGGATACATACCCGATCCGCAGTCGTTGTGGGCGCTCTGCTGGAGGGAGTTGCACTAGTGAAGATGCCGGGAACCCGACATTGCCCGGCCAGCGCCGATGGCGATCAAGGAGACTCTCCTGATCCTGGCCTGCAAAGTATTGCAGTGTGAGCAGTAGGCCGGAATAGATGCGAGCGTTTTCCGGCTGCATTTTCAGCACGTCCTGAGAGACATCAATAGATTCTTGGAACTTCCCTTGCATGCACAGCGCCGCGGCCATGTTCTCATAGATCTCAACCTCGCGTGGGTGATGCATGCTGATGGCCTTGCGATAGGCATTGATGGCCGCCTCGTAACGACCCATCGTCTGCATCGCCGATCCATACACAGCATAGAACTCCGAGTTGCCAGGCTGGTATTCCAACGCACTGCGAAAAACCTCCTCAGCCTCATCGTAACGGTGCAGCACAGCAAGGACATGCCCGAGACTCGTCACGGCATTTTCATATTTCGGATTCAGCGACAGGGTCTTGCGCAAGGCCGCCGCGGCTTGCTCAGCCTGCCCGGTATCACGCAGCGCGATGCCGAGGTTGTACCAGGCTGTCACATGCTGCGGCGCCAGTTCCACCACCTTTGAACAACATGTAACGGCTTCATCATGCCGCCGGAGTATGCCATTGATCACGCCCAAGGTGAGCCAGCTGTCGGCATCGTTTTTCCGACTGGCACAGATCTGCTCGTACACCGATCGCGCCTCCTCAAAGCGTTTCGCCTCGAGCAGTTTCTTGCCCCGCTTAAACTTGGATCGCAGAAGGATATCGTTGGAAGACATATTTTCCAGCATCTACAGCATAAGTCACGTGTCACACGGCTATATCTAATCACTGGGCCTGTTCGTCAAGACCAATCAGTGGGACGTTAAGTAGACAGCGGTGGCCATTGTTGTCCTGCCAAGTATCTTTGCACAGGATAGTGGTCCAGTGCCATTTCTCGCAGCACCCTGTCTGGGCGATAAGCATTCGGATGTAATTACAGGTATGCGAATATCTACGCAGTGTCGCGTAGAATAGCAGATTAAAGTCTCTGTTGAAATCATGGAAAAGCTCCAGCAATTGACTCGCCTCGTCCATTCATTCTTCTAAACCCCATCTGTCGCCTATGTTGGCGACTGCTGAGTCATACGCCGCTCACATTTGCGAAGAACACGTGCTTATACTATAGGAACTCACTATTCTTCATCACTGCGCGGGATGGATGACGGAAGCGAGATTCAATAGACATCACCAGAAATTTATGGAATGCTACCTGCAACAACGCTGGAAATTCTTCAACAGTGGGCCTTCCACCCTAGAAGACTCGCTAATGCCGGGATAAAAGCACCAACGCTCCGCTTAAACACTGAAGTGTCAAACGACGCTGGTTGCCCCCTCTGGCATTTCCTCCCATCTGAGTTAAGTAAGCGTCGTTATGGCCGCTCCGGCACCTTTCCGATTTTTGGTAAACTATACAGAACCGGTTTTTCGTAAAAGTGGCTCATCCTTAGCCGAGACTGTCGCTTTTTCTTATCCAAGCTAAAGCAGTGCAATATGAACCCCGATAAGACAATCATCAAGCTACGCAGCCTTGTAACAAGCCGACGATTACCAGAGGCTCGAGATCTTTCTATCAGCCTTACACGCTCACACCCACAAAATGCAACTATTTGGCGAATGCGTGGTGACCTGCATCTTCAGCTTGGTGAGTTTGAATCTGCCATAGAGTGCATCCAGCGCATTATCATGTTGCTATCGTCTGCAAGTTCAATCGAACACACCATGCTGAATGAGATGTATCATCTGCTTGCTACAGTATTCTATAAGGCTGGCCGTGTGTCCGAGGCAATTAACGCCTTGGACCGATTTCTTTCTGTTGAACCAGATCATGCTGATGCGCGCGCCTTCAGAGCCATTTGTCACTTGCTTTCGGGTGACTTTCAGCAAGGATGGCCGGAGTATGAATGGCGATTGAAAACACGACTTATTGCCGGGTCCAATGTGGATAGGCCGCGCTGGGACGGACAAGCTTTTGTTGGAAAGACCATTTTGATCGAACGTGAGCAGGGGCATGGCGACACGATGCAATTCGTACGCTACCTGCACAAAGTAAAAAGTCTCGGTGGAACGATTATCCTTGTTTGCCAGCCGGCACTTCAACGGCTCTTGAGGAATTGCGCGGATCACGTCATACGCCAGAACGAATTAACACCCTCTTATGACTTCAGAATCTCCTTAATGAGTCTACCGAATCTTTTCCATACATCTCTCGATACTATCCCTTCTGAAGCACCCTATCTAAAAGTGCCACGAGAAGCGGGGACGCGGGCAGTATCAATACTTGCTGACCATAAAAGGGTATTGCGGGCAGGATTGGTATGGGCGGGCACAACTAACCATGATTTAACCTTGCGTCAATTCAATGAATTATTCTCAATAAAGGGAATAAAGTTCTTCAGTCTTCAAAAAGGCGATGCCGCAGCAGAACTTAAGTCAGCCACCCCGAATACCATCATTGAACTCGGACATACTTTTGAAGATTTCGCAGACACAGGTGCGGCGATCAAGGAACTGGATTTGGTGATATCCGTAGATACGGCGGTGGCACACTTGGCCGGTGCATTGGGAAAGCCGGTATGGACCTTACTCCCCTTCGTGCCGGATTGGCGTTGGATGCTGGGCCGCGAGGATACACCTTGGTATCCGACGATGCGCCTGTTCCGCCAACCGGCGCCAGGGAATTGGTCGTCAGTTATCCGTCGCCTTGCTGGGGAATTAAAAGCTCTAGTTGGCAATAGAGAATAATAAGCTATTGATTATTAATATACTATTCTGATGGCGCCGAAGCAATGCGTCCACTCCAAATAATAAATACCGCAACCCTCCTTCAACATCGGCATCAGAACTGATGTCACGGACTATTATTTTTGTTCCCATAGCCCATCCGTCCATGCAAGAATTTAATTAAAGTTAAAAGGATTCAACAACGCCATAATCCACACCAACTATAATCGACGGCGAGTTTAGCAAGTATTACATTCAGGATCAGTAGTTATCACTTTGCAAAGTAAGGGATAGGTGTGTTGCATTATGACGCATCTGGGTAGACAGACAGAAACCTCATACGAGTTTGCAGGTAGTCATAATTATAACATTTAAGGTCATGATCATGAAAAAAAGATACATGCACGACATCGCCAATCTGGCTGTAAGCATCATTTTCATTGCACTTTCTGGATGCACGGCTCTGAATACATTCCCTCAGGCAGCCAGGAGTGGTGACACCGTTGCATTGGCGGTGGGATCGGCAGACGGTATGACGCGCGCCAATACGACGGCCTATTTTGTTTCCAATTCCAATTCAACCCAATATGATCTGACGCCGACGATTCGTGGGATATTTAATCTGTATGCCGACAAGACCAGTTCCGTCTACAACCTAGGGTCAGACGCTGTCCATGTGGTCAATACTTCAGGCCATGAACAATGGATTACGATCATGGCCCTCGATTTACCCCAAGGTCTGCCGATCGGGCCAGGGAGTGTTCACATCACCACGACAGCGACTTACCCTACTATTGGTAGCCATATAAACAACAAGCCGATCAACCTTGAAATCCTTCCGGGCACCGGCACATCCGATAATCTGTCATATGAATTCGGGCTCGGTGCCAGCATGACCGGAGACCTGACCCAATTGGAAGCCGTCCCACATGCCCAAATAATTCCAGCATTCCCCCTAAGCACCACTTGGCCAACCTATGGGGCGATTGAAATGAAGCTGCATGTCCCGACCTCGGCGGGTACGTCGCTCCAGCCCCCGGCTCTGAGGGTGCTTCCCGACGACCTGAGCATAGCCACATGGTCGAATCTCAACACCATTTACCACCACGACAGCAATCAAGATTTGACCATCATGCTAATGAGTCCGACAGGCAAGCTTCAGTATTATGAGTCGCGATTTGCAATTGCATTGCGCTTCGACCCAAATGATGCTTCTTTCAACTTCGTAGGAACGCCGGTGATTAGCTCAGTGAACTACTACGATGTCAATGGCAACACGGTTGCCGGCCCACCGATATCAGACTTCTCAGTGCAGATGCGCTGATTTCTGCCAATTCTGATCTTGTTGATTTGCACTTAAAACTGACCCATGTATAGACACTGTCCTGCTTGAGACCTGAGAGCTGGCCCCAGGAATCTGAACAACCGGATAACCGGTCTGCTCCAGCAGCACGGCATCCTCATCTGCAGGGACAGCAATAGCTATTGGTGTGATAACGCGTTCGTCGAGCAGTTGTGGAAGTCGGCGCAGTACTAGCAGGTGTATCTCCACACCTACGAGTCAGTCTCACAGGCCAAGGCCATAATAGGAAGATACTTCGACTTCTACAAGAATCGCCGGCCGCAATCGAGCATTGACCGACTGACACCGTATCAGTTTTACCTTAAATCGCTGCCCCAGCCCAAGGCAGCTTAACGATGCAACAGATCCACTTATCAAGCCGGGTATGGTTGTTCAAAAAAATGGAACCGCTTCTATATCCGCTAACTTTAACTAAAAGTTTATTAACATCTGGAACTTTCGTTATGAATAACTCACAGAATAACTACATAAAAATAATAGCTGACCTGGTCCTAGAACAGGATGACTCAGTAACATTCACCATTCTGGAAATCGGTGCCGTACCACTTGAAGGCGCACCTGAGCCTTTCCACCAATTATTGGATTTCTTTCCAGGATCGCAGATTATAGCCTTTGAAGTAGATGAAGAGCTATGCGAAAGTTTGAATAAAACATCTAAACTAGGCATTAAATATTTTCCATCCGCACTAGGACGCGCCGAGGAAACCCGTACATTTTATGAAACCAGGCACCCCATGTGCTGCTCGCTGTACAAGCCAAATGAAAGACTGATTAGCCTCTATAATAATTTCGAAGTTGCATATTTAAAGTCTATCGGATCCATCCAAACTGTTAGCTTGGATTATTTTGTTCAACAAAATAATATTCAATCAGTAGATTTTATAAAGATCGATATTCAAGGGGCGGAACTGGATGTTTTCCAAGGCGGGCATAACATCCTTAAACAAATCGTTGCCATGGTATGTGAGGTTGAGTTCATTCCTCACTATATAGACCAACCTCTATTTGGTGATGTCTGTGCTTTCTTAAATAAAGAAGACATCATGTTCCATAAATTCCTGGGGCTCTCCGGTCGCGCCCTATCCCCGATAGTTGTTAACAAAAACATCAACTATCCGACACAACATATCTGGTCTGACGCCGTATTTATTAGAGATATTTTCAAGTTACCTGAACTGTCACCACAAAAGCTTCTCAAGCTGGGCATACTTGCTTCTCTATACGGTAGCCCGGATTTGACGTATCACTGTTTTCAACACTATGACAGCTTGAAAGAAACAGACCTTAAAGGATTATTCCTTGCTCTGGTCAGCGCCCAGTAATGTAGGCCAATACTTTTGGCTTTCTGATCCTGCCCCACTTCCCCGGACACTCGGTTAAGAGATTAAAATCTTAACACGAGATGGAGCAACGAAAGCGAAGAAAGACGTGAAAAAGGTCCGGAACCAATACAGTCTGGAGTTCAAGAAACAGGCATTGGATCGGGCGGAGAAGGATGGGGTAGCGACAGCGGCGCGGGATCTGAATCTGAAGGAAAGCCAACTCTACGCCTGGCGCCAGAAGCGGCGCCTGGAAGGTCTGACGATGGAAGAACAGATACAACAGCTGGGCGAGTTGGCGCGGCTCAAGCGGGAGGTTGCACGGCTGGAGGAGGAAAATTCCTTCCTAAAAAAAGCGACGGCGTACTTCGTGAAGCAGCCGAAGTGAGGTACGCCATGATCCAGCTGAAGTGGACCCCAACCCAGACACAGCCATCAAACGTGCGACTACCGCTCGCCTGTACAGCTCCAGGAAGCGGCTGGTGTTGCTTAACCGGGCGCCCATGAAATCGGGGATACCTCACTATCTTGTATCCTCTGCTAATATACGATTCTTTATTTACTTCTTTCTGGAGCCACAAATGTCTTCACCTAGCCGCAATGATCTTTGCCCCTGCGGTAGTGGAAAGAAGTACAAGAAATGCTGCTTAATCAATCCAGCTACAAAACCTTACGTCCCCATTCAAACAGCAAGTCAGAAAATTAAGGTGATTCCTACTGCCACACTTACATTGATTGATGGAGTGAAAATTGTTGTTCCAGACTCACTTAATTTGATTACTGCATACGTGCTACGCGAACAGCAGGACTGGTTTGAGGAAGAAATAAAATTCCTGCGCCACTTACTGAAGCGTGGACAAAAAGTGATAGACATTGGCGCTAATTATGGCGTCTACACGCTATGCATAGCAAAAGCTGTGGGGGCATCTGGACACGTGTGGGCCTTTGAGCCAGCGTCAAGCACTGCTAAATTGCTTGCAGAGGGAATCGCCGCAAATAGATTTTCACAGATAATTACCCTTGAACGGAGCGCGCTCTCCAGCGTAAAGGGTAAAGCCCAATTATCCTTGAATCAGAGTTCTGAACTGAATGCACTGGTTCATGACCATCTGTCAACGAGCGCCACAGAGACCGTGCCCCTGGTAACCCTGGACGACTGCATGGAAACTTATGGATGGCGTGGTATTGAATTCGTAAAAATCGATGCAGAGGGAGAGGAAGCCAATATCCTTAGGGGCGGTGAACGATTCTTCTCAGAACAGTCCCCGCTAGTCCAGTACGAGGTAAAAGCATTCCCCGAGATGCACATGGAGCTCGTGCAAACTTTCTCTTCTCTTGGCTATGATTCTTACCGGCTGGTACCAGGACTCAACCTGTTAGTTCCATTTGATGCTCAGTCACAACAAGATGAATACTTGCTCAATTTATTTTGCTGCAAGCCAGATTGCGCCTCTCAGCTAGTCTCTCAAGGTTATTTAATTGATTCATCCGGACTAAGCACGGGAAGATTGCGACCCAATTACCTCTTGGATAAAATCAAAGGGCAACACGCCTATGACTGGCAGCACACTCTTGCAGAATTACCCTATGGAACATTATTCGCCAAGCTTTGGGAACAGACAATGGCAACTGGGAACAGTGAAGAGGTGGATAAAGCACTTTCCTTCTATGCCATAAGTCGAGATTCGACCCTGATTATGGCGGAGCGCTTTTGTGCATTGGAAGCCAGTTTTAACCTGTTCAGGACGTTGTGTGAACATCAGCCATCACACCTGCGACTGTCCAGCCTGGCGCGAGCGGCGCGGGATTATGGCGCACGATCCATTGCCGTAAATGCGCTTGGCCAACTGAGCAATGCCATCATCCAAAACAATCAGCTGGATGCGAGTGAGCCATTTCTTACTCCGGGTGAACGTTTCGATTCCTGCCACCCCGGTGAAAATACTGGCAAGTGGATTCTGTCATCCGTTCTGGAAGAACTTGAACGGCTTGTTCATTACTCGTCCTTCTATACTGGAAACTCGGCTCGACCGCGCTTGGAAGCCATTCGCGATCTTGGATTTGGCAGTGCAGAAATGAAACGCCGGTTAAGTTTGTTGCAGCAGCGTTTTGGTCCGCTCACCACCTAACATGAAGTTTGGGGTGAACTACCAGGCGCCATGGCATATCCTGGGTTGAATATATCCATGGAAAATGCTAAACATCTCTGATGTTCATCAAGTCATGAAAAGCAATTATGGGCGGGCGAGTGGTAGAAGCTGAGCAAGTTTGCCAAGAAGGTAATGCGCTGGCGATGCGTGGCCAGATGAACCAGGCAATATCGCACTACGAACGCGCGCTAGCGCTTAAGCCGGATCATGCCGAAGCCCATAACGGACTGGGATTGATGCTTGCGATGCAGTCCCGGCTTGACCAAGCTATTGCTCATTTCCTTCAGGCGGTGAAGTTGCAACCCAATTTTGTTGCGGCCCATAACAATCTTGGCAATGCCCTATCGATGCAAGGCAAGATGGACCAAGCTGTTTTGCACTACGAGCGCGCGCTGTCCCTCCAACCAGTGGCAGCGGCCCATAACAATCTGGGTCTTTTACTAGCGGCATCTGGCAAGCTTGACCAGGCGATATTACACTACGAACGCGCGCTGCTGCTCAAGCCGGGTCATGCCGATACCCACATCAATCTAGGCAATACGCTCAGGGCACAACACAAGCTGGACCAGGCGATATTGCACTACGAAAACGCGTTGGCGCTCAAGCCAGATCATGCCTTGGCCCATCACTATCTCGGCGGTGTACTGGCGCTACAAGGCAGGCAGGAACTGGCGCTTACCCATCACGAACAGGCGTTGTTGCTTAAACCTCATGATACCGGTGGACATGACGGTTATTTGTTGACACTCAACTACCTCTCCAACA
>JBBQDK010000015.1:0-29532 GCA_038319625.1 Gammaproteobacteria bacterium
CAAGACCCCGGCATGCTCACGACGCTCACGCGTGTCGCATTGGGCCGTTCAATTGTTCAACACATCAACGGGATGGCCCCCGAGTTGCCGGTCATCACGCTGGATCCGGCACTGGAACAGATATTGCAGCAGTCCCTGCAGCCCGGAAATGACGGCGCTGGCGGCTTCGAACCGGGCCTCGCCGATCGCATGCACAAGGCACTGGTGCGTAGCGCTGAACAGCAGGAATTAGCCGGTCAGCCCGCGATATTGCTGGTACCTGCACAACTGCGCTCCTGGCTGTCGCGAATGGTGCGCTACACCATCCCTGCTTTGCGGGTGCTGGCATACGAAGAGGTACCGGATAACAAACAGGTCAAGGTGATTGCGAGTGTGGGTCAGTAATTCAGTAGCTGGTGGCGTGCGGTAGTAAGCGTGAATCGGGAGGCGACCATCGTGAATACAGAACTCGAAACCCGTCACTCGAAGCTCGCTACATATTTATCAGGGGATTGCGGATGAAGATCAAACGATATTTTGCCGCGGATATGCGTCAGGCGATCCGTATGGTACGTGACGAGCAGGGCCCTGATGCGGTGATCCTGTCGAACCGGCGCGTGGATGGAGGCATCGAGTTGATCGCCGCGGTGGATTACGACGCGGAAATGCTCAACACCGGGATGCCGCCCGCCGTTGGCGCCGTCA
This sequence comes from Gammaproteobacteria bacterium, assembly GCA_038319625.1. GTDB lineage: Bacteria > Pseudomonadota > Gammaproteobacteria > JBBQDK01 > JBBQDK01 > JBBQDK01. The sequence continues at coordinate 685 of JBBQDK010000015.1, forward strand.
CCGCCGCAACAGAGGCGCAACCGGCGCAAGCCGCGCCCACCACGACACGGGAATACGTCTCGCCGCCGCGTGCCGATACGGCCGCCGGCGCGTCCGCCTACCAGCATGCGGACGTCGAGTGGTCGCAGGACCCGGCGATATCCGAGATGCGCCGCGAGGTCAAGGCGCTGCGCGGGCTGCTGGAAAATCAACTCGCCCATCTGGCCTGGGGCGATTACGCGCGCAACCAGCCGCAACGATCCGCGCTGCTGCGCCGCTTGATGGCGCTGGGCCTGGCGCCGGAGCTGTCCCGCCAGCTCACCGACCAGATCGATGCCAATGATGACAGTGACAACAACTGGCGCCAGGCGATGGCGCTGCTGGCGGATTGGCTGCCGGTTGCCGATGACGAGATTCTCAACAACGGCGGCGTGGTGGCCCTGGTCGGCCCGACCGGTGTCGGCAAGACCACGACCGTTGCCAAGCTCGCCGCACGCTTCGCGCTGCGTCACGGCGCGCGCCAGGTCGCGTTGATCAGTACCGACAACTACCGCATCGGTGCTCACGAACAATTACTCACCTATGGCCGGATTCTCGGTGTGACAGTGCAGACCGCTTCCGATCAGGATGAATTGCACACCCTGCTGCAAGGAATGAGCGAAAAGAAACTGGTGCTGATAGATACCGCCGGCATGAGCCAGCGCGATCTGCGCCTGTCGGAACAGCTGGCGACGCTGCACGGCGGTTCACCGTTGATAAGAACCTATCTGGTGTTGTCTGCCGCGACTCAGCAAAGCGGTCTCGACGAAGCTGTGCGTGCCTTCCAGCGTGTGCAACTGTCAGGCTGCATTCTTACCAAAGTGGACGAGACCACCCGTCTGGGCGATGCCCTCTCAAGCATCATCAACAGCCGCCTGCCGCTGGCCTACATCGGTGACGGGCAGCGGGTGCCGGAAGATATGCATCCGGCGCGCGCCCATGGATTAATCAGCAGGGCCGTTGCGCTGTTGCAGCACAACCCCGCGCAACTTGAGGATACATACATGGCGCAGGCCTTTGCTGCGAAGGTGTCGCATGTCCATCACTGAAATGAAGCTGGACCAGGCCGCCGGATTGCGGCGCATGGCGGAAACCAGACCGGTGCATGTGATTGCAGTGACCAGCGGCAAGGGCGGCGTAGGCAAGACCAATGTCTCGGTCAATCTCGCCGTGGCGCTGGCCGAGAGCGGCAAGCAGGTGATGCTGCTCGATGCCGACCTGGGCATGGCCAATGTCGACGTGATGCTGGGTCTGCATCCGCAATACAACCTGACGCATGTCATCAGTGGTGAGCGTACCCTGGAAGAGGTCATGGTCACCGGTCCGGCCGGTCTTAAGATTATTCCGGCCTCCTCAGGCGTGCAGCGCATGGCCGAGTTGTCGCCCAACGAGCACGCCGGTGTGATCCGGGCCTTCAGCGAGGTCGGTCATCAGCTCGACACGCTCATTATCGATACCGCCGCCGGTATTTCCGACAGCGTCGTGAGCTTTACGCGCGCTTCGCAGGAAGTGCTGGTGGTGGTCTGTGACGAACCGGCTTCGATCACCGACGCCTATGCGCTCATCAAGCTGCTGTCACGTGAATACGGCATGCACCGCTTCCGCATTCTCGCCAACATGGCGCACAGCGTACAGGAAGGACGCGAACTGTACGGCAAGATCCTGCGCGTCACGGACCGTTTCCTGGACGTGGCGCTCGATTTCGCCGGCATAGTGCCGTACGACGATTATCTGCGCAAGGCAGTGCAGAAACAGCGCGCCGTGGTCGATTGCTATCCGCGCTCGCGCGCCGCGATGGCCTTCAAAAACCTTTCCAACAAGGTCTCCGGCTGGCCGACGCCGAGCGGTGCCGGCGGACATCTGGAATTTTTTGTGGAGCGCCTGATACAGATCACGCGCCCGATGGCGGAGGTGGCACCATGAACGGCTTGGCGATGTACGTTGCCAATCAACAACTCGGTCAGGATGACCTGGTCTCCCGGCATGCACCCCTGGTCAAGCGCATCGCCTACCATCTGATCAGCCGCCTGCCGCCCAGCGTGCAGGCCGACGATCTGATACAGGCCGGCATGATCGGTCTGTTGGAGGCTTCGCGCAATTACGACCCGACGCAGGGCGCCAGCTTCGAGACTTATGCCGGCATCCGCATTCGCGGCGCGATGCTTGACGAAATCCGCAAGACCGACTGGACACCGCGTTCCGTGCATCGTAAAGCACGGCAGGTAGCCGAAGCCGTACGCGAAATCGAAAACATGCACGGCCGTGATGCCCGCGACAATGAGGTAGCCGAGTCGCTCGGCATCTCGCTGGATGAATATCACCGTATCCTGCAAGACGCCAGTGGCTGCCGCATGTTCAGCTTCGACGACCCCGATGTGGTCGGCGATGCCGCCGACGAGCTGGCCTCAGAACAGCAGGACGAGCCGCTCACGAACCTGCAGAACGAGAATTTCCAGCGTGCTCTGGCGCAATCCATCTCCGGCCTGCCGGAGCGCGAGCGCATGGTGATGTCGCTTTACTATGATCAGGAAATGAATCTGCGCGAGATCGGCGCGGTACTGGGCGTGTCCGAATCGCGGGTCTGCCAGATACATGGCCAGGCACTGATCCGGCTGCGCTCGCGCATGGTGGAGTGGCTCAGCGATGATGACTAGCAACTACTGTGGTGGTGAGGGGCGAGTAGCAAGTAGTAGTGAACAGTGTAATGCGCTAGAGCCAAGCCGACAGATCCCTAGCTACTTGCTACTAGCTACTGATTCTAAGGAGTAACGACCTTGAACAAAGACATGAAAATTCTGATCGTGGATGACTTCTCCACGATGCGGCGCATCATCAAGAATCTGCTGCGCGACCTCGGCTTCAATAATACCGCCGAGGCCGACGACGGCGTTACTGCGCTGCCAATATTGCAGTCGGGCAGTTTCGAATTTCTGGTGACCGATTGGAACATGCCGGGTATGACCGGCATCGATCTGCTCAAGGCGGTACGCGCCGACGCCAAGCTCGCGAAGCTGCCAGTGCTGATGGTGACGGCCGAGCAGAAGCGCGACCAGATCATCGAGGCGGCACAGGCCGGTGTGAACGGTTACATTGTCAAACCGTTCACCGCGATCACGCTCAAAGAGAAGATCGACAAGATCTTCGAACGTCTGGAAGCCACGGCCTAAACCGGGAGAGTATTTTTATGGCGAACAACACCTTTCCGCCGGAAAGCCTGCAACAGGCGCGCGCGCTCGTCGACAGTCTGGAGGCGGGCAACGAGGCCGATGTCCATGAGCAGCTCGACAAGCTTGCCAAGCTGCGCGAATCCAGCCTGTTTCACGAGCTCGGCAAACTGACCCGCGAACTGCACGAGACCATCAACAGTTTTCACCTCGATGCACGTATCGCCGCCCTGACGCAGACGGACATCCCGGATGCCAAGGAGCGATTGAATTATGTCATCACCATGACCGAGCAGGCGGCCAACCGCACGCTGGACGCGGTGGAGCAGAGTCTGCCCTTGTCCACGCAGTTGCAGGAACGTGCCGCCGGTTTGCGCGCGCCGTGGCAGCAGGCACGTGCGGCCGCCAACGGCGCCCTCAATGGTGTCGGTGACCGGATCGATGCGTTCATCGACGAGGTCGAGACCGACGCTGTCGCCTTGCAAAAAAATCTTTCCGATGCGCTGATGGCGCAGGATTATCAGGATCTCACCGGTCAGATCATCCGCCGTGTCATTACCCTGGTGCACGATGTCGAACAGAATCTGGTCGGTCTGGTGCGTCTCTCGGGTCAGCGCATGGGCGGTACGGCTCCCGTTCCCGAGCCGGTTGTGGTTGAAGCGAATGCCAATGTCCTTGAAGGGCCGCGTGTCCCCACGCTGGACACGATAGACAGTCTGAAAGGCCAGGACGATGTCGACGATCTGCTCTCGAGCCTGGGTTTCTGAGGAAGAGGCCTATGACGGACCAATCCGAGGACGACGATATCCTGCAGGACTTCCTGGTCGAGGCCGGGGAAATACTGGAAAAGCTCAACGGCCAGCTGGTGGAACTGGAACAGCGGCCGCAGGACAGCAATCTGCTCAATGCCGTGTTCCGCAGTTTTCACACCATCAAGGGCGGCGGCGGCTTTCTCGGCCTGACGCCGCTAGTGGAAGTGTGTCACCGGGCCGAAGACGTATTCAATGTCCTGCGTCAGGGTGAGAGGCAGATCGATGCCGCGCTCATGGATACGATTCTGCAGGTGTTGGACATCGTCAATGAGATGTTCGCGCAGTTGCAGGCCGGTGAGCCACTTAGTCACGCCACGCCGGCCTTGCTGACGACGCTCGAAGGCTATACGAAACCCGCGGCCGCCACACCGGAGCATGCCGTGGCACCCGTGACGCCCGCGCTGGCACAGGATGCGGCCGATGCCGAATTCGAGGCCATGCTGGATCATGCGCAGAATGCACCGGCAACATCCGGTGCCGCAACGTCCGCTCCGGCGGCGACCGACAGCGGCGACATGATCACCGATGATGAATTCGAGGCCTTGCTGGATCAACTGCAAGGCTCTGGCAATCCCGTCGAAGTGAAACCTGAGCAAGTCAAACCCATCGCAGCACCTGCCGCGCCCCAGGCTGCGGCCAGTGACGAGATCACTGATGCCGAGTTCGAGGCGCTGCTGGATCAATTGCAGGGCGCGGCCAAAACGCCGGCCACGACCATCATGGCCGTTGCCGCGCCGGTCACGACATCACCACCGCCACCGGCACCCATGGCTGCACCGGTCGCCGCCGCGCCTGCGGCCGCGGCGCAACCCGCCGCCGAGACCACGGTACGTGTCGATACCAAGCGGCTCGACGACATCATGAATCTGGTCGGCGAACTGGTGCTGGTCCGCAACCGTCTTTCCACGCTCAAGACCAGTATGGAAAACGAGGCGATGTCGAAGGCCGTCGCCAATCTCGATCTGGTGACATCGGATCTTCAGGCCGCAGTCATGAAGACGCGCATGCAGCCGATCAAAAAGGTCTTCGGCCGCTTTCCGCGCGTGGTGCGCGACATCGCGCGCAGCCTCAAGAAGGAAATCAATCTGGAATTACAGGGCGAGGAAACCGATCTCGACAAGAATCTGGTCGAGGCGCTCGCCGATCCGCTGGTGCATCTGGTGCGTAATGCCGTCGATCACGGCATCGAAATGCCCGATGCGCGCGTCAAGGCCGGCAAGCCACGCACCGGCACTGTGGTGCTGGCGGCCGAACAGGAAGGCGATCACATTTTGCTGACCATTCAGGACGACGGCGGTGGCATGGACCCGAAGGTATTGCGTGGCAAGGTCATCGAAAAGGGGCTGATGGATGCCGACAGCGCCGCGCGTCTCACCGACAAGGAATGCTACGACCTGATCTTCATGCCGGGCTTTTCCACCAAATCAGAGATATCGGATGTGTCCGGGCGCGGCGTCGGCATGGACGTTGTCAAGACGCGCATCACGCAACTCAACGGAACTGTCGATATTGATTCGGCCCTGGGCCGCGGCACCATCATCATCATCAAGGTACCGCTGACACTGGCCATCATGCCGACGCTGATGGTGAAGCTGCACACCCGCACCTTCGCTCTGCCGCTGTCCAGCGTCAGCGAGATCTTCCCGCTCGACACGCGACGCACCAATCATGTCGATGGACAACTGGTGGTAATGGTGCGCGACAAGCCGTTGCCGCTGTATTACTTGCAACGCTGGCTGACACCGGGTGACGACGATAGCGGTATCGGCCAGGTGGTGATGGTACATGTCGGCAGCCAACGGGTCGGATTTGTAGTAGGCCAGGTGCTTGGCCAGGAGGAAGTGGTGATCAAACCGCTGGGGGCACTGCTGCACGGTCTGCCGGGTTTCTCCGGTGCCACCATTACCGGTGACGGACGCATTGCTCTCATCCTCGATGTTCCGAGTCTGATGAAGGCCTATGCAAGACGGATGTGAGGAGAGGTAGAGATGCCTGTACGTGTTCTGGTAGTTGATGATTCCGGATTCTTTCGCCGCCGCCTGTGCGAGATTCTCAGCGCCGATGCGCTGATCGAAATCGTCGGTACAGCCGTGGATGGTGCCGACGGCGTAAAAAAGGCCGCACAACTGCAGCCGGATGTTATCACCATGGATATCGAAATGCCGGTGATGGACGGCATCACAGCCGTGCGTCGCATCATGGCCGCGCGCCCGACGCCGGTGCTGATGTTTTCATCGCTCACGCATGAAGGTGCGCAGGCGACACTCAACGCGTTGGAGGCCGGTGCTGCCGATTTTCTTCCCAAGCAGTTCGAGGACATCGCCAAAGATCGCGAGGAGGCCAAACAACTGCTGTGTGCGCGGGTGCGTGCACTGGCGCGCAACCCGTTGGCGGCACCGCGCCCCGCGGTTGTGGCCAATACCCAGACCGCCGGTCTTGCCGCGAGTGGTACGCGACCGGTTGCGGTGAAGCCGGCCGCGGCACGACCGGCGCCGGCCGCTGCCAGAATTGAACCGGTACGCCGTGGACACTTTCAAGTCGTAGTCATCGGCACCTCCACAGGCGGTCCGGTGGCCCTGCAGCAGGTGTTGACCAAACTGCCGGCAAACTTTCCGGCGCCGATCCTGCTGGTGCAGCATATGCCGGCGAGTTTCACGCCTGCTTTTGCCGAACGCCTCAACCAGATGTGCGCACTCACCATCAAGCAGGCCGAAGACGGCGATAACCTGATGCCGGGAACGGTACTGCTGGCGCCGGGCGGACGACAGATGATGGTCGAACAGCGCGGCGGCCTGGTGCGTGCACGCATTATCGACGGCGATCCCACCATGCATTACCGGCCCAGTGTCGACATCACCTTCGCATCGGTGGCCAAGGCCTACGCCGGCAAGGCACTGGCCATGGTGCTCACCGGCATGGGCGCTGACGGCCGCGAAGGTGCACGCTTGCTGAAACAGGGCGGCGCCACGGTGTGGGCGCAGGATGAACAGAGTTGCGTGATCTACGGAATGCCCGCGGCAGTTGTCGACGCAGGACTGGCGGATCGCGTGCTGGCGTTGAATGACATCGGTCCGACACTGGCAGGATGCATATAACAAATGGATCTGCTCAGCATCATCGGGATAGTGCTGGCCCTGGGTGCGATCCTGGGTGGCAATGCTATGGAAGGCGGTCACATCGGTTCACTGCTGCAGTTGACGGCGTTCATCATCGTGTCCGGTGGCACCATCGGCGCAATCATGCTGCAATCGCCGATGTCGGTATTCATGGGCGCAATGAAAATGGCCGCCTGGGTCTTCAAACCGCCCAAGCTTGATCCGAAGGCCGCCATCGAGAAGATCGTCGGCTGGAGCAACATCGCCCGCAAAGAGGGCTTGCTCGGACTGGAAGCGATGGCCGAAGGTGAATCCGATACCTTCGCACGCAAAGGCTTGCAGTTGCTGGTGGACGGCAGCGAGCCGGAAAGCATACGCAAGATCCTCGAAGTGGAGCTGGACACCAAGGAACACAACGATACGCAGTCGGCCAAGGTCTACGAAGGCATGGGCGGTTACTGCCCGACGGTCGGCATTATCGGCGCGGTGATGGGTCTGATTCACGTCATGAACAATCTTGCTGATCCGAGCAGCTTGGGTAGCGGCATCGCCGTGGCGTTCGTCGCGACGATCTATGGCGTGGGTCTGGCCAACCTGTTCTTCCTGCCCATGGCCAGCAAGCTCAAATCCATCATTCACGGCCAGACAAAATTCCGCGAGATGGTCATCGAAGGCATCATCTCGATCGCCGAGGGCGAGAACCCGCGCAACATCGAGACCAAGCTGCATGGGTATCTGCATTGAAGGAAAATGTGAAAAGATAAAAGAGAAAAGAGAAAATAAATTTCTTTACTTTTCTCTTTTCTCTTTTCTCTTTGCTCTTTGCACTGACTCATTATGGCCCGCAAACCTAAACACGAGGAACACGAGAACCACGAGCGGTGGCTGATATCCTATGCGGATTTCATCACGCTGTTGTTCGCGTTTTTCGTGGTGATGTACTCAGTGTCCTCGGTCAATGAAGGCAAGTACCGCGTACTGTCCGATGCGCTGGTCGCCGCGTTTCGTGCACCGGCCAAGAGCGTGACACCCATTCAGGTCGGTTCGACGGCCAAGGCGCCCATCAGTGTGGAGTTCTCGATCCGCAAGTCCCCAACCGTTATCAGAACCTTCGATCGACCACTGCCGTCGCCGCACAGTAATGCTGAGAAAAAAGAGCAAGCACCGCAGTCGACCCCTCAACCCAAGACTCCGCCGCAACCTCAGTCCAAGGACAATGAACACGGGCAAGGTCAGCGGCAAACCGCCAGCGAAGCCGCCGCTGCTATCCAGAAAATGGCCAACGACATCGAGCACGCCATGCAGAGCCTGATCGATAACGGCACGATCAAGGTGCGGCGCAGCACCTTCTGGCTGGAAGTGGAGATCAATACCAGCATACTCTATTCCAGTGGTAGCGCCCGTCTGGAGTCCGGTGCAGTCCCGGTACTGCAGGATCTGGCGAAGATCCTTACGCCGTTTCCCAACCAGATCCATGTTGAAGGATTCACCGACAATGTGCCGATCAGCACGCTGACATTTCCCTCCAACTGGGAGTTGTCGGCGGCGCGTGCCGCCAGCGTGGTGACACTGTTTGCCAAGGTCGGTGTCGAACCGACGCGTATGGCGGCGATCGGCTTCGGCCAGTACCGGCCGGCGGCGGACAACGATACCGAGCAGGGCCGAACCAAGAACCGCCGAGTGGTGGTGGTGGTGTTGTCAAGCGTGGATAAAAGCGAGGCCAAGAAGGATGCCGCACCGCAACAATTGCAGCAGGAACTGAATGCGCCACCCGAGGCGCCCCCCGCGCCCGCATCCGGCGCCGCGCCGACAGGACACGCCGCACCTGTGGCGCCGGTCGCGCCGACGGCGCCGGCCGCACGGATGGCACCGGTCGCACCGGCCGCCGCACCGGTCACGGCAGCGCCGCATGCCCCCGGCGAGCCAGTCGATGTCACCAGTCAGCCGGTAACCGCAGTCGGTCGCTTTCCAATTATCGATCTGCCCATCGCGGTGCCGCTGCCGGCCACCGCCGCGCAGCCTGCCAAGTGAGTGTCATGCGTATCTGGACCATAGCCAATCAGAAGGGCGGTGTGGGTAAGACCACTACCGCGGTGTCGCTGGCGGGACTGCTCGCCGCTCAGGGTCAGGAGACCCTGCTGGTCGATCTCGACCCGCAGGGCTCGTTGAGTACCTACTTCGGACAGGATCCCGAACGTGTGGTGCGCGGTGTGTACAACCTGTTCCGCTCGCCACCGCGCCCGCCCACCGAGGTGATAATGGAAACCCGCTTCGCTCACCTGTACCTGATGCCCGCCTCGACGGCGCTTGCCACCCTGGATCGGCAACTCGGCGCGCAGGACGGACAGGGGTTGGTGCTGGCGCGTGCATTGGCCCAGGTGGCGCGTCGCTACCAGAACGTCATCATCGATTGTCCGCCGGTGCTGGGGGTCCTGATGGTCAATGCACTGGCTGCCTGTAATCACCTGATCATCCCGGTACAGGCGGAGTTCCTGGCCTTGAAAGGACTGGAACGCATGATTAATACGCTTACCATGATTACCCGGTCACTGCGCAAGGTGTTGCCGCACACCATCGTGCCGACCTTGTACGACCGACGCACGCGCGCCTCGACCGACAGTCTGCAGGCGCTGCAGGATCGGTATCACGGCACGCTCTGGGAGGGCGTGATCCCGATCGATACCCAATTCCGCGAGGCCAGCCGCGACGGTATACCCTTGCCCTTGGCGCAACCCAAGGCGCGCGGCACACTCGCCTATGCCGAACTGCTCGCCGAGCTGCTCGACATTACCCAACCTGTTGTTGCGAGCGCGGTGTCATGAGTGCCACTGCCGACTGTCATGACGAGCGTGCGGAACTGCTGGCCGTGATGGGCGATTATTTTGATGCCCTGCTGCACGACGCGTCTGCATCGCCCGAGCAATGCGCTGCGGTGGAGGCTGTGACGAACAGCGCTGCCGCATTGCCGGATGCAACACCGGTTGCCGCCGAGACAGCGTCATCGACATTTGCGGAAGCTACCCTGCTTTCCGGGGCGGCATCGGCGCAGGCCAGTGCTGGTATAGCCGGTAGGCCGGACATACCAAGTGTTACCGAACCTGAAACGACCGTCGCCGCTGCGGAATATCCCGCCACCGAGCCGGGTTATCAGCTGATCCGCCTCGGCACGCTGACTCTGGGCATCCCGACGCAGGCCATCACCGGGGTCGTGACCAACGCGGCGCAATGGACGCCACCCGGTGTCGCATCGACCACGCTGCTGGGCAATTACAACAACGGCGCCGTCACGTATACGGTGGTCGATACCGCCGCGCTGCTGGTGCCCGGTACGAAACTGCAAGCCTCCGAGGCTGGCGGCAACGCCCTGTTACTCGCTGGAGAACGCTGGGCCTTGGCCTGCGACAGCGTCGGCGAACAGATCACCCCCGATCCCGTACAGGTCAAATGGCGCGGCGCGCAGGGCAAGCGTCCCTGGCTGGCCGGCACGCTGCGCGACCCAAGTTGCGCGTTGCTCGACATCCCCGAGTTGATCAGGCTACTGGAGGCCGGAGACTGAAAAACCTCTGGAACCGCCAAGGATAACAAGGACGCCAAGAGATGCACTTTTGTTGCACGCACTGTCGCAGCAGTGGTTGGTCAGACCACTTGGAACATGATCGATTGCGAAATAATGGTTCCGGGGTCCGGCTAGCGCGAAAATGACAATTTATTTGTGATTCCACGAAGTATTCTTTTTCCTTGGCACCCTTGGCGGTTCAAGGGTTTTCCGATCGACACTGGCCGCGCTGCCGCAGTGCTGGCATGAAATCTGCTGTCTGTAGTCGTAACCGCGGCCGTGTCCGCTTTTTGACTGGCATCCGTGGCTACGGAGCCAACCCCGAGCATGAGGGCGTAAACGATGAGTTCCATGGTACAGAGCGCCAATGATCCGACCCTGCGCTGGGTGACCTTTCATCTCGGCGAGGAAACCTATGGCATCAATGTGATGCAGGTTCAGGAGGTCTTGCGGGTCAGCGAGATCGCGCCGGTGCCGGGTGCATCGCATTACGTGTTGGGCATAATCAATCTGCGCGGCAATGTAGTGACGGTCATCGATACCCGCAGCCGTCTCGGACTGCCGCCCAGAGAGGTCGACGATTCCTCGCGTATCGTCATCATCGAGGCGGGCAAGCACGTGGTCGGCATTCTGGTGGACAGCGTTGCCGAGGTGATCGAGTTGCGCATGTCCGAGGTCGAGTCCGCTCCCAATGTCGGCGGAGAAGAAAATTCGCGGTATATTCAGGGCGTCGCCAGTATCGATGGCGAATTGCTCATCATGGTGGATCTCAACAAGCTGCTGAGCGAAGAGGAATGGATGGCGCTCGGCTCAATGTAATGAGGTAGCGTATGGCGGATATCAAGGAAATATCACCGCTGCATCCAAGTTGGCCGGTTCGGCCGCATGATCCGTCCGGCGAGCGCCGGCAGCAACCGCCGGCGCGACCCAAACAACCGCCGGTGCAGGAGCATCACGACGACGATGAAGACAACCAGCATATCGATGACTACGCCTGATCCGGCCGTGATCGTGGATTTTCTGCGCGCCTACGCCTTGGAAAGTGCCACCATCGGCCTGGCTGTTGTTGTTATCGGTTTGCTGATAGTGACAGCGATCGTATTGCGGCGTCGCCGGCTCAAGCGTGCCGCCGCCAGTACCACCGAACTGCAGGCCTTGCGCACCGATCTGGGCGCAATGTGCGCCAGCATCGCCGGCTTCAGCGAGCGCCTGATACGTATCGAACAACAGTTGCGCAACGTTGGCGATCGCCAGGATCAGCTGGAACTGCGCCCGGGTGGCGAGCGTTCCTACGTGCATGCCATCCGCATGGTACAGAAAGGTGCGGGTATGGAGGAGTTAGTGGCGAGTTGCGGAATCAATCGCGGTGAAGCGGAGTTGCTGTTGCGTGTCCATGGAGTAGCGCAGGCAAGTTAGAAAGTGTTGATCCTGCCCGCCACCTCCGTGTAAGCGGCGATCCATTAACTTAGCACTGGTTCTGAACAGACTGGATTCCCGCGGGTGCGGGAATGGCATATTTACAAGGCGTTTCAGCAAAATTCCCGGGCGGGATATAATCGTGTCAGTGCCTGTTCCCCGTTACTGCTTGTGAACATCCTTCCCCATATTCAGTGTCTCCCGCCACTCCCCGTGCAGTTGCACCAAGGCACGCGGTTCGCCGATGTAGTAGCCCTGCGCATAGTCGATACCGAGATTGCGCACCATCTCCAGTGTCTCGGCACTGGAGACGAATTCCGCCACCGTTTGCTTGCCGAGCGCCTGGGCGATAGCCACCATGGATTTGACCAGCGCCTGATCGATCGGATCGCGGGTCAGGTCGGTGATGAAGGCGCCGTCTATCTTCAGTACGTCCACCGGGAACTGCTTCAGATAGGCATATGAATTGAAGCCCGAGCCGAAATCGTCGAGGGCAAAGCGGCAGCCCAGGGCGCGCAGTTGTTTGACCATGCGGCGGGTGCGCGCGAAATTGGCGATGGCCGCTGTTTCGGTAATCTCGAAGGTGATGCGCTCCGCGGCGATATTGCTGTTGCGCAGATTCTGGCGCACCAGTGGCAGCAGTTGCGTGTCCTGAAAAGCGTGTTGCGACAAATTGATGTTGAGACACACGTCATCATACTGCGCAGGCAGCTCGCGCAGCGCCGCGATGGCGTGCACGATCACCCAGCGATCGATATCGTGTATCAGTCCCATGCGTTCGGCGGCCGGGATGAATTCCATCGAATCGATGACCTCGCCATCGTCATCGAGCATGCGGGTCAGCACCTCGTAGTGATGGATGTGGTTGTCCGTCAACTGGATGATGGGCTGGAACACCAGCTTGAAGCGGTCGTTGGCGAGTGCGCCGCGGATCAGTGGCAGCCATTGCGCGTTGTTGCGCAGGTCCAGCAGTTCGGCGTCGTCACGGCTGTACAGGTGTACCAGGTTGCGGCCGTGGCGCTTGGCGGCGAAACAGGCCTGGTCGGCACGCGCCAGGATGTCACCGGCGCCGAGCATCTCGGTGGGGTCGATCATGGCGACACCGATAGTGGCACCGATCTGGTAGGTCTTGTTGCCGCAGATGTACTGCATGCCGTCCAGGCGGCGGCGCAGCCGTTCGGCATTGCTCATCGCCGCCTGCAACGAGCAGTCACAGAGCAGGATGGCGAATTCATCGGAACTGATGTGCGCCAGTGTATCGCGCGGGCCGATGTGCTGACGCAGACTGTTGGCGACCTGGATCAGCAGGTTGTCACCGGCACAGTGGCCTTCGGAATTGTTGATGAGCTTGAACTGGTCGAGGTCGAGATAGAGCAGGGCGCTGCTGCGCTTGTGCTCGCGGGCGTTGCGTGTAGCGTCTTCGAGCGACTGCTCCAGTTGCCGGCGGTTGTGCAGTCCGGTGAGATCATCGTGCGCCACCAGGTATTGCAGGCGCGCCTCCAGAACCTTGAGCTCTGCCAGTTCCGTGATCAGTTCGGTTTCGCGGCTGCGGCGCAGTTCCCATTCTTCCTTGAGGCACATGGCGGAGATCAGTCGTGGTAGCAGTTCCACACTGCGCACTGGTTTGTAGAGGATGTCGGTGGCGCCGGCATCGTAGGCGGCGCGGGCCGCATCATCGTCCCAGAGTGCCGACGGGCTGAGCATGATGACCGGTACGCCGGCCCATTCATCGTAGGCGCGCAGGGTGCGGCACAGTTCCTGACCGTCCATGTCCGGCAGGTTGAAGCACAACAGCAGCGCGCTGATCGGTTCGCGATACAGACTGAGGCGCATCTCTTCCAGCGCATTGGCGCCGGTCGTAGCGGTGATGATGTTGCTGAAGCCGCCCTTCTTCAAGACCGCCTGCAGCAAGGCGGCGCTGCCATGACTGGGGTCGACGATGAGAATCCGCATGCGGCGGATTTTGTCGAGGAAATGGCTATGGTTTGGGTACGCGCCGTCGATCGGCGTGGCCGGCCCATGCTTCCAGTTCTCCCCCGTGTCCACTGGATGTCCCATACGGCCTCGTTGGTCGGGGGACAAGCCGCCAGCGCGCACTCCGCTGGAGCGCACGGCAGGGTTGCTGTACCCCCAATACTGCGTGATTGTGACGTGATGCTTGGTCTTGTCATCGCAGTAACGGCCGTATTCGTGCGAGCTTTAGTCAACTACGGGGAAAAACTGCTGAATTGTGAAAAAGATCCGGTCGGCGCGGCTAAGGCGCTCAGTCCTGGTAACCGCTCGGGAATTTGCCGGACACCAGATAGGCGAAGGCGATCACCTGGGCGACGGCCAGGTACAGGGCGGGCGGGATCTCCTGGCCGAGATCGATCTGGCCGAGCAGGCTGATCAGACCCGGGTCTTCGTGCAGTGGGATGTTGTGTTCGCGGGCCAGTTCGAGGATCTTCTCGGCGGTCACGCCACTGCCCTTGGCCGTGACGCGCGGTGCACCCTTGCCATCGTATTGCACGGCGACGGCGTAACTGGCGGTCTCTTTGCCGTCCGATACGCTCATGCCCGGGTATCCATGAGTGGCGCGTGCGGGCCAGTCGGCGCGTGCGGTGCCTGGCCGGTGCGACAGAGCAGATCGCCGATACCGAGACCGGCTTGCTGTAGGTTCTGGCGCAGGGTATCCAGGTGGTCATGGAAGGCCTGCGTGGTGCCGGCCTGTTCGGCCCAGAAGGTGGTCGAGACCTGTTCGCCCTGGATCGCAACGCGTGCCTGTACCGGTCCGAGTCCGGGCAGATCGAAGGCCAGGCTCACCACCCAGGGACGTTCCGCTCCGTCGGAGTCGGTTGGCGCCGGCGCCTCGCGACCGATGCGCAAGTGAAACAGATCGACCTGTGCCTGATGCCGTAAGGGCAGTTCCAGCAACCAACTCGGCTGCGCTGCCGTGCTGTCGGGCACGGAGGCCAACTGATGGAGTTGCAGGCGCGCCAATGATCCTTCGGTCTGTTGTTGCAGTTCCTGGAGCGCATTGCCGGCGAGTGCGACGCGCGCCAGACTGGGTGGGGTGGTGGCTTGCGCTTGCACGGGCAGGCCACGCAACGGTGGCGTGGGCTGTGCCGCTTCAGCCGGGCGCGGCGGGGGCGCAGTGCTTTGTCCTGGCGCGGCGCCGGGCGCCGCTGGCGCTGGTCGCGGAGTGCTGCTCAGGAGCGCCTGCAGGCGTAGCAGTGCGGCCTTGAAGTCGATACCCAATTCGGCCTTGCCGCCGTACGCCAGCTGCGCGAGTTTGCTTTCCAGGAACAGACCGGTATCGCGGATCGCCTGCTGCAGACCGCGCGCGGTGGCGGCCTGATGGCTGTCGCTGAGATCGCGGTAGATTTGTGCGGCGGCCAACAACACCGTGGCGGGCAGTGGCGGGGCAGTGCCGGCGCGGGCGCTTTGCGCCAGCAGGCCGAGATTGGCGAGCAGCGGGGCTAAACCAGTCTGTCGTGGCAGGGCGCTGCGTAATGCAGCGGCCAGGGGATCGGCGAGCACCGGTGGCGCTTGCGGCAAGACCTTGAGCAGTGGCTGATCGCCGAGGCGGGCCACCTGTACAGTCAGCGTTTGCCCGGCGCTCAGTTTAGTCTGGGTCTGTGCCGTCAGCGTGGTCTGGCCGATGCGCAAAGTGACCTGATTATTGACGGTATCGGTGAGCACCCGGGCCTGCAGCAGCTGGCCGACCTGCCAGGCACGCAGGTCCGGCGCAGTGCCGGTAAGGGTTAGCGAGGTCAGTGGGGGTGCGCTCAGGCCGGGTATAATCGGCTGCATGATGAAATTTGGCTTGTCATTGTGGTGGGATGACTCAGCATACCCTGAGCCCGGTCCGGCGCCAAACGCTGCTGTGGCAGCGCCCGCGGCACACATCGTGCATTATTTCCGACAATGAACGATACACCGAAAAACATGCTCTGGTTCATGCGGCGTGACGGTGAGGTGCGCGGCCCGTTTCCGAGAGCGCAGATCACCCGTTACATCCTGCTTGGGCGTATTCATCCAACCGATGAACTCAGCGCCGACCGCAGCAGCTGGCTGCCGGTCGCCGCCGTGTCCGAAGTTCAGCCGACCGGACTGGAAAGTGAAGAAAGCCAGGTGCTGGCGTTGCGACGTGCCGATGAACGGCTTGCGGACGATCGGCGCGCCAGCCAGAGCGCCGCTCAGATCGCCGAATTCCAGAATCGTCGCAAGGGCGACCGGCGCCGTGACGAACCCGATTTCGTGATGCAGCACCGCGAGTTGAAAACACGGCTGTTCAAACAGTCACCGACGCCACGTGAGACTGTGTTGCGCCAGGCCTTGTTCGTGGTGGTGCTGCTGGTGCTGGTGGCAATCGCCATGTATCTCTACACGCCGGCGCCAGTGGAGGGCACTTCGCATTGCGGCGATCCGGCCGGCCCCGGTGTCAGCTGGAACAATTGTCACAAGGAAGGTGTCAATCTGGGGGCCAGGGATCTGCATGCGGCGTATATCAAGAACGCCGACCTCAGCGGCGCGCATCTGCGCGGAGCCAAGCTCGGCGGCAGCGATCTTTCCTATACCAACCTGAGCATCGCGGATCTGAGTTACAGCGATCTCGGCAAGGCCATGCTGGTGGGTGCCGGATTGCGCAATGCAGATCTGTCCTACGCCAATCTGCACGGCGCCGATCTGAGCTACGCCGATCTGCGCGGCGCCAACCTCGGTGCCGCCGATCTCACAGGTGCAAAACTCGATAACGCCATCTGGATCGATGGCAATGAATGCGCGGCAGGTTCGGTGGGAGAGTGCAAAACAGCGCGCTGAGACACGGGTGATGCCCGCATTAACATCAGGTGCGATTATGCGCGTGCAGTAAACCCGTCGCACGAGCACAGTTCACCAGCATATGCCTATCTGACCGCTCTCACAAAACACGGTTTGGTAAGCGGCTCCCTATTGAACGCTCACAATATTTCCGGCAGTGCCCACAGCCATCAGGCCAAAGGTCGGCACGATGCTGGTCAAATCATATGTGCCTGGGTTTGGTGCCCCAGCGGACACTCTCCATGGGTCCGTGTCCGCACCGGTTTCGCTGTAGAGAATGGTGCCCGCATCGCCCACGGCAATAAATTGCGCATAGTGGTAGGGCGTGGTCGAAGCGATGGAGACGGGAGTTGCGGCAGGGCCAATGCAGATCGCGCGCAGGTTTTGTGTGGTACCGGTGTTGTGCCGGGCGGACCAAGTCACGGTGTCGAGGCTGGAAATAATGGTGCCGCCATTGCCGACGGCGACGTACTTGCTGATGGCGTCATAAACGTACGTGCTCAGGACAAAGGCGACCTGATGCAGGTCGTACGAAGTATTGGTTGTCTGTGCTGTCCAGTTCGTAGCGTCCGGGCTGGTCAGCAGCGTACCGTGGGCACCCACAGCAATATATATTCCGTTCAGGTATGACACACCGTACAGGTTTTCAGTTGTGACCTGAGGGGAACCGCTTACATCTGTCCAGGTGCCCGTGCTCGTTATGTTGGAGGCGGTGAATATCTTGCCGCCGTTGCCAACAGCAACATATACGTAGCCATGTGTGAGGGCATTCATAGTATTGCCCGCCGCGCTGATACTCGCGCCTGATGTCCAGGTCACGGGCACGGGCGTGGGTGTTGCCGGCGTGCCGAGTGTCCAGGTCGAGATGGCGCTACTGTAGAGGCTCGAACCATCCTCGCCCAATGTAACAAATTCCGTCCCGTCGAAAACCACGGAGCTGTAATTGGTGGTGCTCACCCCGCTGGGGAGGGTTGCCGCAATCCATCCATGTGACCCGTAGGGGATAGTGCCGGTGCTGTCGGTGGTGGTGACGCCGCCCGGAATGACATAGTTTTGGGTTGCCGTATAGACAGTGTTGGCGTTCCCTACCAATGCGTAGTAATAACCGCCGTATGCAAGCCCTCTCAGGTTGTTGCTGGTGAAGTTTGTACTGGCAGTCCAGGCGGCATCGGAGTTGATGAGTAGATCCGGCTTTGCTGTCATCACCGCGGAGACCGGCCCGGTTTTGCTGGTATCGTTACTGCTGGTGATAAAGAATGAATACGTATGGCCGTTGATCAGTCCGGGAACAAAATTCGCCAGAACATCCGTGCCACTGGACTGGCCCGCGTAGTAACCGGTACTGTTGAAGCTGCTTATAATACCGGACCAGTTGTCCTTGCTGATCGGCCCGCTCTTGTTTGGATCATCTTCATCCTTGTAATAAACCCAGTACGTCAGGCCAGGATCGTTGACCCAATTGATTATGGCTCGACTCTCTCCCGGTGTAACTGAAAGCAGGGTTGGTGCGGTGGAGGGCGCGGAAGACTGGGTGAGACAGGCTGCGAGCAGTAAGGGCAGAAGACTTGCAACAGCACGGAAAAATATTTTCATTGGAGGTTGGTTGCTCGTCGGAGTGCAGGTTTGAAGGGGCAGTATCAGTGCGCTAAAGAATAGCTGATGGGGAGCCGCGCAGACAAGCCGTTTCTAGACCGCTGGTCTGTCAAGGTGACCCTCAAGACCCGCGTAAGTTCAACATTATCACGCGCGACATGGCGGTGCTCAAGGGAAGGATTCAGTCGTGTAGCGCCATGCCTGAATACTGTCAGACCAGTAGTCCGCGCGCAGTCCCGCCTTGAGCTTCAGCTGAGTCAGAAACTCCCGCTGTTCCGGCAGGCTTTCCCACACCGCTGGCAGAAAGGTGGCGCGCTGTGCGCCGTCCTGCAGAATCAGACCATCGATACCTGGACGCAGTTGCACTAACAGATCGGCTTCCGAGCGAAATGTCATGGCTTGAGCGGGTTGCAGAATGGCGATGTGTATCGTCAATGCAGCCATTTCGGCGGTTGTCAATGGCGGAAAGCGCGAATCGTGAAACGCGGCGGCGTGGGCATTATGAGCAATGTCTTCGACCAGCGGGCGGTGTGCCTCCAGGCTGCCGATACAGCCACGCAACTGGCCGTGACGGTGCAGCGTCACAAAGCTGGCGCCCTGCGCACGCAGACGTTCAGGATAGTCTTGCAGTGTTACTGTTGGTGGATTGCCGTGTGACAGGCCGTGCGCGATGGCCGCGCGTGCCAGACGCAGCAACAGAGTCCGTTCCGCATCGCTCAGGGTACCGGGGTGTTCAGGCCTGCTCGAAGACATAAGCGCCATAACCGACTACGCGATCACGGCTGCCGGCGGTATCGCCCGAGTTGCGCAGGTCCACGGTATGCGGGTGCAGGCCGTGATGACGCGCGCTCCGCAACAGGCCATTGACGGCAATGCGGCCACAGGCATCTTCATAGCCGATGTCCTGTTCGCGCAGTGCCTCGATGGCCCGCGAGGTGGCCTGGTCGAGATGCCGGGCGCTGTCGTAATCGTGGTAATGGCTCAGGTCCGAACTAATCACGATCAGGGTTTCCGCGCCGCCCCACAAGCGCTCCAGTACCGTATCCACCTGTTCCGGCGTAGCGTCGCCGACCAGCAGCGGCACGAACACGAAGTCATCCAGTGCGAGTTGCAGGAACGGCAGTTGCACTTCCAGGCTGTGCTCCGCCGCATGCGCCAGATCGAACACCCGTACCTCCGGCAGGTCATCGATAAGCCGCAAGGCGTCAGGATCGACGGAGACGTCGCCGAGCGGGGTGGTGAAGGCCGCCGCGCTGCTGGCGGCGATGCCGTTGAAGGTGACGCGATGTGCCGGTCCGACCAGCACCACACGGTGAATATCAGCGCGTGCCTTGGCGATGCGCGCATAGGCCGAGGCCGCGACGGGTCCGGAGTATATATAACCGGCATGCGGCACGATCATCGCTTTGGGCGGCGGACCAGCGGCCGGTGCGTTGCGCAGCAGGGTACTGACCTGGTCGCGCAACACGTCCGGATCGTCCGGATAAAACATGCCGGCCACGGCCGGTGGTCTGATAGTGGTGTGGTTCATCTCGAACATTTGAGCATCCTTGGTCTGGGTTGCAGCGAACTCCTCGCCGGTACCATGCGGTCTCTCCGTGCGGATAACTATAGACCTGTGCGCCCGATGATGACAGTGTCTGGAGGGCAAGTCAGGCCTATACTTTACAGTAGTGGGAGCGATACCAATCGCCGCTGCAAGAGGTGGCAGCCACGGGATTGCACCGAGCCGACACAACACGGTCATATTTACATGAAACAAACATTCACAGCGCCACCCGACGCCTTCCCCACCCGCTACTGGCATACGCTGGACGACGGACGCGTGCAATGCGATGTCTGTCCGCGTTTCTGCAAACTGCACGACGGTCAGCAGGGGCTGTGTTTCGTGCGTGCCAATCAGGGCGGTAATATCGTCCTGACCAGCTACGGCCGCTCCAGTGGTTACTGTGTCGATCCCATCGAAAAAAAGCCGCTGAATCATTTCCTGCCCGGCACCCCGGTACTGTCCTTCGGCACGGCCGGCTGCAACCTGGCTTGCAAGTTTTGTCAGAACTGGGACATGAGCAAGTCACGCGAGATGAACACCCTGGCCGACAGCGCCATGCCCGACAAACTGGCGCGCGTGGCGCAGGAACTCGGTTGCCGCAGCATCGCCTACACCTACAACGATCCAGTAATCTTTCTGGAATACGCCATCGATGCCGCGCTGGCCTGCCGAGAACGTGGCATCAAATCGGTCGCGGTGACGGCCGGTTACATGTGCGCCGAACCGCGCCGTGAATTCTATCGGCACATGGATGCGGCCAATGTCGATTTAAAAGCTTTCAGCGATGACTTCTATCGGAAGATCTGTGGCGGTCATCTGCAGCCGGTGCTGGATACGCTGCTCTATCTCAAGCACGAGACCGATGTCTGGTTCGAGTTGACCACGCTGCTGATTCCCGGCGAGAACGATTCCGACGCCGAGTTGCAGGCGATGACGCAATGGGTCGTGGAAAATCTCGGCACGGACGTGCCCATGCATTTCACCGCGTTTCATCCCGACTGGAAGCTGCGGGACAAACCTGACACGCCGGCGATCACGCTGAGTAGGGCGCGTGCCATCGCCGTGCAGAACGGTGTGCGCTACGCCTACACCGGCAATGTGCACGATGCAGATGGCGGCAGTACCTATTGCCACCAATGCGGTGCAAAACTCATCGGTCGCGACTGGTATGTAATTACGGAATGGCATCTGGGTACGGAAGGGCACTGCCAGAGTTGTGGCACTATCTGTGCGGGCGTTTTTGAAACACGGCCCGGCGACTGGGGTGCGCGGCGACAGCCGGTACGGATGCACGACTATGCGGTGTAGCAGATTCAGATCTGTGAGTTCGCAGGACCGCTTCTGTCGACTCCGGCATAACTGAACGTCGCCATCGTATCGATCGCGATGTCGACTTATAATGAAATTTTGCGATTCATAACAAGGTGGCGAGATGAGTGCAGGCAATGCCCGTATCGGGATCGTCACGGTCTCGGACCGTGCCAGTCGTGGCGAATACGAAGACAAGGGTGGGCCGGCGATTCACGCCTGGTTGACGCGCACGTTGGCCACGCCCTGGGAAGCCGTGTCACGCGTCATTCCCGACGAGCAGACAGTGATCGAGCGGACGCTGCGCGAACTTTGCGACACGGAAGGCTGTTGCCTAGTCGTGACCACCGGCGGCACCGGCCCCGCGCTGCGTGACGTGACTCCCGAGGCCACGCTGGCCGTGTGCGACAAGGTATTGGATGGCTTCGGCGAACAAATGCGCGCCGTTTCATTGGGCAAAGTGCCGACAGCTATTCTGTCACGGCAACTAGCCGGTATCCGCGGCGGTGCGTTGATCATCAACCTGCCCGGCAAACCCGCTGCAATTGCCGAATGTCTGGATGCTGTGTTCCCTGCCGTACCAACCTGCATCGACCTGATCGGCGGCCCACGCATCGATACGCATGCCGAGGCGGTCGTGACGTTTCGCCCGCAATGACTACTGCCTCCGGAGGTTTTATGAATAGCTGTAGATTATGCTGGGCATTGGTCGGCGTGCTGCTCATTATCGTCGCCCTGTTCACGTACAAGTTTACCGTGGGCGAAGTGCAACCCTCGGATGATGGTCGTGTGGCAGTGCTGCTGAGCAAGGATGAGCGCAACGCATTACTGCTGGAAATGCGCACCTGGCTGCAGAATTCACAGGTCATATTGGCGGCGGCGGCGAACGGGGATTTTGCCGCGGTGAGCAAAACGGCAACGGCATCGGGCATGGCCGCGGAGGCGGCGACACCGGGCTCACTGTTCCGAAAGATCCCGGTTCAGATGAAGGCGCTCGGGTTTGACACGCGCAGAAAATTCGATGCCATCGCCGCCGATGCCGGGAAGTTGAAAGACAGCAACCATACGATTATACAATTGAGCGTGGCGATGAATAACTGCATCGCCTGTCATGCGGCTTACCGGTTTGTGGAACAGCGGTAAAAAACTCACGGAATGATTCGTGGGTTTTATCAGCCATTATCGGTCCGGCAATCCCGCTTCAGGCCGTGCCGAAGAACAAATACAACACCCCTAGCAGCACCGGCTGATGCAGCATGTAGATCAGCAGGCTGTGTCGTCCCCCGAAGGCCAGCGAATGCGTCAGCGGATGGCTATAGTGACGGCGTGCCCAGGTCGGGACCGGAGAACGCACGAACACCGACCTGCCGAGAAACATTCCGACCAGCACCACGCCGAACCACGGCAACAGCGGTACATAGTCCTCGGTCAACGGCTTGTAGGTCATAAAACCGATCGAACCGAGCAGACGCGAATCGAATACCGTATCGTGATACAGCAAGCCCGCGGTGATTGCGGCGCAGCCGAGCAGCAGGTTGGACCAGTACAACCGCGTGAACAACAATCCCAACACGCTCGCCAGTGCGATGAAGTGCAGGATGCCGAAGTAGATGAAGCTGCGTGGAAACAGTTGATAGCTCGCCAGGCTCACCAACCCGGCGCAGGCCAGCAACAGGAGTAACCGGCGCAGATAGCGCCGAGGCTGCAGACCATGCGCCGTCGCCAGGTGCAGGCTTACCCCCACCAGACCGAGGAACAGACTGACGATGAAGGCGCGCGCACCGAGCCAGAACGGTGCGTTATTGAAGTCTATATGCAGCACCCGGTAGTAGTTGAGATCGAAGCAGAAGTGATACGCGATCATCAGCACAATCGCGACGCCGCGCGACATATCGACCAGGGGGTAGCGGGGGGTTGTTGCGGCGCCGGATGTTGTTATTTGCTGCCGTGTCACGCCGGCCTCTTGTTGTTGACGGTAACGAAGCGGCAGGACGCGCAGTGCGCGCTCTACGTGCTTTCCGGCTTCATCACCAGTCCCGCCAGCGGTGGCAGGGTGATGCGCAGTGAATAGGGGCGGCCCATCCAGGGTATGGACTCTGCCATGGCGCCTTCGCAGGGCAGGTTGGAGCCGTTGTAGTAGATGGAATCCGAATTGAGCAGGACACGGTAGTAACCGAGGTGTGGCACGCCGATGCGGTAGTCGGTGCGCGGTACCGGAGTGAAATTCAACGCGACCACGATGATTTCCTCACCCTTGCAGCGCAGGTAGCTGAGCACGGACTGGTTGGCATCGTGGCAGTCGATCCATTCGAAACCACGATAGTCGAAGTCGAAGTGATACAGGGATGCCTGCGTGCGGTGCAGGTTGTTCAGGTCGCGCACCAGTGCCTGGATGCCCTGATGCTGCGGATAATTCAGCAGATCCCAATCCAGTTCGTGCGCATGATCCCATTCGCGTCCGTGAGCGAATTCATTGCCCATGAACAGCAGTTTCTTGCCAGGATAGGTGTACATATAGGTGTACAGCAGGCGCAAGTTGGCGAAGCGCTGCCAGGAATCGCCCGGCATTTTGTCGAGCATAGAACGCTTGCCGTGCACTACTTCATCGTGCGAGAACGGCAATACGAAATTTTCGGTAAAGGCGTAGAGCAGTCCGAAGGTGAGCTGGTCTTGATGGAAATGGCGGTGCACCGGGTCCATGCTCATGTAGACCAGCGTGTCGTGCATCCAGCCCATGTTCCATTTCATGGAAAAACCCAGGCCACCCAGCCAGGTTGGGCGCGTTACCTGCGGCCAGGAGGTGGATTCCTCGGCGATCATCAATGTGCCGGGCTGCTGGCCGAGTGTCACGGTGTTCATTTCGCGCAGGAAATCGATGGCTTCCAGGTTTTCATTGCCGCCATAGATATTCGGCAGCCAGTCGCCCGCATTACGCGAGTAATCGAGGTAGAGCATCGAGGCGACAGCATCGACGCGCAGTCCGTCGATGTGAAACTCCTCCAGCCAGTAGAGTGCGTTCGAGAGCAAATAATTTTTAACTTCGTTGCGACCGTAATTATAGATCAGCGTGCCCCAGTCGCGGTGTTCGCCGCGGCGCGGGTCTTCGTGTTCGTACAGCGCGCTGCCGTCGAAGCGTGCCAGGCCGTGCGCGTCCTTGGGGAAATGTGCGGGCACCCAGTCGAGCAGAACGCCGATGTTGTGCTGATGGCACAGGTCGACGAAGTAACGGAACTCGTCGGCCGTGCCGTGACGGCTGGTGGGTGCGTAATTGCCGATGGCCTGGTAGCCCCATGAGGCGTCCAGCGGGTGTTCGGTGACCGGCAGCAGTTCGATGTGAGTGAAGCCCTGTGCGCTGACGTATTCGACCAGGCTCTCGGCCAGTTCGCAGTAGTTCAGGAAGCCGCCGTCCGGGGTGCGTCGCCAGGAACCGAGGTGCACTTCGTAGACCGTGCAGGGTGCATGCTGCCAATCCGCCTGCGCGCGGTGCGTTATCCAGTCATGGTCGCGCCAGGTATAGGTGCTGGGTGCGTCGACGATCGACGCGGTGCTGGGACGTACCTCAAAGTGCCGGCCGTAGGGATCGGCCTTGAGCAGGATCTGGCCGCTGTCGCGGTTGCGGATCTCGAACTTGTACAGTGCACCGGGTGCGAGGTCGGGGATGAACAATTCCCACACGCCGGCGCCACCGCGGATGCGCATCGGGTGTGCGCGGCCGTCCCATTGATTGAAATCGCCGGCCACGCTGACGCGTCCGGCGTTCGGTGCCCAGACCGCGAACAGAATACCAGGCACGCCGTCGGCGATATGATAATGCGCGCCGAGGAAGCGCTGCGCATGCCAGTGCTTGCCTTCGCTGAACAGGTGCAGATCGAAATCGGACAGCTGTTGCGGGAAGCAGTAGGGATCGTGCGCGCTGCGCGCCTGACCGTCACGGTCTTCCCAATTGAGACGGTAACGTTCTGGAAAGGCCTCGACACCGTGCCATTCAAAGACATCGGTGCCCGGCACGCGTTGCAGTTCGATGCCGGTGGCATCGACGCTGACGCGCCGCGCACCGGGTATGAAGACGCGCAACAGGGAAGAGCCGGCGTCGGCATGCAGGCCGAGGACGGCGAACGGATCGTGGTGACACGCCTCGATGATCGCGAGCAAATCCGCGGGCAATGCCGGTTGACCGGATCGAGAGGTCGGTGTCAAAGGAATGTCGCTGTGCCGTGTTTTGCTCATGATGGCTGCGCTCCGGTGACGATGTGATATCCTTTATCACTGCTATTGAATGGTACCATACGCGCGCTCGCCCAACTCGCGCCAGCGTTTTTTTCCGGTCACAAACAAGCAGGTAAGTGGTGACACGCAGGAACATACCGTGAATATCAGTACCGCACCACGTTTCGTCAGCCGATTGACCCGCGATACCCTGGCACTGATTCTGGCCGGTGGCCGTGGCTCGCGTCTCAAACAGCTCACCCTGTGGCGAGCCAAGCCGGGTGTTCCTTTCGGCGGCAAGTTCCGCATCATCGATTTCCCGCTCTCCAACTGTATCAATTCAGGCATCCGCCGCATCGCGGTGCTGACACAATACAAGGCGCATTCCCTGATTCGTCACATCCAGCAGGGCTGGGGTTTCCTACGCGGTGAGTTCGGCGAATTCGTCGAACTGATGCCGGCGCAGCAACGCATCGAGGCCTCGTGGTACGCGGGCACGGCCGATGCCGTCTACCAGAATCTCGATATCATCCGCAATCATGCTCCGAGCTATGTACTGATCCTGGCCGGCGACCATATCTACAAGATGGACTACGGTCCGATGATCGCCCATCACGTGGAGCAGGGCGCCGACATGACCGTGGGCTGCCTCGAAGTTTCACTGGAAATGGCCAAGGCATTTGGCGTGATGAATCTCGATGCCGATGGACGGGTGGTGAGCTTCAGCGAGAAACCGGAGAATCCGGAGCCGCTGCCGGGCCGCACCGATGTAGCGTTGGTTTCGATGGGTATCTACGTGTTCAACACATCCTTTCTGTATGAGCAACTCATCAAGGATGCCGACATGCCGTATTCCTCGCATGATTTCGGCAAGGACATTATTCCTGCGGTCATCGGCAAATACCGTGTCATCACTCACCCGTTCCGCGACGTGCAAAGCGGCAAGCAGGCCTACTGGCGCGATGTCGGTACCGTTGATGCCTTCTGGGAAGCCAACCTGGAACTGATCGGCGTTACGCCGGAATTGAATCTCTACGATGAGGATTGGCCGATCTGGACCTATCAGCAGCAGTTGCCGCCCGCGAAATTCGTATTCGACGACGAAGGCCGGCGTGGCATGGCGGTAGACTCGATGGTCTCCGGCGGCTGCGTGATCTCGGGCAGCACCGTACGCCACTCGCTGCTGTTCTCCAACGTCAAGGTACACAACTTCGCACAGGTCACCGATACCGTGGTGCTGCCCGATGTGGACATCGGCCAGAACTGCCGCATTCATCGCGCGGTGATCGACAAGGGCTGCGAGATTCCCGACGGTACCCGGATCGGCGTCGATCCGGTCGAGGACGCCAAGCGCTTTCATATCACACCCGCCGGTATCGTGTTGGTAACGCCAGAGATGCTGGGCTCAGATCTGCATCATGTCCGCTAAACCGCACCTGAAGGTTGTATTGTGCTGGCACATGCACCAACCGTTTTACCGTGACCTGATCAGCGGCGAATATCAACTGCCCTGGACCTACCTGCACGCCATCAAGGATTACGTCGACATGGCCGCGCACTTGGAGGCGGTGCCGGGGGCGCGAGCGGTATTTAATTTTGCTCCCACGCTGCTCGAGCAGATCGCCGACTACGCCGATCAGGTGCAGGGTTCGCTCAAAGACAGCACGCCGATCCGCGATCCCTTGCTGGCACAGCTCGACAAGCCGGTACTGCCCGCCAGCACTGAAGCACGCCTGACATTGATCCGCCATTGCCTGCGTGCCAACCGATTGCGTTTGATTGACCGTTTCCCGCCCTATCAGCGTCTCGCCGAGATGGCGGATTGGCTGGAACAGAATCCGGAATCGATGCTCTATGTAGACGAGCAGTTTCTGGCGGATATTCTGGTCTGGTATCACCTTGCCTGGCTGGGCGAGACGGTCCGTCGCGAGGATGACCGCGTCCAGCAGCTCATGGACAAGGGCAATGGCTACACGTTGCACGACCGGCGAGTGCTGCTGGAGATTATCGGTGAACTGCTGTCCGGTGTGATCGAGCGTTACCGCTTACTTGCCGAGCGTGGCCAGATCGAGTTATCGGTAACACCGTACGCACATCCCATCATTCCGTTGCTGCTCGATATGCAGAGCGCCAAGGAAGCCTGGCCCGATGTGAGTCTGCCGCTGCTGGTGCAGTACCCGGCAGGCGCTGAGCGTACCCGCTGGCATATCCAGGAAGGCCTCAACACCTTCCGGCGCTTTTTCGGTTTCACGCCCCAGGGCTGCTGGCCTTCCGAAGGCAGTGTCAGCGACGCTACCCTCAAGATGCTGGAAGATGCCGGCTTTCGCTGGGCGGCGAGTGGCGAGAGCGTGCTCGGCAACAGCGTTGCGCAGACGCCGGCCTTGTCCGGGCTGCCGCGCGAGCAATATCTCTACCAGCCGTATCGACGTGACAAAGGCAAGCTGGCGAGTTTCTTCCGCGATGACGGGCTGTCCGACATGATTGGCTTCGCCTACGCCTCATGGCACGCAGACGATGCCGTGAGTAATTTTATTAATAATCTGGAAAACATCGCCGAGGCGTGTCGCGACCGTCCGGACAGCGTAGTTTCCGTCGTGCTCGATGGCGAGAATGCCTGGGAATACTATCCGGAAAACGGCTACTATTTTTTGCGCGCACTGTATGAGCGTCTCGCGGCGCATCCGGATATCGAGCTGACGACCTTCTCCGATTGCCTGAGAGAACCGGAAAAAATGACACCCTTGCCACACGTGGTCGCGGGCAGTTGGGTATACGGCACATTCTCCACCTGGGTGGGTGATCCCGATAAAAACCGTGCCTGGGACATGCTCGGCGAAGCCAAGCGTGCTTTCGACCAGGCAGTTGCCGCCGGTAAGCTTAATGAGAAACAACTGGTCGTCGCCGAGCAGCAGATGGCAATCTGCGAGGGCTCTGATTGGTTCTGGTGGTTCGGCGATTACAATCCGGCCTCGACGGTCAGTGACTTCGAAAGCCTGTTCCGACTGCAACTCGCCAATCTTTATCAGCTCATCGGTACCGAACCTCCTGACTACTTGTCGCTGGTGTTCGCGCATGGTAGCGGCGCGCCCACGCAGGGCGGAGTGATGCGGCAGGGCAAGGTAGGCTGAGAGCATGCTGCGCCGGATGGCACTCAGTGACGCCCGATACACGTAGGGGCGGGTCCGGGACCCGCCCCTACATCGGTTATGAAACCGCATAATTCACAACATCTCCGTAGTGACTGCTGCCACCAATGACAAAGCGACACGCCAAACATCAGTCTGCGATCCTGGACCGCCGCCGGCTCGGTATTCTGTTGCACCCGACC